>JBEEGX010000226.1:0-35762 GCA_041167105.1 Verrucomicrobiota bacterium
TTTTAAATTGCGCACGAACGCCGCCGCCGTCGCGCGCCAATCGACTGCGCCATGTTCGTAAAAGCGATGATCTTCCAGCGCGACGGTGACGCGCGGAAGCCAGTCGCTGAGTTCGTTCAATCGGCGCGGCAATTGCACGCGTGCCTCCGCTGACGGAAGCTCGGCAATCTCGCGGCCGCGCACGTCGAGCAACGTCGGCGTTCCAGTTAATGGATCGCCTAACGAACGCGGCATCGGCCAGCACAAGATCGATACCGTCATTGCGACGAGAATCACAATTATGATCGAGCAGCGACGCAGAATTCTGGGGAGCGCAGGCGGCTCGCCTGCGGACGAAAGCGGCCCGCTTTCGCGAACTTTCCCGAAAGATTGTTTCGGCGAGCCGCCGAAACCCGCACGCGAGCCGCGTGCGCTCCCCGGAAAAATCAGTCGCCGGAGATGACGCATAGAGTTGAGGGCGACAATCCGGAAAAGCGGCTGTCGTACATCGGGACAACTTGTGTCGCCGGCCAACGAAACGTTCCAGCCGCCGTCGCGCGCGCCAGCACGGAATACGTTCCGGTGCCCGGATCAAAATCATCGAAGTAAAGCAACGTTGCTTTGTCGCGCATTTCCGAATGCGACAACGCGAGCACATGTCGATCTTGCGCTTCATCGTTAGGCAGCTCGAAAAATTTCGAGACCGACGCGAGATTCGGATTCACCACTTCAAGCCCGGCGGGTAACGCATCTTCGAGCGCGACGTAGTTCTGTTTCTTGCGCGTGTTGATCCGATACGTGATCAGAACCTGGTCGCCGATTCTGAACGGCGTCGCTTGTTCGCCGGTGCGCTTTGCGTCCGTCATGTTGCGCACGACGCGCTCGACACGGAATCCGCGATCGACGCGATCCGTCTGCACTTCGTGGGTCGAATACTCCGCCTTCATCAAAAAAGTGAGCGCGGCTTTGTTCAAACCGGTGACCGAAAGTTGATTGTCGATCTTGCGATCGAGCCACGCGCTCGAGCAGCCATTTTGCGAGAGCGCGCCTTTCGGTTCCGCGTTCGTTAGGCGCGGCGCGTTCTCGGCCGCGACCATTGACTTGAACGCGAGCAGCAACCACAAATTTTCCTGGGTCGAAAGTGCGACCGACGAATCCATCAACTGCAACATGCGTGCGCGCACGCGCTCTTTGCGTTCCTTCGTCCAAAGCTTGGGCGCGACGGTGTCGAACGCGAGTGCGATGATCGCCTCCGCGCGGTTCATCGAGGTGAACGTTTGCGGATCGAACGCGCGCTCTTTCACCGGCGCCGCGATTTCATTGAGCAATTGCTCCTTTTCGCGCGGCATGATGTTCAGCCGGTGCAGCGCAATGGCGAGCAACGCCCGCGCTTCGTCGGTGCTTTGGTTGCGGCGCAAATACAAATCCTGCGCCGCCGCGCTCAAATCTTCCTCCGTCTCGTATTGCGTGAGCACGAAGAGCGCGAAACATTTGTCGAATGAAGATGTCGATCTTTCCCCCTTCACCATTTTCTTGAGCGCGCCGGCGAGCTTGTCACGCAAACCTTCCGGCGCTTCGAACCCGGCCTTGACCGATTCGTTCACCGCCCAGAACGCTTCGCAGGTGACGAACTCGTTAGGCGTATCGCCGCCCGGCCAGTAGGGAAGAAAACCGTCCGCCAGCAGTGACTCGTTATACTGCGTCATCCCGCGCTCGAGAATGGCGCGGTAGTCGGAATCGCGCGCCTGCACTTCCGGCAAATACGCCAGCAGGTTCGCGAGCAAACTGTAGCCTAACAACTTCGTCGAGATCTGCTCGAAGCAACCGTGCGGGTAATCGAGGATCATCGGAATGCCGGCGATCTTCGGCAGCCACGCCGTCGTCGAAATGGTGGCGTCGAATTTTCCGTGGCCACGCTTCCAATCGTTAGGCATTTTCGATTGCGCCTCGAACTGCGGACCATTGAATGTGCCGGCGATAGTTTCTTTGCGCACAATCGTCGGCGGCTGCACCGGCAGAGTCAGCTCCATGGCATCGGACATCTTTGCGTTTGATTTCGCGATCGCCTCGAAACGAATTTTAACCGGTGCAAGATCGACATCTTCCACGTGCGCTTTGAAACGAAACACCGTCGGCGCATCGCGCCTCGCATTTTGCATCGCGCTCGCATCGCCCGCGAGTTTGCAATGCGCGTCCGTCACGCATTTCACCGTGATGTCGTCCGCATCCGCGAAGTTCTGCTGCACCGACGCGCGCAGCTCCACCTCGTCGCCGTCGCGCAAAAATCGCGGCAACGCCGCATTAATCAGCAGCGGTTTCGAAACTTGTAGCGTCGTATTCGCGTCGCCGCCGAATTGATGCGCTTTCGTTTGCCCAACCGCGACCACGCGAAACGTCGTCAGGTTATCGGGCGCGACGAATTCGAAATTCGCCTTGCCGTCGCGATTCGTTTTCAACGAGCCCTGCCAAAACGCGAGCGTCTTGAATTCCTTGCGCACGTTTTTGACGTTGGCGATTTCGTCTTCGCCGCCGCCGCCGATGATGAAACCTTTTTGGGTGAGACTCTTTGCCAGGATTTGTTCGACGAAATTGTGGAGCGATTGATAACTCCGGACGCCGAATGGATTGCGCGGATAAAAATCGGCGAGCACGTTCGGCAATTGCCAGCTGCCCAGTTTTAACACCGCGTCGTCCACCGCGAACACGGCAAGATCGACATCTTGCACCGGTTTGTTTTCGCTCGTCACTTTGATATCGCCGCGCACGTTCTCGCCCGGCTTTACGGTCGACGCCGCGAGATGCGGCTCGATCTTCAACTCGCGTTCCGGCCGACGTACTTCGATCACCGTCGCGGCAAAACGCTCGCGCGGCAGTTCGTCTTTGCCGCCCGGCCTAACGATATAAATCGCGACCGTCGCATTCGGCGCGTATTCTTTTTTGATCGGCAACTCGATGCGCGCGGCATTTCCGGAAAGCGGCACGAGCAGCGTGTCGAGAATCTCATCGGTCTCGACCGAAACCCACGCGACGCCGCCGAACGGCGCCTGGATCGACAACGTCGCTTTCTCGCCCGGCGCGTACATTTTCGTTTCGTGCGTGACCGCGAAGCTGGTTTCGTTTTGCACCGGCAGCTCGGCCGGTTGTTCGCCGGTCACGGTCGTTTCATCGCTCACCAAAACCGCTTTGCGATCGGTCGCGCTCGCAGCGATGGCGTAACGTCCGGTTTCTTTCGCCGGAAAAACGAACTTTGCCGGCGTCTTTACATCTTGCGACGCGACCTTGGTTAGCTCATCGACATTGCGATAACGAAAAACAAACGGCGCGATTTGCTCCTTCGCCACTTTCGTGACCACATGGAAAAGATCGACATGTACGGCCACGCCGTTCGTCTTTTTGTTGTCGGAATTAACCGCGTTGATGTCCACGCTGACGCCGCCGTTGTCACCGAGCTTCTCCTCGGTTTTAATGCCGAGCCGCGTTTCGTTAGGGAAAATATCAGCCGCTTCACCGCCGGTGATCGTTTGTCCATCGGCCGACGTGACGTCGGCCCGCCAGAAGACGTGCGCTTTCTCGACCGCGGCGTTGTCTTTGAACGGTGATTCGCACGCCACGCTGGCAAAACCGTGTTCATCTAATTTCGCGTCGCCTTCCACCGTTTTCGTATCCGCCGTCATCAGATCGATGGCCGGACCGAGATCAGCGCGCGTATTGAATCGCCGCCGATATGTCGATGTTGAATCGGTTTCCCCTTCCGCTTCTTCGCTGGACGAGCCGGACGCGACCGACCACGTCGCTTTCCAATGCACGCGCGCGCCGACATTCGGCGCGCCATGAAAATATTTTGACGCCACGCGCGCATCTGCCTTTTGCCCGACCGCGTTTTCGGTTTCGACGGCGACATCGAACAGCGGCACGCGATACTCTTCGATGCTGATCGGCGTCGAGCCGTCGTAATCCTGATTGTCGATCTTGCAGCGGATTTCGTAACGGCCCAGCTTCAATTTTTCCGGCACCGTCCATTCCGCTTCCCATCCACCGTCGCTCGACAAGGTGGTCGTGCCTTCGCCCGCCGCGCGCTCGCCATAACTTTCCGTGACCCGCCAGCGCACTTCCATCGCGGCCGGGATCGTTAGGCCGATTTTGCTGAGCTCGCGCACGAGACCTTTCATCTTCACCATCTGGCCGGGCCGATATAAATTTCGATCGGTGATGATCTCGGCGTGCGGTTTTAATGCGGCGCGGCTCGTCTCGCCCGATTGCGCGTAGGTCGCGCCCTCGGCGAATTGCATCGCCGGTCCATTCGGCGAATCGGCGATGAACAAATGCACGCCGGGCCTTTTCTCCGGCAAAATTCTGTCCTTCGGAAAGATCGACATGCCGTTCTTGTCCGTGAGTGCGCTGGCAAGATCGACATTCTCCTTCGTCACCGCGCGCACGGTTGCGCCCGCGACCGGCTGGCCGTCCGACATTTTAGTTAGGCGAACAACCACGCTCGAGGCGGTGCGTTTTTGCGTGAGCACGAGATCGCTCGCGCAAATGATCGATCGATTCCCGACGACGCGGCCGTCCGCTAGCTTCGCGCTCGCCTCTATTATATAGGCGCCGGCGATCGGCTCGCCTTTCGGGATGGTGATGCGCAGGTCGCGCTGCGTCGCCTTCTCACCGCTGGCGGCGTCGATCGTTCCGCTTGCGACAACCGGCAATTTGAATCCGTCCACCAGTAGTTCGGTTTGGAATTGTTGGGTGAAACCGGTGCGAGGATCGACAATCGCTTTTCCCGTGAGCGGATTGAGCGCCTCCTTTTCGAACTCGCGCACACGCGCGCTCACCGTTGGAAGTTTCTCCAGCGGTACGCGTGCGAGCTTCCACGCCACCGCCGGCGTGTTGTATTGGAAAAAGGAAAAGCGCACTTCCGGTTTCGCGCGCACAAAAATCTGCGAAGCCGGAAACAACAACGCCGGCTGCGGTTCGCGAAACGTTGCCTTCCAGCGTGATTCGTTGGGCAAGCTGAAACCGCGTTCGCCTTTCAGCTGCGGCGAGATCGTCACGCGATATTGGTGCGTCGTGTCGAAGTCGCCGCGGACCACAACATCGTCGCCGCTCGCGAGCACCTTCATGTTTTTCACCGCTGGCTCGACGCGGATTTTCTCCGGCGTCGCTTCCGCCGGATCGACATCGTCGCTGAATTTGATATCGATCCGCGGCGCATCGAGCGCGTCGTGCATGGCCGCGACCCATTCCACTTTCAGCGGCGCCGTTTTTCCCGCTGGGAAAACTTTCAGATACGGCAACGCCTGGCGCGTTTTCGATTCTACCAGGCCGTTGACGATGAGATCGAACGTGCGATCGGCCGGCAACGCCGCGCGCGGCGAAACGCGAAACTCTTTCGCTTCGATCGCCGGCGGCGTTTTTTCCTCATTCCAAATAATCACGTCGACCGGAAACCGCTGCCGCGATTGTCGATCTTGCAAATAAATGTGCTCGGCCACCTCAGTCAGGCGCACGTCGTAGGTGGTGTTGAGCGCAATCTGCGGTTGCGCGTTGAGATGCTCGCGCTCTTCGAAATCGGTCGTGACGTCGAACGCTTTCGCGGCGAGCTCAATACTCCAGCGCGCGTCTACGCGTTGACCGGAGGCGTTGGTTAGGCCGGGCGCAAGCATGAGCCGGTGCGTCTTGCCGGCGACAAGATTTTTCACCGTAAAAACCCCTTCGGTCTCGCTCTTCCACAAAAATGTCCCCTCGATTTTCGGCGCGCTCACGAACGGACACGGCTGGTCCGCCATGTCGATCTTGTCCGTGTTCACCATCGCGCTCGGAAAGGTGATGGTGATCTCGTCGCCGGGCGCAATCTCGCCGTCGTTAGGCTGGATGACGATGCCACCGGCTTCCGGATTCGTTTCCGCACTCGCGACGAGTGCGAACGCACAACACAAAATGAAGGCCGTGGCTTTCATTGTGGCGGCGGCTCCAGCTGTCGAATGCGTGCAAGATCGACATCTGCCTCTTTCGCTTTGCCCATGCGCCGCGCGCATTGCTCGCGCTCGCGCAATGCGACAACCGATTCGCGAATGGCGAGCGATTTCGTCTGCGACTCGATCGCACCCGCAAGATCGGCGCGCTGTCCTTCGAGCAAGCCGCGATAAAACCACGCCACCGGGTCTTGCGGATTCAATTCCGTCGCGCGCACAATTTCCGCGAGTGCTTCCTTTCCGTGGCCGAGTTCGTCTAACGAATGCGCGGCCTCGAAATGCGCGGCGGCCGATTCATCATCGAGCACGAGCGCGGCTTGCGCGTCCGCGAGCGCGAGCGTGAATTGCAGAAGCTTGCGTAAAGTTTTTGAGCGGGCGGCGAGCGGTTCCGCCGAATCCGGTTCGCGCAAACAGCGCGCGTCTTCGTCGGCCAACTCGTGCAAGGGTTCGTCGGCTACATGTCGATCTTGCACGCGCGTCAGATCGTGACTCACCTGCAACTTCGCGGCGCCATCGGCATCTTCAGTATCGAGTCGCGCTTCGCCGGTCTGAATCCGCGCGCGCATCCAAGCCGGCTGCAACTTCATTGCCCGTTCGCAATCCTCGAGCGCGAGCAGCGGCCGCTCCGCCACAGTCAACAATCGCGCGCGCTGCAGGAGCAGATCGGCGTCGTTAGGTGATTTCGCGATGCGCGTCTCAAGCGATTTGATGCGCGGCAAAAATGTTTGCAGCCGCTCAAATTGCGGCAGCCATTCCTTCACCGTGGCATCGACACTGTCGATCTTGTTCGCTTTCGCCATCTCGGCGTAGGCCGCGTCCCAACGGTGCAGCCGCAACAACGACGTGGCGTGTTCAACGTGCCCCGATGCAGAATCTTTCGCCGCAATCGCTTTCGCACGGTACTTTTCGACCTCGATCCAACGCGATTGAACAATGCAAACTTCGGCGAGATTACTGAAGGCGTCGGCCGCGAGCTGCCCGCTGCTTTGCTTTGCCACCGCCGCGAGAAAATCTCGCTCGGCTGCACCGTAATCTTTGCGTTCGAATGCGACCTGGCCGCGCACATTATGAAACGCAGGGGGCGGTTGCTTCACCGCTTTCGCCCACGCATTCAGCGTGCGCTCGCAGTCGTCGTAATTTTTCTCGTTGAGTTGTAGTTGCGCGATCTGGCCCCACGTCTCGGAGTCGTTAGGCGCAATTGCGACCAGGCGACGGCCGAGCTCGATCGTCGCCGCTTTGTCATCCGCTTCCTCGGCGGCGGCGAGTTGTTTGCGCAGCATCTCAACGTTGGACTCGGCTGATTGCGCAGAAAGACCTGCGCACAGCAATAGTGCGAACGGAAGAATTCGGGCGGCGCGAATGCGCGATGATGCAGGCGACGCGCGGTCGCGATCAACTCATTTTCGCGCTAGAGATAACGCGATGTCGCGCGAATACACCCTGCATGCCGCAAGATCGACATCGTCCATTCACATCAATTACGAGGCGGAGCTGAATGAACAGCAGCTCGCCGCCGTGACGGCGCCGCCCGGGCCGCAGCTCATCATCGCCGGCGCCGGCTCGGGCAAAACGCGCACGCTCACGTATCGCGTGGCCTATCTGCTCGAGAACGGAATCGATCCGCGAAATATTTTGCTGCTCACTTTCACGAACAAGGCTGCGCGGCAAATGCTCGATCGCGTCGCGAATTTGTTGCCGGTGGATGCGAGCGGCATTTGGGGCGGAACGTTTCACTCCATCGGCAATCGCATGTTGCGGCGACACGGCAGCGCGCTCGGATACGCCAGCGGGTTCAGTATTATGGATCGCGAAGATCAAAAAGATTTGATCAACACCGTGGTCGCGAACGCGGGGATCGATCCGAAGGAAATTCGTTTTCCGAAAGGGGACGTGCTCGCGGAATTGTTCAGCTTTGTCGTGAACACGGAAACGCCGCTGGAGGAATTGCTCGCGGAGAAGTTTCCGTATTTTTTGCCGTTGCTCGACAAGATCCGCGACGTGCAGGCGCGCTACGAGAAAAAGAAGAAGGCGACGAATTCTTTAGATTTCGACGATCTACTGCAAAAGACATTGTCGATGTTGCAGGAGCACGAGCACATCGCCGCGTTTTATCGGCGGCAATTTCAGTTCGTGCTCGTCGATGAATATCAGGACACGAACAAAATCCAGGCGGACTTGATCGACACGCTCGCGCAGGATCATCGCAACGTCATGGTTGTGGGCGACGACGCGCAGTCGATCTACTCCTGGCGCGGCGCGAACTTCAAAAACATCCTCGAATTTCCGAAGCGTTATCCGGAGGCGCGCGTGTTCAAGATCGAGATGAACTATCGCAGCGTGCCCGAGATTCTCGAGGTGGCGAACGCGGCCATCGCCGAAAACGTCGAGCAGTTTCGCAAGAACCTTGCACCGACCCGCGAGTCGTTAGGAATGAAGCCGGCCGTCGTGGCGTTGAATGACGGGAGCGAACAGGCGCAGTTCGTCGCGCAGCGAATTCTCGAGCTGCGCGATGAAGATGTCGATCTTAGCGACATCGCGGTGCTTTACCGCGCGCATTATCACGCCATCGAATTGCAGCTCGAGCTTTCGCGCCGCGGCATTCCGTATCAAATCACCAGCGGCATCCGCTTCTTCGAGCAAGCGCACATCAAAGACGTCGTTTCCTTTTTGCGTCTGGTCGCGAATCCGCGCGACGAAGTTGCATTCAAGCGCATGGTGAAATTACTCCCCGGCATCGGTAATCGCACCGCCGATAATCTTTGGAACGAATGGGACAAATCGTTAGGCGAATCCGGCGAAGTCAAGTCGTGGAGTGAACGCTTCCTGAAGATGAATGCACCCGCGCGTTCGAAAAAATCATGGGAACAACTCGCGCACACGATGGATGAGATCGCGCCGAATGGTCAGCCGAATCCGCCGTCGGAAATGATCACGTCGATCGTCGAAGCGATTTATGATGATTACGCGAAGGTGAACTTCACCAATTACGAATTGCGAAAGGAAGATTTGAACCAGCTCGCCGCCTTTGGCCGGCAGTTCAAAGATCTCGCCGAATTTCTTTCGCAGCTCGCGCTCATCAGCAATGTCGACGCCGAAGCCGCGCCGAATCAAACCGGCGACAAGGAGGCGGTGAACCTTTCTTCTGTTCATCAGGCCAAAGGCCTCGAGTTTCACACCGTCTTCATCATCTGGCTGACCGATGGAATGTTTCCCAGCTCGCGTTCGCTCGACACACGCGACGCGCTCGAAGAAGAACGCCGCCTGTTTTACGTCGCGATCACGCGTGCGCGCGACGAACTTTATTTGTCGTATTCGCACATGCGATTGAACCTCGGCTACGGCGACATTTTCCAGCGGCCATCGCGATTCCTGAAGGAAATTCCGAACAAGCTCGTCGAAGATTGGCAGGTCAGAAGGGGCTAAAGGAATTGAATGGAGCTGTCGCCGAAGAAAAAAATCGCGGGCGTTCTGGCGCCGTTGTTCGCGTTGCGGCGCGAAGACGATTTGGGAATCGGCGATCTGCAATCGCTGCGCGAGTTCATTGATTGGACGAGCGACATCGGATTTCGGCTCGTGCAATTGCTGCCGATCAATGAGACCGGCGGTGACAACAGTCCCTACAACGCGATCAGTTCGCGCGCTCTCGATCCGACAACGCTGTATCTCGCGCCCGGTTCGCCTAATGAACTGACGCGCGAAGATTTCGACGCGACAATGGCCGATGTCGATCTTACGAAACTGCGGCATGGCTCGGTGAAATATCCGCAGGTGAAAAAATTGAAGCGCGCGTTGCTCGAACGCGCATTCGCGAATTTCTCCGCGCAAGATCGACAATCGCATTTCGCAAAATTTTGCGAGGCCGAAGCGGAATGGCTGAACGACTACACGCGGTTCCGCGCGTTGATGGAAGCGAACAACTCCGAAGCGTGGGACAAATGGAAAATCCGCGAAGTCGCGCAAGATCGACAATTGCTGCAGCGCCGAAACTTTTTCGCCTACGTGCAGTGGATCGCGCATGAGCAATGGCGCGATCTTCGCCGCTACGCCAACGAGCGCGGCGTCGCGCTCATGGGCGACATTCCGTTCGGCGTCAGTTTATACAGCGCCGATGTTTTCAGCCGGCCTAACGAGTTCCGGATCGATTGGTGCGGCGGCGCGCCGCCCGAGCCGTATTTCAAGGACGACGACTTCACGATCAAATGGGGCCAGAACTGGGGCATTCCGCTTTATGATTGGGAAACGATGCGTGCGAACGAACTCGCGTGGTGGCGGCAGCGCGTCCGCGGCGTGCGCGAAATCTTCGACGTCTTCCGCATCGATCACGTCCTCGGCTTTTATCGTATCTATGCGTTTCCCTGGCGGCCAACGCGCAACAAGCAATTCCTTCCGCTCACGCACGAGCAGATGCTCGAGAAAACCGGCGGACTCGCGCCGCATTTTTCGCCGCGCGATGATTCGAACCACGAGAATTGCGAAGCGAATCGACGCGAAGGCGAAGAATATTTGCGCGTGGTGCTCGAAGAATCGCGCCACACGCGGGTGGCCGGCGAAGATTTGGGAACGGTACCTGATTATGTGCGGCCGAGTTTACGTTCGTTAGGCATTGCCGGATTCAAGATTCCGCAATGGGAAGATCGACATGGTCATTTGCCGCGAGGCGAGGAATACGATCGTCTCTCGGTCGCGACTTATGCGACGCACGATCACAATCCGGTGCGCGAGCTTTGGGAGGAAGCATCGACCTCGGAGCAAGCGCGCCACGATTTAAACAAGATGGCGCAGTTCGCCGGCTTCGAAACACACGGGCAGCCGATTGATTACGAAAAGGATTTTTATCCCGCGATCATGCGCGCGTTGTTCGAATCCAATTCCTGGATCGCGGTCGTGATGCTGACCGATCTGCTCGCGCGCAAATATCGTTTTAATGTTCCTGGCACTGCGGGCGCAGGAAATTGGACGCGCCGGATGCAGCGCACCATCGCGCAACTGCGCGCGAGCAAAACCGAGCAGCGGCGGATGCGTGTCGTTCGCGAGTTGCTCGAGAAAAGCGGAAGAGTTTGATTCACAGATTTCGCAGATTTACGCAGATTAAATCTGGCGGAAGAAAATCTGTGTAAATCTGTGTAATCTGTGGACGACAAATCTATGACTTCACCAATCAAAGTCGCGGTCACCGGCGCGGCCGGGCAGATCGGTTACTCACTTTTATTTCGCATCGCCTCCGGCGAAATGTTCGGCAAAGAGCAGCCAGTCGCGCTGCATCTCATCGAAATTCCGCCTGCTCTCGGCGCGCTTGAAGGCGTGGTCATGGAATTGCACGACGGCGCATTTCCGCTTCTGCATTCGATCGTGCCGACGGCCGATCTCGATGAAGGCTTTCGCGATGTGAACTGGGCATTGCTCGTCGGCAGCGTCCCGCGCAAAGCCGGAATGGAGCGCAAGGATTTGTTAGGCATCAACGGCAAGATTTTCACCGGACAAGGGAACGCGATCGCGAAAAATGGCGCGCAGGATGTGCGCATTCTCGTCATTGGAAATCCGTGCAACACCAATTGCCTTATCGCGATGAACAACGCGAAAGACATTCCGAGCAATCGTTGGTTCGCCATGACGCGACTCGACGAAAATCGCGCACGCGCGCAGCTCGCGCACAAAGCCGGAGTCGAGATTACGCGCGTGACCAACATGACCATCTGGGGAAATCACTCCGCCACGCAGTATCCCGATTTTTATAACGCTAAGATCGACAATCGATCCGCGAACGAAGTCATCGGTGACGAAAACTGGTTGAAGAACGAATTCATCGCGACCGTGCAACAGCGCGGCGCCGCCATCATCAAAGCGCGCGGATTTTCTTCCGCCGGCTCGGCGGCGAATGCGATTGTCGATTCTGTTCGATCGCTCACGACCGACACGCCGGGCGATGATTGGCACAGCGTCGCGGTTTGTTCGGATGGCAGTTACGGCGCGGACAAAGATTTGATTTCCTCATTCCCGATCCGCGTTCGTGGCGGCAAATGGGAAATCGTCCAGAATGTGCCGATCAATGATTTCTCGCGCGACAAGATCGACAAGTCGATCGCGGAACTGCGTGAAGAGAAATCGATGGTCAGCGATTTGTTAGGCTAACTTTTCCCACGTTACGCGCTCGAATGCTTCGACGTATTTCGCCGACGTCTTTTCGATGATCTCGCGTGGCAATCGCGGCGCGGGCGGCGTCTTGTCCCAGTCGAGCGTCTCGAGATAATCGCGCACGAATTGCTTGTCGAAACTCGGCGGACTTTGGCCGACGACGTATTGATCGGCCGGCCAGAAGCGCGACGAATCCGGCGTCAGCACTTCATCGATGAGCAAAAGCTGATTGTCGATCTTGCCGAATTCGAATTTCGTGTCCGCGATGATGATGCCGCGTTGCGCGGCATATTCGCGACCGGCGGAATAAATTTCCAAGCTGAGCTTGCTCACACGCTGCGCCAGTTCATCGCCGAGAATTTCAGAGCAACGTTTCATGTCGATGTTCTCGTCGTGGCCTTGCTCGGCTTTTGTGGACGGCGTGAAAATGGGCTCAGGTAATTGTGACGCGAGCTGCAAACCATTCGGCAATTTGATTCCGCAAACGCTCTTCGATTTCTGATATTCTTTCCAACCGGAGCCGGCGAGATAACCACGAACGACGCACTCGACTGCGAGCGGTTGCGTCTTTTTAACGATCATGGAACGGCCGGCGAGTTGATCGCGAAACTTTTTCAATTCGTTCGGAAATTCGTCGAAATCGGCGGTGACGAAGTGATTGTCGATCTTGTCGCCGAATTTTTTAAACCAAAAAGCCGAGAGCTGATTCAACACCGCGCCCTTCTGCGGGATCGGATCGTCGAGCACGACGTCGAATGCCGACAACCGATCGCTTACGACAAAGAGCAGCGTTTGGCCGAGGTCGAAGACTTCGCGCACCTTTCCGCTGCGAAGTTTTTTGATTCCCGGAAGATCGACAACTGATTGCGGCGAAGTTTGCATGTAGATTCTTGGCATGGCCGGAATCGTCGTCAAACCCCGCGCGCGAATTTTGCATGGACACGACTGGGTTTTTTCCAGTGAAGTCCTGAAAGTTTTCGGCAAACCGAATGACGGCGACGTGATTTCGCTGCGCGACGGGCGCGATCATTTGATCGGCAGCGCGATTTACAATTCGAAGTCGCAAATCGTGGCGCGGCGTTTCTCGCGACGAAAACAAGATCTCGACGCGGATTTTTTCAAACGCCGGATCGCGCAAGCGGCCGAGTACCGCGAACGCCGTAAGATCGACAATCGCCTTTGCCGCGTCGTTTGGAGCGAGAGCGATGGATTGCCCGGCGTGATTCTGGATCGCTATGGCGATGTCTTCGTGTTGCAAACGCTCACGCTCGCGATGGACATGCGTAAGGAGTTGATCGCGGATGCGATTGGAAGCGGCACGATCATCGAGCGAAACGACGCGCCGATTCGGAAAGCGGAAGGTCTGGATTTACATAGCGGGATCTTGCGCGGCAGTCCACCGGCAAAGATCGACATCGAAATCTCGGGCGTAAAGTTCGATGTCGATCTTTTGCACGGACACAAGACCGGATTCTATCTCGATCAACGCGCGAATTACGGAATCGTCGCGGAACATGCGCGCGACCGGCGCGTGCTCGATTGCTTTACCAATCAAGGCGCGTTTGCGCTGACATGTGCGGGCGCGGGAGCGGCGAGTGTGACTGCCGTAGAAGAGAGCGCTGAGAACGTGGAAGCGGCGAAACAAAACGCCGCGCGAAATTCACGCAAGATCGACATCGTCAAACAAGATGTCTTCGCGTTCCTGCGCGCGGCGGAGAAGGCGGAGGAGCAATTCGATCTCATCATTCTCGATCCGCCGTCGTTCACGAAAGCGCGCGGCGGATTGAAGGATGCATTGCGCGGCTATCGCGAGCTGCATGTGCGCGCGTTCAAGTTGCTCTCGAAAGATGGAATGCTGGCGACGTTCTCGTGTTCGCATCACGTGAGCGAAGCGGCCTTCGCACAAACGATCGCCGATGCGCTGGTCGACGCGCGACGTTCCGCGCGAAAACTTTTGCGATTCGAACAAGCCCTCGATCATCCAGTGCTGCCGACCATTCCAGAGACGGAATATTTCAAAGGATTTTTGTTGGAGATGATGCCGGGAAGGTGATTGTCGATCTTACAAAAGAAATTTTACCGCGGGAAAATTCTGGAATTCTGGAAACGACTCACTAATGTGCGGTCAGCCGCGCGCGATGCGAAAATTTGACATGCCCGAGAAGATTCGACCGATCGAACAGATGCTGGAATTAAGCGAAGAAGATGGGATGTCGTCCGAGCATCTGGACTCTCAGGTGCAAAAAGCGCAGGACCAATTGCTCCAGCTCAAGCGGCAGCAGGAGCAGATCGAGAAACAAAAACGCGAGCTGGAGGAGCTGAGCCGGAAACAGGAAGAGCTCGAGCGCGGACGCGCGGAGATGAGCGAGAAGTTCACGCGGTCGCTCGTGATTTTGGAACGCGAAGGTTACGATACGCAGACGAAGCTGGAGCAATTGCGCGCGACGCGGGAAAGTTTTGCGCAACATTTGGAATTGATCGAAGCGATCGACCCGAAGAGTTGGAACCCGGGGGATTTGCACAAGGAACTCAGCCGTGCGCTGAGCACGGTGGACGATGCGCGCGCGGAATTTACGCAGGCACGCAGCCGATTACAGGCGAACGATGATGCACATGAAGATGTCGATCTTCCGGAAGCGGCGCCGGACGTTTCCGACATGCTGAATCAACCGGGAGATTTTGCGAAGTGGTTCAAGATTGGACTCGCCTTCAGTTTGCCGTTGATCGTTTTTGGTGCGATCGCGCTTATCGTTTTCTTTTTTGCGGCAACACGGGTGCCGTGATCGCGCATGCTTCGTCGCTCGATTAAATCGGCCACCACGCTCGACCTAACGAAGCAGCAACTGGCGCAACAGGAGGCCGAGTTGCGGGCGCAGCAGGAAAAACTGGAGCGACTCATCGCCGATGCGCCGCGCAAAGCGGAGGAAGAAGCGCGCAAGCAACGCGAGGACATGCGGCAAATGGCGGGCGCGGAACGGACGCGCCTCGATGTTTCGCTCGCGCTGGGGGACAAGCGCTATCACGACTACGGCGGAAGCGACCGGCCGGTCACGTCTTTGCGCAAACATCGACGCGAGGGACAGATTGTTTTTCTCGTGCTCGCAATCGCGCTGGCGGTGGCGGTGACCTGGTTGCTCACGCATCTGCAAATCTTTTGAGATGGACGTCGAACACGTGGCGCAGCTGGCGCGGCTCGGCCTAACGAGTGACGAGAAAGTGCTCTTTCAAAAACAGCTCGGCGATGTGCTGCGCTACATCGACAAGTTAAAAGAAGCCGATGTGAGCGAAGTCGAGGCCTCGGCGCACGCCGTGCCGATGTTCAATGTATTTCGCGAAGACGAACCGCGCCCCGGATTGACGGTAGAGGAAGCGCTGAGCAATGCGCCACGCAAGGCCAACAATCTTTTCATCGTCCCGAAAGTGATGGAATGAATCCGGCAGATTTGCCGGGCCTAACGATAAGCGATTTGCGCGAGCTGCTGCGCAAACGCGAGGTGGCGCCGCGCGAAGTGATCGAAGCGCTGCGCACGCGCATTGAAGATGTCGATCCAACGATCGGCGCGTATTTGTCGATTGATTTTGAGGCAGCGGTGCAGGAGGCGGAAAAGGTAGATGTCGATCTTGCGCTGGGCGGCGTGCCCATCGCGATCAAGGACCTGATCAATGTTGCAGGCCAGCCGTGCACCTGCGGCTCGAAAATTCTGGAGAACTACCGCGCGGTGTACGACGCGACGGTTATTCGCAAACTGCGCGCGGCCGGCGCGATTCCATTAGGCAAAACCAACATGGACGAGTTTGCGATGGGATCGTCCACGGAAAATTCCGCGTTCAAGCCAACGCGCAATCCGTGGGACGTGTCGCGCGTGCCGGGTGGATCGAGTGGCGGTTCGGCCGCGGCGGTCGCGGCCGATCTCGCGTTCGGCTCGTTAGGCACAGACACCGGCGGATCGGTGCGTGAGCCGGCGGCGATGTGCGGCGTCGTTGGTTTGAAGCCGACCTATGGACGGGTATCGCGTTTTGGCGCGACGGCGTTCGCGTCGTCGCTCGATCAAGTGGGTCCGTTCGCGAAAACGGTGCGCGATTGCGCGCTGCTCACGAGCGCGATCGCGGGCGCTGATGCGCGGGACAGCACGACGTTACAGGCGGACGTGCCGGATTATGCGCGCAATCTCGATGTCGATCTTGCGGGGATGCGGCTCGGCGTTCCGAAGGAATATCTCATCGGCGACGCGCTCGACGAGCACGTGCGAACAGCAATTAACGCCGCGGTCGAACAGTTGAAATCGCTCGGTGCGGAAATAGTCATGTTGTCGCTGCCGCACACGCAATACGCCATCGCCACCTATTATATAATAGCGACGGCGGAAGCGTCGGCGAATCTGGCGCGGTTCGATGGCGTGCGTTACGGCTATCGTGCGGAGAATGCGCGTGATCTGCTCGATCATTACACCCGCACGCGCGGTGAAGGTCTCGGCGCGGAAGTGAAACGGCGAGTTATTCTCGGCACATATGTGCTGAGCTCGGGTTATTACGATGCGTATTATTCGCGCGCGCAAAAGGTGCGCGAGCTGATCCGCCGTGATTTCGCAAATGCGTTCGAGAAGGTCGACGCCATCATTTCGCCGACGACACCGGATATCGCGTTCAAATTTGGCGAGCGCTCGGCCGATCCGCTGAAGATGTATTTGGCCGACATTTTCACGAACGCGGCCAATCTCGCCGGCATTTGCGGGATCAGCGTGCCGTGCGGTTTCGCGCAGGTGCAAGATCGACAATTGCCAATCGGTCTGCAGTTGTTAGGCAAAGCGCTGGACGAGCAACGCATCCTGCAAATAGCGCACGCTTACGAACAGGCGACCGAGTGGCACAAAACGCCGCCGCCGCTGAGCGCGCGCCCGCGTCGGGCATAATCTGTCGCATCCCGTCGCACACGAGAAAGCGGCGTTGTCGATCTTTCGCGGGTCGAGATCGACCGCGATTTTTTGGCAGTGGCGAAGTCGCGAATCACTCGACGGTCATTTTTGAAAAATGCGGCGCTCGGCTCCGCCGGTCTGATCCTGGCGCCGCGCTTGCGCGCACAGAACGTTCATCTGTCGCGCAAACCGAACCTGGTGGTTTTTTTGCCGGACCAATTTCGCGCCGACACTGCTGGCGTGTTATGGAGCGCGCTACACCTTCGCGCCGAGTCTCGACAAGCTGGCGTCGCAGTCGTGCATTTTCGAGCGCGCTTACGTGACGCAGCCGATTTGCACGCCGTCGCGTTCTTCACTGCTGAGCGGGACGTGGCCGCACCAGAACGGCTGCCTCGATAATGCCGGTTTGTTGCCCGAGCGCCTCGAATGTTTCCCGCAGTTGTTAGGCGACTCCGATTATCGCACCGGTTACTACGGCAAGTGGCACCTCGGGCACGAGTTTCAGCCGCAGCGCGGCTTCGACGAATGGCTCTCCATCATCGACGGCAAGTGGATGAAGACTGGCGTGACGCAGGGCAGCTTCGCGATGAGCGATTACGCGAAATTTCTGGTCGCCCAGGGGATGGAGCCGAAATACGACCAGAAAGAGCCGTTCAGCAAACATTTCATCAGTCGGCTGCCGCTGGAATTATCGCGCGTAAAATTTCTCGAAACCAAGGCCGCTGATTTTCTGCAGCGCCATCAACACGACCGGTTCGTTCTCTTCGTCGCCTTCTACGAACCGCATCCGCCTTATAACGGGCCGCTGAACAACGAACATCCGCTCGCACATGTCGATCTTGCGCCGACCTTCGGAAAAATTTTCGGCGACGACATGCCCGATCGTTACCGCCAGCGGCAGGTCGTGCAGGCGAAGACGATCGCTGGAAATGCCGAGGCATATCGCAAAATCAAACAACACTATCTCGGTTTGGTGACCGAGGTCGATCGCAGCATCGGCACGGTTCTGACGAAACTCGACCAACTGGGGCTGGCCGAGAACACCGTCGTCGTCCACACCTCCGATCATGGCGAGATGATGGGCGCACACGGGCTATTCGAGAAGTCGGTCATGTATGAGGAAGCGTTGCATGTGCCTTATCTCTTACGACTGCCCGGCCAAAACCGGGCGCAGCGCATCGCTTCGCCGGTCAGCCATATCGATTTGGTGCCGACTCTTCTCGACTTGTTAGGCGCGCCCGCGCACGAGCAACCAGTCGGACGAAGCCGCGCCGCGTTGTTGCAAAATCCAGCGGAGCAAACGGCCGAAACAATCTTCGCGCAGTGGAACGGACGCGACAACGTTTTCAGAAAATCCGGGCTGACTCCGACGAACGAAACGGCGCTGCGCGAATCGACCCGCGCGGCGATTTCGGCTGACGGCTGGAAACTTTGCCTGCGCGATCTCGACAAGAAGGAGCTCTACAATATGCGCGACGATCCGCGCGAAGAACACAATCTCTACTCCGACCCGCGCCACAGCGATGTTGTTGCCCGATTCACGCGAGAGATTCACGAGTGGCAGGAGCGCACGAACGATTCGCTCGCGCTCCAGGCCTAACGAGCGAAGGCTGGAGCCGAAGACGGGATTCGAACCCGTGACCTACGGTTTACGAAACCGTTGCTCTACCAGCTGAGCTACTTCGGCGCGTCGGGAGCGGAAGATTACATCCCGCGACCCAACCGGCAAGCGCAAGATCGACATCTTCGTGCGATTGAGCCGTTCATGTTTAGAATCTGTGCCGATGAGCCGGCTCGATGAAATTCTCGCGGTAAAGCGCCGTGAGGTCGAACAACTGCGGCCGCGCGCGGCCGAGTTACATCGACAAGCGGTTCTGCGAAACGATTTCCGCAGCTTGCGCGCGGCGTTGAAGCGCGAGGACGGGAAGTTGTCGATCATCGCGGAAGTGAAGAAAGCTTCGCCCTCGGCGGGAATAATTGCCGAGTCGTTCGATCCCGTTGAAATCGCGCGCGGGTACGAACAGAACGGCGCGAGCGCAATTTCGGTTTTGACCGACGCACAATTTTTTCACGGCGCGCTTGATCACCTGGTCGATGTTCGCGCGGAGGTTGCCTTGCCGGTTTTGCGAAAAGATTTCGTGATTGATGAAATTCAAATTTCGGAGGCATCGGCGAATCGCGCGGATGCGATCCTGTTGATCGTGGCCGCGCTCACGCAAAAGGAACTTGTCGATCTTAGCGAGGCGGCGGTGAAGTATCAGCTCGATGCGCTCGTCGAAGTGCACACGCTCGAAGAAATGGACCGCGCAGCGGATGCTGGCGCGCAGATCATCGGCATCAACAATCGTGATCTGACGACGTTCCATGTCGATCTTAGCGTGACCGAGCGGCTGAGCGAAGACGCGCCTAACGATATCGTGCTCGTAAGCGAAAGTGGAATCAAAACGCGCGAAGACGTCGCCCGCATCAAAGCCTGCGGCATCAATGCCGTTCTCGTCGGCGAAGCCTTAATGCGCGGTGAATTGTCGATCAAACAAATCCGCGCGGCATGATGGTTACGTTCGCACCGGCGCGAAGACGCTGCGCAGGCGGCCCCAAAAACTGGCCAGCGGTCGCGCGGTCGATCGCGCCACCAGCACCGGGCAATCGGCGCGATTCACAATTTCGCGGGTGAGATCGCCCATGATGTAATGGCGAAGCGCGCCGCGCGCCTGCGATGAGCCGGTGACGATGATATCGTGCTGACCCAGGTGCGCTTCTTCGAATACTTGATCGACAACGATGCCGTGGCGCACGCGCACCATGACCTGCACACCTAACGACTCGAGATCTTTCTTCTGTCGCAAAAGATTTTGCGCGAGCTCGGAACCCGATTCGAGCAAACGGTCCAGGTCTTCCTCGAGATTAACCAGGTCGGCGTAAATCGCCGGCGGTTCGGCCATGACGTGCAACAGCGTGACCGATCCTCGAACTGCGGCCGCCATTTCGCCGGTCAACCGCAC
Organism: Verrucomicrobiota bacterium; assembly: GCA_041167105.1. Lineage (GTDB taxonomy): Bacteria > Verrucomicrobiota > Verrucomicrobiia > Chthoniobacterales > UBA10450 > JAJPGZ01. The sequence goes on from JBEEGX010000226.1 coordinate 19,996, forward strand.
GGCGTCGTCGATGTATTGTTTTCCGCCGGTGCAAACGAGAAACTTCGTCACTTTATTGCATTCGCCGATCGCGACGAGCACTGGCGGCGGCACCGCCTTGATGACTTCGTAAGTTTTTTCCGTGCGCCAATACGGACCGCTCGTGTGCGTGCGGCGCGAACCAATAACGACGAGATCGTATTTCATGGTCGATGTTTGCTCGAGCATCTCCGCGATGGGATCACCGCGTTTGACGACGACTTCCGGCGAAATGGCTTCGGTCCGGAGCAATTCGGCTTGCGCGTTGAGCGCGTCGCGCAATGGCGCTTCGTCGGAAGATTTTTCCGCGATGCCTAACAACGTCGTCTCGGCTTTCGTCGCATGCGCGAACCAACCGCCGAGACGCGTGGCGTTGTCGGCCGCGGGCATTCCATCGCTGCAAATCAAAATCTTCATGTCGATCTTACAATTTGTGTCCGGTGAAGAGTGTGTAAATGACGATGGCCGCGCCAATGAGCGGGAGCGGTACAAACGCGAGCCGGATTTTCGGACCGGCGAAATATTGCGTCGAGATCGCACCGATCTGCGCGCCGATGGCCGCGCCGGTGTGCATGACGAGCGCGATGAGAATATCGACGTTGCCTTTGATCGCGTGCGTGAAAGTCCCGTAGCTGGCCGAGATGATGATCTCGAACAAATCGGTGCCGACGGCGAGATGCGTCGGAATTCCGAGCACATAAACCATCGACGGCATGCGAATGTAGCCCGCGCCGCCGCCAAGAAATCCGCTGAACAATCCGCCGACGAACGAGACGAGAATAATAATCCAGAGCGAAATGGTCACGCCGGACGCGGGCAATTTCACCATGGGCGCGAGTTTGAATCGTTGAATCTTTCGCGTGACGCCGCGAAACGATGACGGATCGCGCTTCTTTTGCGCGGCGGTTTTTGCCGCGCTCACCGGTTTCATCCGCAACGTCCGGCGGCTCTCCCAAATCATAAAACTGGAAATGCCGACGTAGACCGCGATGGAAACCACGCTGACGACGAGGTTCACATTACCGGAACGTTTTAACATTTGAATCAATTGCGCGCCGCATTCCGCGCCGCCGATGGTGCCGAAGGCCATGATCAAACCGAGTTTGAGATCGACATTGCCAAGCGCGCGATGTCGTTTCGCGGCCACGACCGATTTGCCGACGATGTGCGCGAGATCGGTGCCGACGGCAAAATTCCAATCGACACCCATCAATCGCAACGCCGGTCCGGCGATGAAGCTGCCGCCCACGCCGAAAAATCCGCCGAGGATGCCGATTAAAAATCCGACGACCGCGAGATAGATCGGACTGATGTGGGAGTGCGAAATCGGGAAGAACATGTCGATCTTTTATTCACTGCGCCCGCGAATCATGCGCAGGAGAAACGTGGTCACGCTTTCGAGCACAACGGCCTGGCCGATGACGAGCAGAATGGCCACGCCGGCGTAAGCGAAATGGTGGTGTTGTTGCAGTTGAAAAAGCCAGCCGCCGAGCAAATGGAGCACGGCAAAAAAATACGCGATCACGAGCACGGCATAGACGGCGAGCTCGATGAGGAAGGCGCGTAAGTTGAGGAATGTTTCGCGTTTCATGGTCGCTACATGGAATCGCGGCGCGGACTTGCGTCAGGCGGGTTTCGTTTTAACATTCCCGTCCACTGTTTACCGTAAAATATGGCCGACGTTGCAAACAAATATCCCGAAAACATTGAGGGAAAATTTTATGTCGATGATCAATGCATCGACTGCGATCTATGCCGCGAAACTGCGCCCGCGAATTTCAAGCGCAACGACGACGGCGGCCACTCTTTCGTTTACAAACAGCCGGAGTCGCCTGAGGAAGAAGCGCTTTGCAAGGAAGCGATGGAAGGCTGCCCGGTCGAAGCCATCGGTCCGGACGGCACGTAGTCCGAGCCGGACTGGCATCTTGTTAGATCGACAACTTCCCGTCGCGCTCAGCATCGCCGGTTCGGATAGCAGCGCCGGCGCCGGAATTCAGGCCGACCTGAAAACATTCACCGCGCTTGGAGTCTATGGACTAACGGCGGTGACGTGCGTCGTCGCCGAAACGCCGGGCAAAGTCGCGCGCATCGAGCCGATGACGCGTGAGATCGTGCGAGAACAAATCGCCGTGGTGGCGAAAAGTTTTCCGATTCGCGCGATTAAGACCGGATTGCTTTGCACGGCCGAGATCGTGACCGCGGTGGCGAATGCGATTGTCGATCTTGCGCGAAAGGTTCCGCTGGTGGTCGATCCGGTGATGATCGCGACTAGCGGCGATCCGTTGCTCGCGCCCGATGCGATTGAAGCGTACGAGAAGGAATTGTTCCCGCTCGCGAGATTGATCACGCCAAATCTGGATGAAGCCGCGAAGTTATTGGGCGAAACCATACAAGATCGACAATCGATGGCGCGAGCGGCGCGCGCGTTGGCGGAAAAATACCGCACGAATGTTTTACTCAAAGGCGGACATCTTCCCGGACATGACGCTGTCGATCTTCTCTACGCCGAGGGAAAGATCACCGAATTCTCCGCGCCATTTGTTACCGGAGTCGCGACGCACGGGACCGGTTGCACGTATTCGGCGGCGATAGTCGCCGGACTCGCGCGCGGCGATTCGCTGGAGATGTCGATCAAACGCGCGAAGGAATTTGTGACGCAATCAATTCGCGATCATGTCGCATGGGGCGACGTGCACGCGCTCAAACATTCTCCGTCGGACGCGAACGCCTAGCGCCTTTCGGATTTTTCTTTTTCGAATCCGCCGCCTGCTCCGCGGCTGGCTCCCACCGCTTCAGTCGCAGCGCTTCTTCCGCGGCCGCGGTCTCCGCCTGTTTCTTACTTTTGCCCGTGCCACGGCCAAGCTCTTTGCCTTCCCAAACTGCGCGCACGACAAATGTTTTCTCGTGTTCCGGCCCGCGCTCCGAAACTGTTTCGTAAACCGGACTGGCCGGAGAAATTGCCTGAAGCAATTCCTGCAATTCGCCCTTCGGATTAATATCGACCGGCTCTTCCGCGATGTCGGCGAGTTCCTCGCGCGCCTGGGCGAGAATGAATTGACGCGCGGTTTTCAAATCGCTGTCGAGATAGATCGCGCCGATCAATGCCTCGAACGCATCAGCCATTGTCGATGGACGCGTGCGCCCGCCGCTCGCTTCTTCGCCCCGGCCCATCATTAAATATTTTCCGAGATCGATCGCGGCCGCATATGTCCTCAACGTTTCGCGCGAGACCAAACGCGAACGCAACTTCGTCAGCTCGCCTTCCGGTTTGTCCAGGAAGTAACCGTAGAGTTGCTGCGTGATGACGAGCTGCAAAACCGCGTCGCCGAGAAATTCGAGTCGCTGATTATCGAATTGTTTTCTTTGCGTCTCGTGCGCCACGCTGGGATGCGTCAGCGCCTCCGCGAGCAAAAGCGGATTGCGAAACTTATAGCCGATGCGTTCCTCGAGCGGACTCACGATTGTCGCGAAAGTAACTCTTACGGAAGTTTTTTCCAGAGGCAGGCGCCGACGGAGGCTCGAATAGGTTTGTCCGATTCAATTCGGTTTGGTAAAGCGTACCGGATGGCTGGAATGGGACTTCGAGTTGCCGGGATGATATTGGCCGTCGCGTTTTATGCGACACTCAGTCTATCCGTTTTCGGCCAGGGTTCGCTGGTTCCGTCGGCCACCCCCGGGCCGACATTCAAAACCCTGCAGCAGGTTGAGCCTCGCACTCCGATCTCCCAACCGGTCGCGCCGAACGTATTTCCGATCACGATCTCTACGGCTGGCTCTTATTACCTCACAGGAAATCTTACTTCGGCCAATGGCATTGATGCCATCCGGATCACCGTGCCTGATGTCATGTTGGATTTAAATGGCTTCGCCATCTCAACTAATGGCGGTGGTTTCGGTATCTCTGTTCCGGCCACGCTCGGTCGCGTTTTCGTCAAGAACGGAACGATTAAGGCGTTTGCCAATGGAATCGAGGCGGGCTCTGCTCCTTTGTCTCATTATGAAGATCTTCAGATCAGCAATTGCACGACCATCGGTCTAAAAGCGGGTTCCGGCGCGCTCGTCCGCAATTGTCAGTTGACCGGTAATGGCGGCACGCACGCGATCATGGCGGGCAACACCAGCACGATTTCGGGCTGTATTACCTATAACAACAGCAATAGCGCCGCCGGGATTCAGGTCGGAGACAACGGCGTGATTTCTCATTGTGTCGTTAGCGGGAACCAAAGCATTGACGCCAACGGCATCGAGGCCGGCATGAGCAGTCTAGTCGAACACTGCGGCGTTCGCAGCTGTGTCGGGAGCTACGGAATATTCGTCGGTCTCGGCAGCATGATCGTTGACTCAGCCGCTTCGAACAACAGCCGGACCAGCGCCCTGGCGATTGGGATAGCAACGGATGATGAATGCATCGTGACTAATTCCACCGCGAGGTTAAACACCGGAACCGGGATCTCGGTCGGGGCGAGGTGCTCGATCATTCAATGTTCGTCGTCCGTTAATTACAGCGGTATTTTCACCGGGCCGGCTTCGGTCGTGCGTAACTGCTCCACCACCAATAACAGTCACGATGGTCTGCGCGTCACCGGCGGGTGCATTGTTGAGGAAGTGCAGGCAAGCGTGAATGGAACCGCCGCCGCCGCAGCCGGCATTTATGGCGACGGCGTCGGTAATCGAATCGCGCACAACACGGTCAACAGCAATAACGGCGGGGGAATTTCCATCTCCGGTACGGGAAATTTAGTCGACGGCAATCACGTCCGAGACAACACAGGTAACGGCATTTTCGTCAGTACCGCGAATGGAAAGAATGTCATCATTCGCAACGAAGCCGGGAACAATGGCGGCAGTTACACCGGCATCGCCGCCGGCAATCAAACGGCGCCGACCGGAGATCCGACCACTTCGACCAATCCGTTCCTCAACATTCTTAACTGAGGAGCGGCTCTACCGCTTCTGATAAATTTCGAGCGAAGTAATTACATCGAGCGCGCGTTGCAACATCGGGTCGCGCGGCGTTGCCGTTTGTTGTGCGCGGCTGCGGCGTTGCTCGGCAGATTCCAACTCCGGATTCGTGCCCGCGATCAACGCGGCTTCGTTCAAATGCGGGCGTTCCGTTTCGTTAGCGAACGGCGCCATTCCCTTTTCGTTGCTCGCTTGAAAAACCTGATGCTTTTCCAAGATCGACATCTCCACCGGCAGGTCGGGTTTTACGCCGGCCGGGTATAACGATTTGCCATCGGGCGCGATCACTTCCGCGACGGCGACGCGCAAAATTTTTCCACTCGGCAATGGCAGATCGGAATATTCCACCGCACGGCCGGCGGTGTTTTGGCCGATGACCAGCGCCTTGTCGTGAAATCGCAGCGCGCTCGCGAGGGCTTCCGCGCCGCCGGCGGTTTCGCTATCGGCGAGCACAACGAGCAGGCTTTGAAAAGTGGGCTCGCGCTCCGATGTAAACGCGCGATCCTTCCCTTGCTTGCGCAACGTGAAGAGCGGTTTCCCCTTGGCGACAAAGCGCTGCGCGAATTGCGATGTGGCTTCGAAATCGCTCCCGCTGCTCGCGCGAAGATCGACAATCACCGCGCCAATTTTTTTCTCGCCGAACTCCGCGAGCTTCTTATCGAGCGACGAAAGATTGTTCGCGTTGAGCGAGCCGAGGCGAACATAGCCGGCATGCTTATCGAGAATCTCGCTGTAGAACGGAGAATTTTCCGGCGCGGCTGCGTTCTTGTCCGGCAACAACATGAAGCCCGGCCCGAGTCGTGCGAGCAATCCCTCGATGGTCGCCCGACTCAACTGCGTCTCATTGATTGCGTCCGGTTTGGTGAAATTTTTCTTCAGGAGCGACACGGCTTCCTGAAGATCGTTAGGCGTTAACGACTCGATCAATTCCTTCGTCGTCGGAGACGGGGTCGCTTTCGGCGAAGGCGACTCCGCCAGCGCTGCGGTGGCCGCCAGAATCAGCGCGAGCAGAATGAAGCGAAACATCGGACGATGTCGATCTTAGCGGGCGACCGCGCTCATCGCAATGTCGCGCCGAAAATGTGCGCCTTGAAAATTAATGCATGCGACCGCTTCGTAGGCGCGATTGCGCGCAGCTTCCAGGGTCAGCCCGAGCGCTGTCACCGCGAGCACGCGACCGCCGGCGGTCACGACGCTGCCATTCGCGCGTTTTGTGCCGGCGTGAAAAACCTGCACGTCTTCGAGTTTTGCGGCGTCGTCCAAACCTGAAATCGTCTTGCCCGTTTCGTATTGGTCGGGATAGCCGCCGGACGCCATCACGACCGTGACCGACGCGCGCTCGTCCCATTCAATGGAGTGATTGTCGATCTTGCCGTCAATCGTCGCGTTCAATAGCGGCAACAGGTCGGACTTCATGCGCGGCAAAATCGCTTGTGTCTCGGGATCGCCGAAGCGGCAGTTGAATTCGAGCACGCGCGGTCCGTCGCTCGTGATCATCAATCCGGGAAACAACAATCCGCGAAAGACGATTCCGTGTGTCCGCAAACTTCCGAGCAACGGTCGCATGATTTCTTTTTCGAAGCGCGTTTCCAATTCGCGGCTCCAAATGTCCGCCGGACTAAACGCGCCCATGCCGCCGGTGTTCGGGCCGAGGTCGCCGTCGAACGCGCGTTTGTGATCGCGCGCGGTTTGCAGTAGCCGGAAATTTTCGCCGTCGACCAGTGCGTGGAGCGAGCATTCCGTGCCGGTCAGGCATTCTTCGATCAACACGCGCATGCCGGCCTCGCCAAATTTTCGCTGCTTCATCATGACGTCGATCGTCGATCTTGCCGCGATTTCGGTCGGCGCGATGACGACGCCTTTGCCCAGCGCGAGTCCGTCCGCTTTGATCACGACCGGGAAATTCGTCTGGCCGCAATACCAATGCGCTGCCGTTGCGTCGTAAAATGTTTGCGCTCGCGCGGTCGGAATATTGGCCGCGCGCATTAGCTCCTTCGCGAAAATCTTCGACGATTCGAGACGTGTCGCCGATTTGTTAGGCCCGAAAATACGCAGGCCCTGTTGCTGGAAGAGATCGACAATGCCAAACGCGAGCGGATCGTCCGGCCCGACTACGGTAAGATCGACATGGTTTTGTTTCGCGAACCGCGCCAGTCCGGACAAATCACTCGCGCCGACCGCTATGTTTTCGGCCAGCTGCGTCGTGCCGGCGTTGCCCGGCGCGCAAAAAAGCTGATCAATCTCGTGCGATTGCTTCAGCTTCCAGGCCAGCGCATGCTCACGCCCGCCACTGCCGATGACCAAAATTTTCACGCGCAGGAATTGAAACCCTGCCGGCAGAAAGACAAGTGGCCGTTACGAGATACCGCCGCTGATCTGGTCGTAGGATATGACGACGTCACGATCTTCAAAGGCGACTCGAGTCGAAGAATTGAATTGGAAAACGTTGCGACGCGACCGGACTTCCCGAATGGTGAAATGCACTACGCGGTCGCGAATCGCGAACTGCAACGTCAACGCCACCTTCCGGAATTTCTGGTCCATGTCCTTGATCCAGTCCTTGAAGCGGTCCGCCGTGAACGTGCCCATGTCGCGCACGAGCACGAGGTGGAGAAGCTGGCGCACGGCTTCGCGTTGCTCCTTGGAATAGGAATGCATCTGCGCCATGCGCTCTGTAGAGCAAGAGCAATACCGATTACGCGGCGCGAGCTACGAAATCGTCGCGCTGAATGGCGCCACGTCGACGCTACGGCCGGCCGGAATGCCGACCGAACTCCGCCATTTTTTTGTCGCGCACGTTGCGCATCTCGACCGGTGGAGTCGCCTTGCAGACGTCGCACCAATGCCGGTTGTCGCTGCGAAGACGTTTGCGGTTGCCGCACTGGTCGCAGACGAAAATGTCGGTCTTAATGTGCGGACGTATCATGTCGATCTTGCGTCGCCTTTGATTCGTAAACTGGGATCGTTTCGCGTGTTCGTAAAGCGCAGTTTTTTATTAATGGCTCGCTGGCCACAATAGATCGACGCATTTCATGCCGAGCCAAACGGCCGCGACTCCGCCGATGACGCTGGCGGCGGCGTAGAGCAGGGCGAGATCGAAATGAGCGCGGCGCAGCAGAAAAATTCCTTCGTAGGCGAAGGCCGAGAAAGTGGTGAACCCGCCTAACAAACCGGTGAAGAGAAACAATCGCGATGCCGGCGTGAACAGATCGTGATGTTCGACCAGCGCGGCGAGTACGCCGATGACGACGCAGCCGAGCAGGTTCACGCAGAATGTGCTCAGCGGAAAATTCCACGCGTCCGAGCGGTGCAGAATGAAACCGCCGAGTTTGTAGCGCGCGATCGCACCGAGCGCGCCGCCGATTCCGACGAATAAGATTTGTTTGAATACGAGCATGGGACCTCCATTTTTGCAGGAGTCATCAGCTCGTTAGGCGGTTTTCCCTGGCGGAAAGGCAAACTCCATTGCCGGAAGAATCGTAGCGCGCTGAATGACGCGCGCAAGATCGACAACTAAATTACGGCTGCTTCTGCGGCGACGGCGAGGCGCTCGGCGCAACCGGCGCGCTCGCGGGCGGGACGACGCCGACAGCTTGATCGGACGGTTTCGCTGAACCGGCCGGCGATGCAGTCGCACTCGCAGCGGGCGGCGGCGCGGGTGCGTTTTTCAATTCGCGACTGAGCGCGCTCTCGCTGCGCCCCTTGTGTGCGTACAAGATCGACAAGGTAAACGTGAGCGCGAAGAAAATTCCCGCGAGCCAGCCGGTGATTTTGGTCAATACGGTCGTGGTTTGCGCGCCGAAAATATTTTCGGTCACGCCGCCGCCAAAGGCCGCGCCGAGACCTTCGCTCTTCGGCCGTTGCATCAGAATGATGAGGACCATGAGCAAGGCCACGATCCCCCAAACAACGAGCAGAAGGCTGATGAGAATGTTCATTTTGCGGGCGAGCAATATGACCGAAGTCGCATGCTTGTCTAACAATGCTTAACGCTATTCCAAATAGCATCCAGTTCCGCAAGATCGACATCTCCTAATCGTTTGCCTTGCCGGACAAGCTCGTCTTCGAGTTTGTTGAAGCGTACGCGAAATTTGTCGGTCGCCTTATGCAAGGCGCTCTCGGCATCGATGCCGCTCTTGCGCGCCAAGTTGACGACCGCGAAAAGCAAATCGCCGAGCTCGTCCTCAATCGATTGTCGATCTTGCGATTGAATGGCGGCTTTGGCTTCGCCGAGCTCTTCATCCACTTTCGCGACAACGTCGTCGATGTTGTCCCAATCGAAATTGACGCGGGCGACTTTTTTCTGGGCTTTTTCCGCGCGCATGAGCGCGGGCAGGGCATCGGGCAGGCTCGCGAGATAATGTTTGTCCGCTTTTTTTTCTTCGCGCTTGATCGCTTCCCATTGTTTCACGACCGCGCCGGAAGTTTTCGCATCGCTCTCGGCGAAGACGTGTGGATGGCGGCGAATTAATTTTTCGGTCGCCTCGCGAATGACATTGTCGATCTTGAAACGATTTTGTTCGGCCGCGATCTCGGCGTGCATGACGATAAGCAGAAGCAGGTCGCCCAGTTCTTCGCGAAAATTTGCGTCGTCGTCAGAACGCAGCGCGCCCGCAATTTCGTACGCTTCCTCGATCAACGGCGGCAGGAGCGATTCGTTAGTCTGCTCGCGGTCCCACGGGCAACCGCCGGGCGCGCGCAGTTGCGCGACGATGTCGCACAGCTTCTGAAATTCGTCGCCGTTCAGATCCGCCACAAGGAACGATGCGTGCCGAATTCGGAAATTTCGCCGGAAGATTTTTTGCTGACGTAAATGGTAATGCCGATGACGCTGACGAACGTGCCGAGGAGGATGAACGCGATGAGCCACGAAGGAATGTGGCCGACGCGCAAAGCATGGTAGAAATCGCGCGGGCCGCCCATGGCGTTAGGCGCATGCAAAAAGATTTTCGTGATCCACGCCACGAGAATGAGGATGAAAATGAAAACGTAATTGCGTTTCAAACGGCGACCGATCGCTTCGAGCTTGCTGATTTTAAAACAGGGCAGGATGAGATCTTCGCAAACCAGCTTCTTCCATTCGCCCTGTAGCATTTGTCGATTTTCCATCACCATCGGGACGAGGAAATGCGCTTCGAGCATCCGCACGCGCGCGCGGAACGCGTCGTAAAAACGGTAGCGCCGCGCTTCGATCCAGAGCATCCCCGAGACGATGGCGAGATTGAAAAAGAAGATTATGTGCGGGACGGCCGGATTTGAAAACGCGATGGTAATGATGGCGGTGCTCGAGGTGATGGCCCAGTTCGTCGTGATGTCGAGCCGCTGGCGCCAGACCATGATGCGGCCGAGCTCGCCGCGATAAAAATGCGACATGGCGTTGACGTAGCCCGGGTCGTAAATGCTGCGCTGGAGCGAAACGGTCGTCTCCTGATTTGATGGCGGCGAATTGTTTTCGGTTGCCACGGCTGCTTAGTTAACTGGATAACTTGCTTTGCCGGTCAACGCCAACAAATCCGCGCCGCGCCCATGGCCATCGCACTTGTCGATCTTCTGGACGAACGCCAAATCGCGCTCGAACTGCGCGCGCGTACGCGTGATGAAGCGATGGAGGAGCTCATCCAATTGCTTGCGAACAACGGCAAGATCGACAATGCGCAAAAATTTCTCGAGCAGGTTTGCGCGCGTGAATTGACGAACTCGACTTATGCGGCCGATGGCGTCGCGTTCCCGCACGCGCGCACCGAACTGGCGAAGGAAATGTCGTTAGCCGTCGGACGAAGCGAAGCCGGAATTCCGTGGACCGACCGCGGCGAGGTCGCGCATGTGATTTTTCTGATCGCGGTGCCGGAAAAATTGATCACCGATTATCTCGTGGTCATCGGCGCGATTGCGCGCGCGACGAAAGATCAACCGTTGCGCACGCTCTTGCTGCACGCGGAGACGCCGTCGGAATTTATCGCGACGATGCTCGCGGCGCCTTCAATCTGAATCTTTATTCAGCAAGCGCGCGCGGGCGCGATCAAGCGCGCGACGTTCGCTCGCGGTCAGACTGCCGATTCCAGACTTGGCAATTTTATCGAGAATGGGATCGACCGAAGCGTAAACATCTTCCGGCTCGACCACACGGCGCGCGCTCGATTTCTGCACGACGTGAAGACGGGGTTTTCCGCGGCCAAAATTTTTCACGCTATTAAGCCAAGCCAATTCCGGGCCAGCGCCGCGCAGTTCGATGAAAAGGAACGCGGCGGCGATCGTTAACCAAAGAACAATGAGGGATTGCCAATCGTGCACCGCGAGGGCGCTTAGTGTGCCGATCGCGGCGAGGATTAGTGCGACCCATTTCGCGGAGATGAGGGCGAAGAACTGCACGTTTGGAAAAAGAACGGCGAACGCAACGAAGATGCCAAAGTGCAGCGTCGCTGATCCAGCGATGCCCGTCCGCTGACTCAGTCCCCAAAAGGTAAGCATAACCGGCGGCAACAGCAGCAGGAGAGCGTAAAGCGCGATGTAACTGCGGCGACCAAAGAAGCGTTCCACTTCGCGGCCGAACATAAATAACATGTACATTTCGATCGCGAACCAGATGAGGCCCGAAGGACCGTGAACAAACGCGTAGGTAAGGAATTGATGAAAAGCGTAACTGCGCCACACAGCCATGCTGTCGAATTGCAGCCAGGCGAGCAATCCCGGCGCCCCGAATGCAAGGATTAAACAGCATGCGACCATCGCACTCACATGCGCGACTACCAGCAAGGTTGTCACATCGACGGGATAACGCCCCATCCACGTTACCGGGCGGTAATCATCGGAGGTAGTAACTCCGAACATGATGAACTAGACAGCCGGCACTTCGCGTGCGCAAAAAATTTATTGGAGAAGCGGGCGAAGACGGGGAAAATTCGTTCTCCGCGCACGGTCGTAAGATCGACATCTACGCCCCGTCCGGCTCGGACCAAGATCGACATCGTCATTCATGAATAATCCAGCGCCTGCCATTTTTCCTCCGAGTGGAATTGGCGACAAGAAGCCGCGCAATCAAGCGGTGCTCGACTGGGTGCACGAAGTCGAATTGCTGACACAGCCGGAAAATATTTTCTGGTGCGATGCTTCGACAGCAGAACGCGATTTCCTGATCGAGGAATCACTCAAGCAAAAAATCCTCATCAAATTGAACCAGGAGAAAGTTCCGCAATCGTATTTGCATCGCTCGAATCCGAACGACGTCGCGCGGGTCGAGCAATTCACTTTCATCTGCACGCCGACGAAAAAGGAAGCGGGCCCGACAAATAACTGGAGCGATCCGGCCGAGACGTATTCGAAATTGCAAGGCTTGCTCAAGGGCGCGATGCGCGGGCGCACCATGTTCGTCATTCCCTACATCATGGGCCCGCCCGATTCGCCGCTAACGAAAGTTGGATTCGAAATCACCGACTCGGTTTATGTCGTGCTCAGCATGCGCATCATGACGCGAATGGGCGAAGTGGCGGTGAAACGATTGGGCGAAAACACCGAGGGCGAATTCAACCGCGGCGTACATTCACTATTAGATGTCGATCCTGCGCGGCGCTTCATTTGTCATTTTCCGCAGGACAACACGATCATCTCGGTCGGGTCGGGTTACGGCGGGAATGTTTTGCTCAGCAAAAAATGTCTCGCCCTGCGCATCGGTTCGTATCTCGCGCAGAAACAAGGCTGGATGGCCGAACACATGTTGATACTCGGCGTCGAGTCGCCCGAAGGAAAAAAATATTACGTCGCGGCGGCGTTCCCGAGCGCGTGCGGCAAAACGAATTTCGCGATGTTGATTCCGCCGAAACATTTCGCCGGCTGGAAAATCACGACCGTCGGCGACGACATCGCGTGGATGCAGATTCGCGATGGCCGTTTGTGGGCGGTGAATCCCGAAAACGGCTATTTCGGCGTCGTGCCCGGCACGAGCATGAAATCGAATCCGAACGCGATGAAATCCATCACGCACGACACGCTTTACACCAACGTCGCACTCACCGATGACGGCAATGTCTGGTGGGAAGGCAAAGACGACTCGCCGCCGGCGCATGCGATCGATTGGAAAGGCAACGATTGGACGCCGGATTCGAAAGAGAAAGCGGCGCATCCGAATTCGCGTTTCGCCACGCGGCAAACCAACAATCCGGTTCTCGATCCCGATTTCAACAAAGGCGAAGGCGTGCCGATTAGCGCGATCATCTTCGGCGGTCGCCGCAGCACGACATTACCGCTCGTGTTTCAGGCGTTTGATTGGAACCACGGCGTTTATCTCGGGGCGACCATGGCGTCGGAGACGACGGCGGCTGCGACCGGCGCCGTCGGCCAAGTGCGTCGCGATCCGATGGCGATGCTGCCGTTCTGCGGTTACAACATCGGCGATTATTTCCAGCATTGGATCGACATCGGCACGCGCCTGACGAAGCCGCCGCTCATCTTCAACGTGAACTGGTTCCGCAAGGGCGCAGATGGAAAATTTCTCTGGCCCGGCTTCGGCGAAAACATGCGCGTCTTGAAATGGATCATCGACCGTTGCCAAGGCGATGGCGGTGCGGTGAAATCGCCGATCGGCTGGTTGCCCGGCATTCACGATGTCGATCTTGCCGAGCTCAATATCGATCACAAATGCGTCGACGAGCTGCTCGAGATCGATCACAAGCAATGGCAAACAGAGCTGGCCGAGCACAAAAAATTCTTCGAATCGCTCGGCGGCGTTGTCCCCGAAGACCTCGAGAAGCAGCGCCAGGAAGTCGCCGCGCGTTTCGCCGCTTAACGTCGCGAAATTTGCGAATACGTTCGCCATCTGGAATTGTCTGCGGTGGGATCGAAGGTCGTTGAAAAAAAATGCGTCACCGCGCCGGTTGAATGCGGTTGCGTCGAGGTTCGCGGCGCGCGCCAGAACAATCTCAAAGGCATCGATGTCGATCTTCCATTAGGCAAACTGACCGTCATCACTGGCCCGAGCGGTTCTGGAAAATCCTCGCTCGCCTTCGAAACGATTTACGCCGAAGGCCAGCGCCGTTACGTCGAAACCTTCTCGCCCTACATGCGGCAATTTCTCGATCGCATGGACAAACCGCGCGTCGACGACATTCGCGGAATCCCGCCCGCCATCGCAATCGAGCAAGCGAATCCGGTGAAATCGTCGCGCTCCACCGTCGGCACCATGACCGAGATCAATGATTATTTGAAATTGCTCTGGCCGCGCATCGCGAAGGGATTTTGTCCGAGCTGCGGTCGCGAGATTCGACCCGAGACCGCGAAGTCGATCGCCGATCATGCTCAGAACGAACTAAAAGATAAAACCGTTCTCATCACATTTTGGGTCGCCGTTCCGCCGAAGACGGAGACGCGCGCGTTCTTCGAATTCCTGCAGCAACAAGGCTACATGCGCGTGTGGATCGACAACGAAGTGGTGCGGGTAGATGTCGATCCAAAAAAACTGAAGCTCGGCGCGCGCGTCCAGGTCATTCAGGACCGCATCGTCATTAATCGCGACAATCGCGCGCGCTTCACCGAAGCGCTCGAGATCGCGCTGCGTTTCGGCAAAGACCGAATCAACATTGTCGATCTTGATTCGAAGCAGGAACATCCTTTCTCCACCGGCTGGCATTGCGCGCATTGCGACATCGACCTCCGGCCACCAAGCACCGGGCTGTTTAGTTTTAATAATCCGTTAGGCGCGTGCCCGGAATGTCGCGGCTTCGGCCGCACGATTGCGATTGATCTGAACAAGGCGCTGCCCGATCGCAATCTCTCGATCAAACAAGGCGTCGTGCGCGTTTTCCGCGGACAAGAGTTCGGCGAATCGCAGCGCGATCTGCTGCGCGCCTGCGCCCGCGAAGATGTCGATGTCGATCTTCCATTCGAAGAATTACCGAAGGCCGATCAAACATTTGTCATCGAAGGCGAGAAGCGCAGCGACGGCGGCGAAGATGATTATGAGGACGATGGTCGCTGGTACGGCGTGCGCGGATTTTTTCGTTGGGCCGAGAGCAAGACCTACAAGATGCACATGCGCGTTTTGCTCAGTCGTTATCGCGCCTACACGACCTGCCCGAAATGTAACGGCGGCCGATTTCAACCCGAAGCGCTCAATTACAAAGTCGCGCTCGGAAAACGAATCGTCACGCTTCCCGATTTTCAATCGCTCGCCATCTCCGACGTTTGCGCGTGCCTCGGCAAGATCGACATCTCATCGTCGGACAAAACGGCGGAGATGTTGCGCGGCGATATTTGCGCGCGCCTGAATTATCTTTGCGAAGTCGGCGTCGGTTATCTCACACTCGATCGCTCCACCCGCACGCTCAGCGGCGGCGAAGTCCAGCGCGTCAACCTAACGACCTGCCTCGGCGCATCGCTCGTGAACACGCTCTTCGTCATGGACGAGCCGAGTATCGGATTGCATCCGCGCGACGTCGGCCGGCTCGTGCGCGTCATGCACAACTTGCGCGACAAAGGCAACACGCTGCTCGTGGTCGAACATGAAGAGCAGATCATTCGCGCGTCCGATAACTTGATCGACATCGGGCCGGGCCGCGGTGAACGCGGCGGCGAATTGGTTTTTAGCGGCGCGCTCGATCAGCTTTTGTTCCGCAACGATTCGCTGACCGCAAAATATCTCAGCGGGCGGAAATCGATTCCGATTCCGAAGAAGCGGCGAAGATCGACATCTTCCATTCGCATCGCCGGCGCGCGCGAGCACAACCTGAAAAATATCGATGTCGATCTTCCGTTAGGCATTTTCACCTGCGTCACGGGCGTTTCCGGTTCAGGAAAAT
>JBEEGX010000227.1:0-6720 GCA_041167105.1 Verrucomicrobiota bacterium
ATTGTTCGACTTAATTACGAAGAGAAACGGAAAGCGAGGACACGATGAGCAAACTCGGACAAGTGGTCGAAGCGGTCGAAAAGCACGAGCAGTTCGTGCGCGATCAAATAAAGCGCGCGCGCGGCGATGAAAAATTTGGGCGCGAGCTGACACAGCGCTGGAACAAAATTAAATCGGAAATTCCGGTCTCCACGACGCCGACGGGAATTCCGTTGCCGCGTCTCGCGTTGCCGGAGATCGACGAGGCGGGAGAGATCGCGCGTTATTTATTTGGCGAAGGAATGCCGGGCGAGTTTCCGTTTTTGAACGCAGCCTATCGCGAAATGTATCTCGAGCCGCTCGCGCATAACGAGCAGGGAAGTTTCAAAAGATCGACAACTGCAAGATCGACATCTTCCAAGGGCGCGAAGAAAAACGGCGCGCGTCCGCCGGAAGAACCGACGCGTTTGTTCTCCGGCCTGATGTTGGCCGAAGACACGAACAAGCGTTTCCATTTTCTCAGCGCGCATCAGCGCTCGAAACGTCTCAGCACCGCATTCGACGGCCCGACACTTTACGGAATCGATTCCGACGCGGACGGCGTGTTCGGAAAAATCGGCGAGGGCGGCGTGGCGGTCGATACGGTCGAAGACATGGTGCGTCTCTACGATGGCTTCGAAGTCGGCTCGCCGGATTTTTCGGCGTCGATGACGATCAGTGGCCCGGCGCCGATCATCATGGCGATGTATATCGCGGCGGCGAAGCGGCGCTTCGGCAACGGCGTTGTTCCAAATCTGCGCGGCACGGTTCAGGCCGATATTTTCAAAGAAGTCCAGGCGCAGAACGAGACGATTTTCCCGATCGAAGCGTCGCTGCGGTTCCTGCTCGACATGATCGAATGGACGAGCGCGAACATGCCGCGTTGGTATCCGGTGTCGATCAGCGGTTATCACATCGGCGAGGCGGGTTCGACCCCGGTGCAGCAGGCCGCTTACACGCTATCGAATGGTTTTGCGTATGTAGAAATGCTGATGGCGCGCGGCGCGGACGTGAATCTGTTCGGTCCGCGCTTGTCGTTCTTCCTCGATTGCGGGCTCGACGCCGAATACATCGCGCTCGCGCGCGTCTCGCGAAAAATTTGGGCGATCGGGATGCGCGATGTTTTTGGCGCGGGAGCGAAAGCGCAGTTGTTCAAATTGCACACGCAAACGAGCGGGCGTTCGCTCATTGCCGCCGAATTCAAAAACAATCTAACGAGAACAGCCGCCGAGCTCATGCTCGCTTACATGAACGCGACGAACTCGTGTCATTCGAACAGCGCGGACGAGCCATTCACCACGCCAAGCGAAGAATGGATCCGGCTCGCGTCGCACTCGCAAGCGATCCTGCTCGAAGAATCCGGCATCTTTAAACACACGATGAACATGCTCAGCGGTTCGCCCGGGATGAAAGCGGTCGAGCGCGCCGTCGAGAAAGCGCTTCTCGATGAGTTTCGCCAGATCGAATCGTTAGGCGGAGTGATGGGCGCGGTCGAGAATCGTTATCAGCGCAGCCAAATTCAAAACGCCGCGCATCGTTACGAAGAGCAGATTTATGACGGCACGCGGCCGGTTATCGCGCTCAATCGTTATCGCAACGGCGCTGATGACATGCCAGAGGTCGAGCTGGCGCGCACGCCGCGCTCGAAACAACAACTGCAAGTCGACCGCTTGAAGAAGTTCAAAGCGAAGAACGCGGCGAAAGCGCAGAAGGCTCTCGATAAACTCGCGGCGGTGGTCGAGACCGATGACAATTCGTTCCCGGCGCTGCTCGAAGCGGCGGAAGTGTGCTCGTTAGGCCAGATCAGCGAGCGCCTGCAGGAAGTCGTCGGCCATTTTCGGCCGATGGTGTAAGATCGACATCGTCGTGTCAGAACCAGGAGAAAGCGCGCGCAGTCGCATCGCGTGGCGGCTTCTGCCGTTTCTCTTCCTGCTCTACGTCGCGAATTATCTCGATCGCACGAACATCGCCTACGCCACGCTCGGGATGAAAGGCGATCTCGGCCTGAACGATTCGGTGTTCGGAACCGCGAGTGGAATTTTCTTTATCGGTTATTTCGCGTTGCAAATTCCCGGTGCGTTGCTGGTGGAGCGTTGGAGCGCGAGGTGGTTGTTGTCGCTCACTCTCATCACATGGGGCGCTCTGACCACGTTGACCGGTTTCGTGCGCACGCCGTTCGAGCTTTACGGCGCGCGATTTTTGTTAGGCGCGGCGGAAGCGGGATTTTTCCCCGGCGTCATTGTTTATCTTTCGCACTGGTTCATTTATCAGGACCGCGCGAAAGCCGTCGCGCGGTTCATGTCTGCGATTCCGATCGCGTACATTCTCGGTGGGCCGCTGGCGGGCGCGATTCTCGGTGTTCACTGGCTCGATACGCCTGGATGGCGATGGCTCTTCCTGCTTGAAGGCGTGCCGGCGGTTTTGCTCGGAATAGTAACGCTGTTCGTTTTGCCGGATCGGCCTAACGAAGCCGGTTGGCTCGCGCCTAACGAACGCGATTGGATCGCCTCACGCCTTGCCGAAGAACGCCGCGCCAAAGCGGACACGGAGGAGATGTCGATCTTGCAAGCACTGCGCCATCCGCCAGTGATCATGCTCACGCTCGGTTTGTTTTTCTGTTACACCGGCGGTTACATCTTCTGGTTCTGGATGCCGACGTTGCTCAAACGCATGACGACGTGGAGCGATATGCGCGTCGGCTGGATGGGCGCGATTCCATTCATCGCCGGACTCATCGGAATGCTTGTGGTCGGCTGGAATTCCGATCGCACACGCGAACGCCGCTGGCATTTTGCCATTCCACAATTGACCGCAGCACTCGGCCTAACAATGTGGTTTATCCTGCCGCATTCGAACGTCCTGCTCCTCGTCGTGTTCGCGCTTATCGGTTTCGGCACCGTTTCATATTTGCCGGCCTTCTGGGCGTTGCCATCCGCCTTTCTGACAAGCTCGGCTGCGGCCGCGGCAGTGGGATTCATCAATTGCACCGCGAGCATCGGCGGATTCGTCGGGCCGAAAGTATTCGGCGATCTCAGTCAGCGCACCGGATCATTCAACACCGGTTTCGGGGTGATGATCGTATGTTGGGTAATCGCGTCGTTGCTCGTGCTGCTCTGTCCGCGAGAGCAGGTTAATTAATTCTTCAGCGCAACTTCGAACGACGCTTCGGTTTTTGCCCGGATGTCATCGACGTTCGCCCCAGGCTGCAATTCGATGAGAACCAATCCGCCGCCCTCTTTCACTTCGAAGACGCACAGTTCGGTGATGATAAGATCGACAACTCCCAACCCGGTGATGGGTAGCGTGCATTTTTTCAGAATCTTCGGAGCTCCGTCCTTCGAAGTGTGTTCCATCACGACCACGACGCGTTTTACTCCGGCTACCAAATCCATCGCGCCGCCGGGCCCTTTCACCATTTTCCCGGGAATCATCCAGTTCGCGATGTCGCCTTTGTCGGTGACTTCGAACGCGCCAAGAATCGCAAGATCAATGTGACCGCCGCGAATCATGGCGAACGAATCCGCGCTCGAGAAAAATGCCGAGCCGGGCCGCGTCGTGATCGTCTGCTTGCCCGCGTTGATCAAATCAGGATCGACATCGTCGTCTGCCGGAAATGGGCCGATGCCTAACAAGCCGTTTTCCGATTGCAACGTCACATGCATTCCTTCGGGAATGTAATTGGCGACAAGTGTGGGGATGCCGATGCCGAGATTGACGTAGTAACCTTCACGCAACTCCTTGGCCGCGCGTTTCGCGAGCAACTCGCGCACGGGCGATTCCTTTCTCGCCGCGCCACCGGTGATGGTGCGGAACTCAATGCGCTTTTCGTATTTCGCGCCTTGAATGATGCGGTCGACGTAAATGCCCGGCGTGTGAATTTGATCGGGATCGAGGTCGCCAAGATCGACAAGTTCCTCCACTTCCGCCACGCAAATCTTTCCGCAGGTCGCGATCATCGGATTAAAATTTCGCGAAGTTTTTCGGTAAATGAGATTGCCGGATTTGTCGCCCTTCCACGCTTTGACTAACGACACTTCGGCCGTGATTCCCGGCTCGAGTACGTATTCGCAATCGCCGAACGTCTTTGTCTCCTTCTTTTCCGTCAGCAGCGTTCTAAAACCAGTGCGCGTGTAGAACCCCGGAATTCCCGCGCCGCCCGCGCGTAATCTTTCGGCCAGCGTCCCTTGCGGAATCAATTCAAGGTCCAGCTCGCCGGACAAAACCTGCCGCTCGAATTCCTTGTTTTCCCCCACGTACGACGCCATCACCTTCTTCACCTGTCGCGTCGTGAGCAGGACACCCATCCCGAAGTCGTCCACGCCGGCGTTGTTGCCAACGATCGTTAGGTCTTTCACGCCGCTGTCGCGCAATGCGACGATGAGATTCTCCGGGATCCCGCAGAGTCCGAAACCGCCGGCAGCGATCGTCATGTTGTCGTGAAGTAAACCGTCGAGCGCGGTCTTGGCGTCAGAGTAAACTTTGCTCATGCGACCAGAAGTTTAACCACGGAATCCGCGTTGCTCCATTCCGATTCGTCGCCACATTGCAGCTTCAATTTTTCATGACCAAATCGCTCGCTCACCAATTTGCTGAATACGCCTGCGCGCTGCGCTTCGAAGATTTGTCGAAGGAAACAGTGCACGAAGTGAAACGACGCGTGATTGATTCCATTGGCTGCGCGCTCGGCGCCTGGAACGAAGAGCCGTGCACGATCGCGCGCACAGTGGCGTCCGATTTTTCGGCGGTGAATGGATCGACAATCATCGGGACGACGCACAAGGCGCCGCCGGATTGGGCGGCGTTCGCGACTGGATGTTGCATTCGTTATTTCGATTACAACGACACGTATCTTTCGAAAGAACCGGCGCACCCGAGCGATAATTTTTCCGCCGTGCTCGCGGTTGGTGAAAGCGTGGGCGCAACCGGACGCGAAATAATCGCCGCCGCCGCGCTCGCGTATGAAGTGCAATGTCGATTGTGCGATGCCGCCAGCATTCGCGCGCGCGGTTGGGATCATCCGACTTATGGCGCATTCTCGACTGCGCTCGCCGCCGCGAAGTTGATGAAGCTCGATGTCGATCTTGCGCGACACGCGGTGAACATCGCGGGTGTAAATTGCGCGGCGTTTCGCCAGGCGCGCGTCGGAGAGTTGTCGCATTGGAAGGGCGTCGCGTTTGCGAACGCGGCTCGACACGGCGTTTACGCGGCGCTGCTCGCGCGCGCGGGCATGACCGGCCCGGCGCCGATTTTCGAAGGGCAAATGGGATTCGAGAAAGAGCTTGGGGTGTCGTTAGGCAACGTCGGCGAGAAATTCAAAGGCGCGCCGGCAATGATTTTGAACACGAGCATTAAGTATTGGCCGGCGGAATATCACAGCCAAAGCGCGATTGAGGCGGCGCTGTTTCTGCGAAAGGAGATTGTCGATCCGGCAAAGATTCAATCGGTGCGAATCGAAAGTCACGATGCATCGGTCGATATCATCGGAAGCGAGCCGGAGAAGTGGAAACCGGAGACGCGTGAGACGGCCGATCACAGTTTGCCTTACATCACCAGCATCGCGTTGATCGATGGTGAGGTGACGGAGAAACAATTTCAGCCGGAACGTTTCATGGATCCGACGATCTGGAAATTTCTCGAGAACGTGACGGTGCAGCGCAACGCGGAATTGAGTTCGCTCTACGCGAAAGCGGTCGCGAATATCGTGCATGTTACGCTCGATGATGGACACGAGCTGACGAAGCGCGTCGATTATCCGTTAGGCAACGCGCTTAATCCGCTGACCGACGAGCAACTCGAAGGAAAATTTAACGCACTGGTCGTGCCGGCGCTCGGCCAGCAACGCGCGAATGCAATTGTCGATCTTGCATGGAAGCTGGACGACGCGGCGAATGTCGATGAGTTAATGCGCGCGTGCGTCATGAAATGAAAAGCAAACCCGCGCGACTCCGTGAGTTGATCGCGCAAGGCTGCGTCGCGATGCCGGGCGTGCCGAACGCGGCGATGGCGCGACAAGTCGAGCGCGCGGGATTCGACGCCGTTTACATCAGCGGAGCGGGAATGGCGAATTCTACGGCGGGCGTGCCCGACATCGGGTTGCTCGGAATGACCGAGGTCGTTAGGCTGGCGGGTTACATCGCGCAGGCGGTGAAGATTCCGACGATCGTCGATGCCGATACCGGGTTCGGCGGCGAAGAAAATGTGGCGCGCACAATTCGCGAGCTCGAAGCTGCGGGATTGGCCGGTTGTCATATCGAGGACCAGGAATTTCCAAAACGTTGCGGACATCTCGCCGGAAAATCGATTGTCGATCTTGCGGAGATGACAGCGAAGATCAACGCGGCGGTGAACGCGCGACGTGACAAAGATTTTTTCATCATCGCGCGGACGGACGCGCGCGCGGTCGAAGATTTCAAAAGCGCCGTAAACCGCGCGCAGAAATATGTCGAAGCCGGCGCCGATGCGATTTTCCCGGAAGCATTGCAGACGCGCGAAGAGTTCCGCGATTTTGCGAAGGAGGTGAAAGCGCCGTTGCTCGCGAACATGACTGAGTTCGGAAAGAGCCCGTTATTGTCGATCAAAGAATTGAGCGAGCTCGGTTATCGGATGGTGATTTTTCCGCAGAGCGCATTTCGCGTTTCGATGAAAGCGACCGGCGAATTTTTCGGGGCGCTGAAAAAAGCCGGCACGCAATCCGATTGGATC
>JBEEGX010000228.1:0-3361 GCA_041167105.1 Verrucomicrobiota bacterium
CGCCGGACAATTAGGCGATAACATCAAACCGATCTTCGGCATTAACGTCGGCTCGTTAGGCTTTTTGACCTGCGCGAGCTCCAGCGATTATCACGAAGCGGTGCGCGCGATTGTAGAAGGGAAAATCACGTTGAGCGAACGGACTTTGCTCGATGTGCGAGTCAGCGGCGGGCCTAGTATGATCGGTTTGAATGACGCGGTGCTGAGCCGCGGGGAAATTTCGCGCTTGATTCGGTTGCGCGCGAGTGTCGATGGCGAGGCGTTGACGGAATTCAACGCGGACGGGCTCGTGGTCGCGACGCCGACGGGGTCGACGGCGTATTCGTTGTCCGCGGGCGGACCGATCATGACGCCGGAATCGGGCGTGTTCGTGATCACGCCGATTTGTCCGCATGTGTTGACGAATCGGTCGATCATTGTGGGCGAAAATTCGCGCATCGAGATCGAGGCGACCGAGCGCGATTATCCGATATTTCTGACGGTAGACGGCCGAGCGCCGTTGCGAGTCGAACACGGGGCGGTGGTCAGCATTCGTAAAGCGACGACGCGGCTGCCGCTGGGCACGCTGCCGGGCCTACCGTTCTTCAGCATCGTGAGACAGAAGCTGAAGTGGAGCGGGAGTAACATTTAACGAGCGAACGGCAGAGGGGATCTCATCCGCACGCGCGTCAATGACATCAGACAATATATGTCATATGAAATCACTAGGGGAGATGAGCCAAATCGGAGTCGAACTCCTACTCCTCGCCGTATTCCGTGACGCGTCCGTTTTTCAGCTTCACGTAATGGTTACCTGTGAAGCGCAACACTTCGGTGTCAGCGCCCTCCGACTTGTAACCGTCCGGTTTACCGAGCAGTGCGACGACCTGCGGCTTCGTCATGCCAGGCTGCATTTGGGCAAATCGCTTGTCCATTGTGCAGCCGAGGCAGAGCACCAAAGTGATTCCGACCAGTATTCGATTCACAAGCGGCGCTATATCAGGTCGGCGGATATTCGTCAGCCTTTTAGACATGCGATAGCGCGCTAAACGGTCAATTGCCGCGCCTGCTAAGATCGACAACAATTTGTGGTCCCGGGATATGCGCCGTTTATTACGGCATTTACGTCGCCCAAATCTGAATATCTACGATGCCGAGAAACCGGCTTCAAAGTCACGCTCAAGATTGCCCGCCTTGACCAGCAGCAAGCAATGCATACCCTGCTGCCTCATTTTTAGCTATGGCCACTCTCTCACGTCCTTTTCTTTTCGTTATTGCAGCTTGCTTCGCCATTGCCGTGCAGGCTCAAGAAGCCGTTGAACAGAAAACCGAGGAGACAGTCGAGCCGAAGCCGGTCGAGCAGACGACCGAGGCTACTCCAAAGCCCAAGAAAGAGGCTGAGGAAGCGCCGCGACGAGACATTCAGGATTCAATGACCGCCGACGAGTTTAAATCCGCGGGTCTCGATAAACTTTCAGCCGATGAATTGAAGAGCCTCAACGGATGGCTCCAAGGTTACCGCCAGACGGCGGAGACGAAGGCCGCTGAAAAAGCGACCGTCAAAGCGAACGAGGAGATTCAAAAGAAAATCACCCCCGATATCAAAGCGCAAATGGCCGGCGGCGTTCTCAGCCGCGTTGACGGCGAATTCAAAGGCCTGACCGGCCACACGGTCATCAAACTCGAGGACGGCAGCGTTTGGAAACAAGCGAACGTTGATGATCGCTACCGCGCGCAAGTGACAAATAGTCCGCCGGTCAAAGTGACGCACACCAGCTTCGGTTACAAGATGCGCGTGGTCGGGACCGGCGAGTTCTATGTCGATCCTGTGCGGAAGTAATTTACTTCAACGGCTGCATCGCCGCCGCGCTTGAGACAAAGCTGGCCAGGCCGAATTCCTTGTGCGTAATTTGCGCCGCAAGATCGACATCTTTCTCGTCAATAATCACCGCGATTTTAATTTCCGATGTCGAGATCAATTGAATGTTGATGCCGGCGTTGCCGAGACATTCGAATAATCGCGCGGCCACACCGGAGTGCGATCGCATCCCGATTCCGACCACGCTCAACTTCGCCACGTGACCAGTCGCAATCAGACCGGCCGCCTTCACTTCCTTCATCACCGGCGCGAGTAGCTTCTTCGCAGCGTCGAGATCGTTCTCGTGAATCGTGAATGAAATGTCCGTCGCACCGTGCTTCGACACGCTTTGCACGATCATATCGACCACAATGTTCGCGGCCGCGACCGCGGAAAAAATTCGCGCCGCCACCCCGGGCGCATCGCGCACGTCATCCACCGTCAGCTTTGCCTGCCGCCGTTCGATGCTCACACCGCGAATGACCACGTCCTCCATGTTCGCGGTCTCTTCCTTCGCGATCGTCCCCGGCGCGCCCGTAAAACTCGATCGCACTTCGAATTCGATTCCGAACTTCTTCGCGAACTCGACCGCGCGCGATTGCATCACTTTCGAACCGGAGCCTGCCATCTCGAGCAATTCATCATACGCGATCTCCGTCATCTTCGTCGCATCGCCGACGACGCGCGGATCGCAGGTGAAGACGCCATCGACATCGGTGTAAATCTGACAACTGTCGGCATTGAGCGCGCCGGCCAGCGCGATCGCGGTCAGGTCCGATCCACCGCGGCCGAGCGTCGTCGTTTCGCCTTCCGGCGTTTGTCCCTGGAAACCGGCGACGATCACGATGTAATCTTCGCCTAACAAATCGTGAATCTGTCGCGGGCTGATGTTCGCGATGCGCGCGTGCGTGTGTGCGCGGTCGGTCAGGATGCCTGCTTCGGCGCCGGTCAACGAAACAGCTCTGGCGCCGAGCTCGTTCACCGCCATCGCGGTCAAGGCGCAGGCCGCGCGTTCGCCCGTGGCAAGCAAAATATCCATCTCGCGCGCGTCCGGATGCGGCGACATTTCGCGGGCGAGCCGAATCAATTCGTCAGTCACGCCGGCCATCGCGGAAATGACTGCGACCACGCGTGCGCCTTCGCGTTGCGTTTGCACAATGCGCTCGGCGGCTTTGCGGATGCGTTCCGGCGTACCCACGGATGTGCCGCCGTATTTTTGGACAATCAATCGCATCACGTATCGATGTCGATCTTGCGCAGAACGTCCGACACATTCGCAGCCACGGGAGCGAACTCAGCCATCTCGCGCGTGGCGACGTCCGGATCTTTCAAGCCATGACCAGTCACGGTGCAAACAATTCGCGCGTCGTTTTGAATTGTCGACGCACATTTGAAAAGACCCGCGAGCGCCGCTGCGCTCGCCGGTTCCACAAAAATTCCTTCGTTTGCCGCGAGCCACTTCTGCGCGTCGAGAATTTCCGCGTCGGTCACGATCTCGACCGCGCCATGCGATTCATCAATTGC
>JBEEGX010000229.1:0-8180 GCA_041167105.1 Verrucomicrobiota bacterium
GCATCATTCAAACCGATCATACTAGGCCCGCCGCTGACTCGCACCTCGAGCAACGTCCGTTCGCTCAACGCGATTTTCCCTTCAACAATCGCGCGGACCGCCTCGCGATGATCGCTCGAGCTCGCGCAGGTCAAAAAGCCTAACGAGCCGACGTTGATGCCAAAGATCGGTTTGATGTTATCGCCTAACTGTCCGGCGACATTCAAAATCGTTCCGTCGCCGCCGAGCACGACGAGCAGATCGCATTTCGCCGCTAATTCTCCGACACCGAGCGCGGATTCCCCACCGACGAGCGCGGCTGTTTCCTTTTCCTGCAAGATCGACAATCCCGCCGCTTCGAATTCTTTCGTGACCGCGCCGATCAACTCGGCCACGCCTTTCTTTTTCGGATGTGCGATCAGGCCGATCGTTTTCGCGCGCATATGAAGAACTCCTGATTACCGTCCGCGCCGGTGATTGTCGATGGAACAAGATCGACAACGTCATGTCCGAGCGATTCGACCAGGCCGGCGATTTTGCGTTGCGCCTTCTCGTGCAAAGCCGAGTCGCGCACGATTCCGCCGCGGCCGACATCGCCGCGCGCCAGCTCGAATTGCGGTTTAATCAACGCCAGCAGCAAAGCATCCGGCCGCAACAATTCAAACGCCGGGGGCAAAATCAGCTCCAGCGAAATGAATGAAACATCGACAACGGCAAGATCGACATCTTCCGGGACGTGCTCGCGGCCTAACGAGCGCGCGTTGACTTTCTCGAGCACAGCCACGCGCGGATCGTTCCGAATTTTCCACGCAAGCTGATCGTGCCCGACATCAATCGCATAAACTTTCTTCGCGCCGCGCTGCAGCAAACAATCGGTAAATCCACCGGTCGACGCGCCGATGTCGACGCAAATTTTGCCCGCAAGATCGAGATGGAAGAAATCGAGAGCGCCTTCGAGCTTCAATCCGCCGCGCCCGACAAATCGCGGTGCCTCTTTGATCGACAACTCCGCATCTTCACCGAGCAGCTCCGATGATTTCGCGGCGACGCGCGTGCCGATCTTCACCTCGCCGGCCATGATCGCGCGTTGCGCCTGCTCGCGGCTCGGAAAATGTCCGCGCGTCACCAGCAGATTATCCAGGCGCGTCTTCTTCACCGTGCAAGATCGACATCGTCGCTTCGATCGCGAATGAGTTTATCAATTGCGGCGACGTCCTCAGCCGATGCGCGTCGCCGCTGATATTTCCGCCAGATAAGATCTTTGAGCGCGAGCAGATCCGCCATTAACGGAACGTCGTAATACGTCCAACGCTCTTCACCGGTCGCCTTCGCCTGCAGCTTCCATTTCCCGCCGAACTTGATCGCCCGCACCTCGCGCTTGCGGCCTTCGGCATCTTTCTCCGTCCATATGTGTTGACTCCGCATCGCGTCGGAATCTTACATTAGCCGCTTTGAAAGACGCAGCCAGATTGCTCGCCTATTTGCTCGGCACCGTGCTCCTCGGCGCGCTCCTGGCTCCCCCGTTGTTCTGGTTTGCGCACGCGAATTTTTCCGCATTCGCGAATGTCGACTTCGAAAGTTTTTTTCATCGCGCACTTCTGATCGCGGCCATCGCGTTACTGTGGCCGCTGTTGCATTCGCTAGGCATTCGCAACTTTCGCGATCTCGGTCTCGAACCCAATCCCCGGCGGCTGCGTGATGTGGCAGCCGGGTTAATACTATCCGCGGTCCCCCTACTCTGCGCCGGCGCCATCGCGGTCGCGCTGCGTGTCTACACGCTACGTCACCATGTCGATCTTACGCGCTTGTTACCGGTCATCGGAGCTGCCATCGCCGCGCCCGCGATCGAAGAAATATTTTTTCGCGGTCTCGTTCTCGGCGTTCTGCTGCGCACCGGCCGCAAGTACATGTCGATCTTTGCGACGTCGGCGCTGTTCTCGATTATTCATTTCCTGAAAGCGCCAGAGCAAACGTCACCGATCGTAACGTGGATCTCCGGTCTCAACTCAATCGCGCATGCGTTCGCGCAATTCAGCGAGCCAATGCTAGTCGTTGCTGGCTTCGCCACGCTCTTCGTTCTCGGCTGGATTCTGGTCGACGCGCGCATCGAAACTCGTTCGCTTTGGCTCCCGATCGGATTGCACGCAGGATGGATTCTCGCCGCCGGCATCTTCAACAAATTGACCCGCCGTCAAATTCTCGCATTGCCCTGGCTCGGCAAAAATCTTCTCATTGGCATCGTGCCGCTCGCCCTCGGACTCTTCACCTGGCTGCTCGTTAGGCTTTGGCTGCGCTATGATCAACATCGCAAAACTTAACGCCGCCGGCGCACTTGCGTCGCTTGTTTATCCACCGTCGTGCGTCGTCTGCGCTGCGACCGTCGAGCCGGCCGAATATCTTTGCGACGCGTGCGACGACAAAATCACGCGCATCGTTCCGCCGTTCTGCGCACGCTGTTCGGAGCCGTTCGAGGGCGCGATCGATCATGAATTCCGCTGCGCGAACTGCGCGCAACGCGAAATGAATTTCGAAGCCGCCGTCGCGGCGTATCGCAGTCGCGGCATCGTGCGACGCATTCTGCTCGATTTTAAATACGGCCGCCAAATTCATCTGCGTCATCTCGTCGGCCGCTGGTTGTGCGCGGCGATGAAGGACGAGCGGCTGCGTGCGCAAACATTCGACATCATCGTGCCCGTGCCGTTGCATCCGGCGCGGGAACGCCAGCGCGGTTTCAATCAGGCCGAGCTGCTCGCGCAACTACTCAGCACACACATGTCGATCAAACACATGTCGATCTTGCAACGTCTGCGCTACACCACCACGCAGACGGCATTCGACCGCGCCGAGCGCATGGAAAATTTGCGCAACGCCTTCCGTTTACGACCGAACGCTGACGTGCGAGATTTGCGCGTGTTGCTCATTGACGACGTTCTCACCACCGGCTCGACCTTGAGCGAATGCGCCCGCGTCTTGAAACGCGCCGGCGCTCGTTCCATCTTTGCCGTCACCGCTGCCCGCGCCTAACAATGGCCATTTTCAAAAAACCGAAGATTCAGACGCAGGCTCGCAAACGCCGCGACGATATTCCGCAGGGACTTTTCCAAAAATGTCCGGGCTGCAATGAAGTCGTGAGCGAAATCGAGCTCGCCGAAAATGTGCGCGTTTGTCCGCGGTGCGATCATCACTTCACGTTGTCGGCTAAAGATCGTCTCGGAAATCTTCTTGATGGCGAGACGTTCGTCGAAATGGACGCCGATCTTCGCTCGATCGACACGCTGCGTTTCCAAGGGCAAGCCAGCTACAAAGATCGTCTGAAAAAATATCAGGAGAACACCGGCCTCGTTGACGCCGCGCTCACCGGTTACGGCATGATCAACGGCTACAAAGTCGCTATCGCGGCGATGGACTTCTCATTCCTCGCCGCCACCATGGGCTCAGTCGTCGGCGAGCGCATCACGCGCACGATCGAGTACGGCACCGCGAAAAAATGCGCCGTCATCATTGTCGCGGCGTCCGGCGGCGCGCGCATGTACGAAGGAATGTTGAGCCTCATGCAAATGGCGAAAACGAGCGGCGCGCTCGCGCGTCACGCCGATGAACGTCTACCATTTATTTCTGTGCTCACGAACCCGACCACCGCCGGCGTCATGGCGAGCTTCGCTTCGTTAGGCGACGTTATCATGGCCGAACCGCGGGCCATGATCGGCTTCGCCGGACCGCGCGTGATCAAAGAAACCACACATCAGGATTTGCCGAAAGGATTCCAGACCGCGGAATTTTTGCAGGAGCACGGCCTGGTCGACATGATTGTGCATCGCAAACAAATGCGCGACCAGATCACGCAATTGCTCAGCTTCTTCGCCGTCGCCGCGTGACATACCAGGAAGCCCTGCGCTGGCTTTACGGGCTGCAGCGCTTCGGCATTAAGCTCGGCCTCGAAAACATCGAGCGGCTCATCGAGGCGTTACATGTCGATCTTGCAAACGCGTGCGTGGTCCATGTCGCTGGCACGAACGGCAAAGGCTCCGTCTGCGCGATGATCGATTCCATCGCGCGCGCTGCCGGCCTAACAAGCGCGCTCTTCACCTCCCCTCACCTTGTTACTTTCCGCGAACGCATTCGCATCAATGGCGAAATGATTTCCGAAGACGCGGTCGCGAACGGTCTGACGCAAATCCGCGAGCTCGTCTGCGATTGGGACCCGCACCCGACATTTTTCGAAATCACCACCGCGCTCGCATTGAAATATTTCTCTTCACGCAAGCCTGCCCGCCGTAGCCTCGGCGAAGGCGGGATCGACGTCGTCATTCTCGAAACCGGGATGGGCGGTCGACTCGATGCGACCAACGCAGTCCAATCAAGCGTCAGCGTCATTACGCCGATCGCTCTCGATCATCAGAAATGGCTCGGCCAAACCATTGGAGAAATTGCCGCGGAGAAAGCCGGCATCATCAAACCGAAAACTCGCGTCGTCTCTGCGTCGCAGCCCGCAGACACCGAAGAAGTCATTCGCAAGCGCGCCGCGGAATGTAGCGCGCCGCTGCAATTTGTTCTCGAGACGTACTCGAAGTCGCCGGTCGGATTGCGTGGCCCGCATCAAAAACAAAATGCCGCAGTTGCGATCGCTGCTTTACACGCTGCTAAGATCGACATCGACGACCTCGCGATTACGCGCGGTCTCGCGGCGGTCGAATGGCCGGCGCGTTTTCAATGTTGGGACGAGCGCACCGTCATCGACGGCGCGCACAATCCGGCGTCGGCGCGTGTTCTCGTCGAAACGTGGCGCGAAGTTTTTCGCGATCAGCGCGCCACGCTCATTCTCGCCGTGCTTGCTGATAAAGATGTTCGCGCGATGTGCGAAACGCTCGCGCCGATTGTCGATCTTGCATTGCTGCCAACAATCCGCAGCGAGCGCGCCGCCGATCCGGATACGCTCGCAAATGTACTTATCGATCTTGCGATCAATCACGAGGTCTGCGCGGACTTTGATAACGCTCTGACGAAAGCACGCGCGCTCCCCTCACCCATCCTCATTACCGGCTCGCTGCATTTCGCCGGCGAAGCGCTCGCGCACTTGCAAGGACGTCCCACCGCTTTCGAGGAATGCGCGCAGTAACTACGTCTCGATTCGTGGAAACAGCGGCACCGGTTTGCCGAGCCGATGCTCGTTAGGCAAGCCGCCCCATCTCGCATTCGCGAACGACACGTCACCGTTCCAATTGAGCTGATACAGAATTTCGCGCGCGGCGTTTGGCAGGACCGGTGAAATCAAAATCGCGAGGATGCGTAATGCTTCGGCGAGCGCGAACAATGTGTGATCAAGCGCATCGGCGCGCTCCGGCTCTTTTGCCATTTTCCATGGCGCAGTCATTTCGATGTAGGTATTGCACGCGGTCGCGAACTCGCCGATGCGGGCGAAGGCCGCGTTCACTTCGAAGATCGACATCGTCCTTTCGTAATCGCGCAGTAGATCGGCGGCCTGCGTCGAAAGCGGCGACTCGCTGCGTTTGGGCGTGACCACGCCGTCGCGATATCGATGCGCCATGTTCAGCGAGCGATTGAGCAAATTCCCTAACGAATTTGCGAGATCGGCATTGTAGCGCGCGATCAATCGCTCCTCCGAAAAATCCGCGTCACCGCCGGTGGCGATATCGGTCGTTAAATAATACCGCAGCGCGTCGGCGCCGTATTTGTCGGCGAGCACGAACGGATCGATCACGTTGCCGGCGCTTTTGCTTATCTTCGCGCCGCCGAGGTTCCACCAGCCATGGACTAACAACTGGGGCATCGCGGCATCGGGAAAACCGATGGCGTGCAACATAATGAGCCAATAGATGCCGTGCGCCGGAATGAGAACGTCTTTGCCGATGATTTGGAGCGCCGGCCAGCGATCGCGGAACTCCTGCGGCTGCGATTCGTACTTGTCGATCTTCGGATCGTAACCGGCGAAGCTGATGTAGTTCGTTAGGGCGTCGAACCAAACGTAAGTGACGAAATTTTTATCGAACGGCAGGTCGATTCCCCAGTCGAGCCGCGATTTCGGGCGCGAGATGCAGAGGTCTCCGCCGAGTTTCTTAACCGCATTGCGCAACTCCGTCTGGCGAAAATCCGGAACGACCGCGTCCTTTCGATTGTCGATGTAGCGCAGCAGCCAATCTTTGTGCTGCGAAAGCTTGAAGTAATAATTTTCTTCTTCGCGAAACTCGACCTGTCCCCACTCCGGCCCAAACTCGCCGTCCGGCCCGCGTTCTTTATCAGTGAGAAATTGTTCCTGCCTAATCGAGTAATGTCCGGACTGTTTATCTTTGTAGATTTGCCCTTCATCGAATAAACGCTGCAGCATTCCCTGCACGACTTGTTTGTGACGCGGATCGATTGTCTCGGCGTAGGTGTCGTATTTCACATCGAGCTTTTTCCAAACCTCGATGAACTTGTCCGTTGTCGATCTTACGAAATCGTTAGGCGCAACGCCCGCTTTCGCCGCCGATTGCTGCACCTTTTGGCCGTGTTGATCAGCGCCGGTAAGAAAGAAAACGTCGTCACCTTTAAGCCGATGATAACGCGCGATGACATCGGCGAGCACCTTCTCATAAGCGTGCCCGACGTGCGGCGCGGAGTTGGTGTAATCGATCGCAGTGGTGATGAAGAATGTCTTCGGCACGGCCAGAGTCTAGCGCGTTCGTTTGATCAAGCCACTTTTGCGGCGCGCGATTCCGGTTACCGTGTCGTCATGCCGAGAAAACAATATTCCGCGCCGCCCCCGATGACGATCGACACCAACAAGAAACATTCCGCGACACTTCAGACCGGACGCGGCGAAATCGTATGTGAGCTTTTCGCCAAGGACGCGCCGAAGACCGTTAACAACTTCGTTTTTCTGGCGCGCGAAAAATTTTACGACGGCACGTTATTTCACCGCGTCATTGCCGACTTCATGGTCCAGGGCGGCGATCCCACCGGTACGGGTAGCGGCGGACCGGGCTACAAATTCGAGGACGAAGTAAAAAACAATCCGCGCAAACATGAAGTTGGCACATTGTCGATGGCGAACGCCGGGCCGAATACGAACGGCAGCCAGTTCTTCATCACACATGTTGCGACCGATTGGCTCGACGGCAAACACACGGTCTTTGGAAAAGTGACGAAAGGCCAGGAGGTCGTTAACGCCATTCAGGGTGGCGATGAGTTGAAGTCGGTGACGATCAGCGAAAGTTAAGAGTGCGAATGTTGATGTCGATCTTGCGGCGATTTCACGAGCCACAAGACGATGCACACGAGTATAGCGACGACATTCAGCCACGCGGTGTAATTCCATTGCACGGTCGCATGTTCCATTGCGCTGATCGGGCGCGGTCCGCGTGGAATTAAATTCAGCGCCGTGAATGCAAGATCGACAATCACTCCCGCGATCACCATTGACGCATAAAGAATCAACGTGATCCGCGTCGCGGCGCGCGCGCCGTAATATTTGAAGTAGATCAAAATGATCGGCACGACGATGAGGTCGCCGTAGATAAACGCGATGACGCCGCCGAAGCTGATGCCGTTAGCCCAAAGTAAACTCGCGAGCGGAATATTTCCGACCGAACAAACGAACGATGCGAGCGCGATGAGCGGGCCGACCGCGGCGTTCTCGATCAAACGCAGCCATTCGTTACCGGATTGAATGAAGAGCGCTTTCCACCAATCGGCCGGGACGAGCGCGGAGAGACAACCGGCGATGAGAAATCCGCCGAAGATTTCTTTCCAGAGCATCGACCAATCCATCCAGAACGCGTTCGCCATTTGCGTCCACTTGGCGGCGGATTCGGGCGAGGCGTGGTCGTGATCGCACGAATGTTGATTGTCGATCTTAGCGTGATCGCGAGCGTCGGCTTCGACGTCGCGCGGAAAGAAGATCGACATCAACAGCCACATCATCGCGATGAGCACGAGCGCGCCGGTGATTTCCGCGAGGACGAATTGCCATCCCATCAGAACCCACAGCACCATGCCGAGCTCGACCACGAGATTGGTCGAAGCAAACATGAAAGCGAGCGCGAGGGTGAGCGTGGCGCCTTGCCGGAATGCGCTGCGAGCGGCGGCGACCGCCGCATAGGAACACGACGAACTGGCCGCGCCGAGCAACGTCGCGAGACCGACCGTTCGCAAATTCGTTAGGCCAAACGCTCGCGTCATTTGGTCTTTGCTCACGAAAACCT
>JBEEGX010000230.1:0-13262 GCA_041167105.1 Verrucomicrobiota bacterium
CGCAAAGCGATTCATCTCATGGACGACGAGGACAAAAAGAAAGTGCCGAAGATTCACGATCTTTACGTCGACATCGGCGCAACGAGCAAAGATGACGCGCTCAAGTTGGTTGCGATCGGCGACGCCGGAATTTTTCTCCAGCCCTACCTCGAGCTCGCGAATGAACGCGCGGTTTCGATGGCGTTCGACAACAAGATGGGCACGTGGATCGTCACCGAAACGCTGCGTTTGTTGCAAGATCGACAATTCGATTCGTGCGTCATTGGCGTTTCCACCGTGCAGGAAGAAATCGGATTGCGCGGCGCAACTGCGAGCGCATTTTCGAGCGAAGCCGACGTCGGCATCGCGCTCGACGTCGCTCATGCGACCGACACGCCCGGCATCGAAAAGAAACGTGCCGGCGATTTCTACGTCGACAAAGGCGTGATGATTTATCGTGGCGCGAATATCAATCCCCACGTTTTCGAATTGCTTGTCGCTACCGCGGAAGAAGAAAAGATTCCCTATCAAGTTGCTTCCGCCGCGCGCGGCACGGGCACGGATGCGAACGCGATGCAGCTTTCGCGCGGCGGCATGGCCACGGGATTATTGTCGGTGCCGTTGCGTTACATGCACACGCCTAACGAGCTGCTTTCACTTGTCGATCTTGAAAACACCGCGCGTTTGCTCGCGGCCTTTTGCGCGCGCCTGAAGAAAGATCAAGATTTTACGCCCTAGAACTCCCAACCAAATCCGATATCAAAACAGAATGAACACACGAATTTTTCTCTGCACTCTTCTCACAATTTTGGTTGCGATCATCGCGCACGCGCAATTCAGCGGCACCGGCACGACCGGTGCGACGGCCGGCAGCGGTCGCGGTACCGGAAGCGCCGGTGTGCAAACTGGCACCGGGCCCGACGTGCAACCGAACGCGACCGCGACTCCGGTAGTTGTCGATGTTACCGAAACGACTGCGCGCACTCAGACGACGAACGCGGAAAAGAAAACTGCGGTGAAACGCAGCTCGAAGAAATCGAGAAAAGCTTCGCGGGCGACGCCATCACCAAGCGCGACAGCGTCACCGCGCTAAAGCCGTTGCGCGATTAGGTGCAACCGCGCAGCAGAAAAACGAGAAGCAAAACGGGAATTGGAATGCCGAGGAGCCAAAGCAGGATGTATCCCGTCGCGGCCCTCTCCTTGATTTTGTGAATCAACTTCATGTCGAAGCTCCTTTCTTTTTAGTTGTGACGCGAAAGCGTGGCCGCGTATTCAAACGCGCATTGCCTAACTAATTCCGCGCGCTCACGTCATGATGCGAAAGCGCGCGAGCAATTGTTCGCGCATTTCCTGCGCGAGTTTCGGATCGAGTCGCATCAAAAATTTCGAGCGCCTCTCCGGGTCCATTGCCGCAATCTCGCGCACCAATCGGTCGCGCGTTTTCCATTTCGCGTAACGGCTCCAGCCAATGCCGACCGCGAGCAGCGCCGAAACCGACCAAACCGTAATGTCGGTCTGCGTGATCACGTTTCACCTCTACCGAATCGCGCACGAGATGTCGATCTTCCGGGCAAGATCGACATCTTCTTTGCGCGCGCTCATTGACAGCGAGTCGGAAACGCGGCGAAGAGTTAGGCCGTGACTCGCATTCTCATTGCCGACGACCAGCGCGATGTTCTGGAAGCGCTACGCATTTTGCTCAAAGGTGAAGGTTATCAGAGCGACACGGTGACTTCGTTAGGCGCAGTTTTTTCTGCGCTGGAGAAAAAAGATTACGCGCTGTTGATGATGGACCTGAATTACACGCGCGACACCACGTCGGGCCAGGAAGGTCTCGAAGTCATTCCGAAAATACAGGAGATCGATAATACGCTGCCGATCGTGGTGATGACCGCGTGGGCGACTGTCGATCTTGCGGTGGAAGCAATGAAACGCGGGGCGCGCGATTTCGTGACGAAACCGTGGGACAACGATCGCGTCCTTACGATCGTGCGCACGCAGGTCGAGCTCGCGGGCGCGTTGCGCAAAGGTCGCAAGCTCGAAGCCGCGAACAAATTGTTAGGCGGAACTGTGCCGAATTTGATTGCCGAAGCACCGGCCATGCGCCCGGTCATCGAAATTATCCAGCGCGTCGCACCGTCCGACGCGAACGTTCTCATCACCGGCGAAAACGGCACCGGCAAAAGTTTAGTGGCGCAAGCCATCCACGCGCTCTCGCCGCGCGCGTCGCACAGCATGATCACCGTTAACATGGGCGGCTTGTCCGAGACACTGTTCGAAAGCGAATTGTTCGGTCACGTCAAAGGCGCATTCACGGACGCCAAGACCGATCGTGCGGGTCGCTTCGAGCTCGCGGATGAAAGCACGCTGTTCATGGATGAGATCGCCAACATTCCGCTCAATCAGCAGGCGAAACTCCTGCGCGTGATCGAGACGGGCGAATTCGAACGCGTCGGTTCCTCGAAAACTTTACATGCGAATGTGCGTATCGTTTCGGCCACGAATGCGAATCTCGTCGATGAAGTTGCGGCGGGACGATTTCGGCAGGACCTGCTTTTTCGCCTGAACACGATTGAAATTCCGTTGCCGCCATTACGCGATCGGCGCGAAGACATCATGCCGCTGGCGAACAGTTTTCTGAGCCAGCATGCGCAGCGTTATCGCAAAGAAATTGTGGGCTTCGATGAAACTGCGCGCGAACGATTGATGCAACACGCTTATCCGGGAAACGTGCGCGAGCTCGACCACGTCATCGAACGGGCCGTGCTCATGGCGCAAGATCGACAATTGCATCCGCGCGATCTCGGCCTAACGAGCGCGGTGGGTGAATCGCGCAATCTCGAAGACATGAGCCTGGAAGAAGTGGAAGCGTTCCTCATTAAAAAAGCGCTCGCGCGCAATGACGGCAACGCGCGCAAAGCGGCCGAAGCGCTCGGTCTGAGCCGCAGCGCGTTTTATCGGCGACTGCAGCAATACGGCCTGTGAAGCGCGGGCCGAAAGATCGACATCGTTTTTCGCACGAGGGCAAATTAACTTGGCTGATCCTCGGCGCCGTCGCGCCCGCGGCCGTGGCCATCTTGTCGATCTTATGGTTCGGCGATTACTCGGCCAAAGTGCAATGGACGCTTTCGCTCCTCATCATCGGCTGCGCCGCCGGCTTCATCACGGGCGCGCGCGAACACATCGTGCATCCACTGCAAACGATGACCAATTTGCTCGCCGCCTTGCGCGAAGGCGATTACTCGATCCGCGCTCGCGGCGCGCGGGAAAATGATTCGCTCGGTGAAGCGTTGCTCGAGATCAACTCGTTAGGTGAAACACTGCGCGTGCAGCGCCTCGGTGCGTTCGAAGCCACCGCGCTCTTGCGCACGATCATGGCCGAGATCGACGTCGCCGTGTTTACATTCGACCCGGAACACCGACTGCGTTTGGTGAATCGCGCCGGCGAAAATCTGCTTGGGCAAACGATCGACAAATTGTTAGGCCGAAAGGCGAGCGACCTCGGTCTGGCCGAATGTCTCGCGGCGCATGAAGACGCGCCGTTGACGCTGACTTTTCCCGGCGCATCCGGTCGTTGGGGAATTCGTCGAAGCACATTCCGCGAACACGGTTTGCCGCACGATCTGCTGGTGCTGACCGATCTCAGCAGAACTTTGCGTGAAGAGGAACGTCGCGCCTGGCAGAGTCTTGTGCGCGTGCTCGGACACGAGATGAACAATTCGCTCGCGCCGATTAAATCCCTCGCCGGAAGTTTGGAATCGCTGTTGCGCCGCGAGCCACCGCCCTCCGATTGGAAGGAAGATGCGCAAAGCGGTTTGCGCTCGATCGCCGGGCGGGCCGATTCGCTTTCGCGTTTCATGCATGCGTATACGCGATTGGCGAAGCTGCCGCCGCCGCAAAAGGAAGATGTCGATCTTGCGGAGGTCGTGCAGCGTGTCGTTAGTCTGGAGCGGCGCATGCCGGTGAAAATTGTCGGTGGACCAAAGACGCACGTTCATGCCGACGCCGCGCAACTCGAGCAATTGCTCATCAACGTCGCGCACAACGCGGTCGATGCCGCGCTCGAAACGCAGGGCGCGGTCGAGATCGGTTGGCGGCAGACGGGCGATTGCGTCGAGGTTTTTGTGCAGGACGAAGGACCCGGCATCATGAATCCGACAAACTTGTTTGTTCCGTTCTTCACCACGAAACCGGGCGGCTCCGGAATTGGATTGGCGTTGAGCCGACAAATCGCCGAAGCACACGGTGGTTCGCTTAGCCTAACGAATCGACGGGATCGGACTGGCGCCGAAGCGTTGCTGCGTTTGCCACGTTAGGCCGTCCCGAATTCGGGACAGCAGCGTCCCACGAGCGAAGCATAACGCCCGCGGCGAATTTTAGATCGACAATTGTAAGTCGCTGGGAAGCTGCGCGATGTGACTTTGTTGAATGCGTTGGCACGCGCATTGCAAATAGGCGTCGTCGAGGAGAAAAACTTTTGAATCCGGCGAGTGCGTTGATCGCATCTCAAAGGAAGAGCAGGAAAAGATTTTATGAAACCAACAATGACAAAATTTCCGAGCGTCGATTGCAATTATCAATCGGTCGCGCTCGATGAATTCAACGGCGGCCAGTGCGGCACAAGACCGACATCGACCTACTGGCGCTTCAGCCGCGATTATTTTAACGCCGAAGCGAAACAAGATCTCGGTGAAACGGCAGCGTTCGCCACCATCATGATTACGGCCGTAGTGCCGTTGGTGAGCGGCGCGCTGGCGGTGCTGCACCTTTGCGGCGCATTCGGCCCGCTTTAATTGCACATGACCCCGCAACCCCAGGAACAACCAAACGTCGTGCGCCCAACGGGATTCACGTCCAGTCTTTCGAGCATGGATGTGCCGCGCCAGGGCGTTGCTGCAAAAAAACGCAAACGCCGCATCATCATCATCGCCGGCGGCGCGCTTGCGTTGCTCTTGGTCACATTTGCGCTGTCGCGTTTGAAACCGGCGGTGCCGAGCGTCGATCGCTCGACGGTTTGGATCGACACGGTCAAGCGCGGGCCAATGGTGCGACAGGTGCGCGGTCTCGGCACGTTGGTGCCGGAAGATATTCGCTGGATCGCCGCGAACACCGACGGGCGCGTGGAAAAGATCGTCGTTAGGCCGGGAGCTGAGGTTCAACCGGAGACAGTGATTTTGGAAATGACCAGCCCCGAGCTGGAACAATCCGCGCACGATGCGCAATCGAAGGCTGCGGCGGCGACGGCCGATTTCACGACTTCGCGCGCGACATTGCAGCGCGAGTTGCTCGATCAGGAAGCGACGGCGGCAAAGGTGCACGCCGAATACGAGCAGGCGAAAATGGAAAGCGAGACTAACGACCAGCTTAATAAGAACGGATTGGTCGCAGCGCTCGTTTATAAAACTTCAAAGGTAAAAGAAGCGGACCTGGCGGCGCGCGATCAGATTGAGCAAAAGCGTATGGCGTTTGCGCGCGACTCGATCGAACCGCAGATCACCTCGAAGCAGGCCGCGGTCGATCAAGCGATTGAATTAGCTAAGTTGAAACGCGACCAGGTTGAGGCTTTGCATGTGAAGGCGGGAATGTCCGGCGTGCTGCAACAGTTGCCCGTCGAAGTGGGCCAGCTCGTAAAAGTCGGCCAGAATCTCGCGCGCGTGGCCGATCCTTCGAAGTTGAAGGCGGAAGTGAAAATCGCCGAGACGCAGGCGAAAGACATTCAGATTAATCAGCAGGCCAGCATCGACACGCGCAACGGCGTGGTGAAGGGACACGTCATTCGCGTCGACCCCGCGGTCGAGCAGGGAACGGTCAAAGTGGACGTGGCATTTGATGAAGCATTGCCGAAAGGCGCGCGACCGGATTTGAGTGTCGACGGAACGGTCGAGCTCGAGCGACTCGAGAATGTTGTTTACGTTGGCCGGCCCGCGTTTGGTCAGGAGAACAACACCGTCGGAATTTTCAAACTCGTGGCTAACAGCAACGAAGCTGTGCGCACGCCGGTGAAGCTGGGCAAGAGCTCAGTCAACACCATCGAAATTATGAGCGGTCTCAATCCCGGAGACCAGGTCATCCTTTCAGACACAAGCGCCTGGGACGCACACGATCGAATTCGCCTTAACTAATAAAACCTAAGATATGACAGCAACCTCACCAACTACGGCCAACCAAAACCAACCCCAAAGCACTGCGCGCAACGGATCGACGCCGCTCATTCGGCTCGATGCCGTGACTAAGGTATTCCTGACCGACGAAGTCGAAACGCACGCGCTCTCCGGGATCCACCTCGACATTAAGGATGGCGAATATTTGTCGATCGCTGGCCCATCCGGCTGCGGCAAGTCGACGTTATTGTCGATCTTAGGTTTGCTCGACACGCCTTCGGGCGGCAGCTACGCGCTCAAAGGAACCGAGGTTGCTAATCTTTCATTTCCGGAACGCGCGCGCATTCGCAATCGTGAGATCGGTTTTATTTTCCAAAGCTTCAATCTCATCGGCGACCTCACCGTTTACGAAAACGTTGAGCTGCCGTTGACCTATCGCGGCATGGCCGCGGGCGAGCGAAAAGAATTTGTCACCGGCGCGCTCGAACGCGTCGGCATGGCGCATCGCGCGAAACATTTGCCGAGTCAGCTCTCGGGCGGTCAGCAGCAGCGTGTCGCGGTTGCGCGTGCGCTCGCGGGAAAACCGGCCATCCTGCTCGCAGACGAGCCGACGGGAAATCTTGATTCGCGCAACGGCGAAGCGGTCATGGACCTGCTTAAGGAATTGCACGCTGGCGGCGCGACCATTTGCATGGTGACGCACGATCAGCGGTTCGCGCAGCATGCGGACCGGACGATTCACTTGTTCGATGGGCGCGTGGTGGAAGACAATCGCGTTGCGGCCTAGCTAAGATCGACAATCGCTAAGATCGACATCTTATGCTTGGCGAGCTGAGATTCGCGGCGCGAATGCTGGTAAAGACTCCGGCGTTCACGATCATCCCGGTGCTCGCGCTTGCGCTCGGCATCGGCGCGTGGCGCTGCACTATAAACGGTTGTCGATCTTGCGCGAAGGCCTAACGACTATGTGGAAGGAAATCCAATACACTTTTCGCGCGCTGTTTAAGACACCGACATTTGCGGTAGTTGCAATAGCGACGGTCGCGTTCGCCATCGGCGCGAACACGGCGGTGCTTAGTCTGGTTAACGCACTACTGATTCGTCCCTTGCCGTATCGCGCGCCGCAGGAGTTGGTTTTGTTGTGGGAACAATTTCGCGGGCAAGGTCTCGAGCGCATTCCGGTTTCGGCGCCCGAGTACATCGATTACGAGAAACAACTGCGCAGCTTCGATCGCATGGCTGCGTTCAATTACGAGAGCTTCAATCTCAGCACCGGCGAAAATCCGGAGCGTATCCAGGGCGCAGTCGTGTCACCGAGCCTGTTCGATGTGCTGGGCATCCAGCCCACACGCGGTCGCACGTTCGCCATGCACGAGGTCGGCGAGGGTCATGACGACGTCGTCATAATCAGCGCGCGATTGTGGCAGCGCCGCTTCAATTCCGATCCGACATTGATCGGGAACAAAATCGTTCTGAACGGACGCAGCTTCACTGTCATCGGCGTGATGCCGTCGACGTTCGAGTTCCCGTTGCCGCTGTTTAATGTGCAGGGAAATCAATTCGCGGAGCGGGCCGATATTTGGAAGCCGATTGCGTTTACCGAAAACGAACTGAAGTCGCGCGGCTCGCGTAGCTACGGAATCATCGCGCGGTTGCGGCCGGGGGGATCACAATCTCAAGCGCAGGCGGAGATCGACACACTCATCGCCGAATGGACGCGGCAATTTCCCGATAACTACAGCGCCGGCACGGCGTTCGGCGCCAGGCTTTACTCGTTGCACGACCAGGTGGTCGGAGGAATGCGCAACGGTCTGGTCATTCTTCTCGGCGCAGTT
Source organism: Verrucomicrobiota bacterium (assembly GCA_041167105.1). Classification (GTDB taxonomy): domain Bacteria; phylum Verrucomicrobiota; class Verrucomicrobiia; order Chthoniobacterales; family UBA10450; genus JAJPGZ01. Next base: position 7,916 of record JBEEGX010000230.1, read on the forward strand.
TCGCTCGTGTTGCTGATCGCATGCGCGAATCTTGCGACGATGATGCTGGCGCGCGCCGGCGCGCGTGAACGCGAGCTCGCAATTCGCGTTGCGCTCGGCGCGAGTCCGTTCCGTTTGTTGCGGCAATTATTGACGGAGAGCGTAGTCGTCGCGCTGCTCGGCGGACTGGCTGGCGTGCTTCTCGCCGTGTGGGGACTCGATCTTCTCCGCACGATTGGCGCTCAAACCGTTCCGCGTTTGCGGGAGGCGAATCTTGATGGCGCGGTCTTGCTGATGACGCTGCTGGTCTCGGTCGGTACTGGAATTGTTTTTGGTTTGGTTCCTGCCCTAACGAGTGCGAAGCCGGAGCTGACGGAAGCGTTGAAAGAAGGCGGGCGAGGATCGACATCGGGCGCTCGCCGCAATCGCCTGCGCAACGCGCTGGTCGTTGCGGAAGTTTCGCTGGCGCTCGTGCTGCTCGTCGGCGCCGGTTTGTTGATGAAAAGTTTTGTCCGGCTGCAAAGCGTCAGTCCCGGTTTCAATCCCCACAACGTGGTCACGATGGAGCTTGCTCTGCCGATCGTGAAATATCCGCGCGGCAAACCAGTCATCGATTTTTATGCTGAGTTGGTCCGCCGAATCAGAACGATTCCCGGTGTGCAACACGCCGGCATCACTTCGATTTTGCCGCTGAGCGGATCGAACAGTGACAACTCCTTCATCGTTGAAGGTCGGACGCCCGCGCAAACTGGCGTTTATCCGGACGAGGAACTGCGCACGGTTTCGCCGGACTATTTTCGCGTGCTCCAAACGCCGTTGTTGCAAGGCCGGTTCTTCGAGGACTCGGATACAGCCGAGGCGCCATCTGTTGTCATCGTCAATCAAACTTTCGCGAAAAAATATTGGCCTAACGAAGAGGCGGTCGGAAAACGAATTTCCTTTGAAGGGACCAATCCGAAATGGTTCACCGTGATCGGCGTGGTTGCCGACATGCGGCACCGCGGCCTCGATGTCGATCCTGTACCGGAGCAGTACCTCCCGCATCCGCAGCGGGCCTATCGCGAAATGATTCTTGTCGTCCGCTCGGCCCAGGCGCCGAGCGCATTGATTCCCGCCATTCGTCGCGAAGTGCATGCATTCGATCCCGAACAACCGATCGCGAATGTCCGTACGTTTGATCAGGTCGTCGCCGATTCGATCGCGCCGCGTCGCTTGTCCGTCGTACTGCTCGGCATGTTCGCTGCCATCGCCTTGTTGCTCGCCGCGGTCGGGACCTACGGCGTCATTTCGTATTTGGTCGTGCAGCGCACCCACGAGATCGGCGTGCGCATGGCGCTGGGAGCGCAACGCCGCGACGTGCTCCGACTCGTCGTCGGTCACGCGTTAAAACTCGTGGGCATCGGCACTGTCATCGGTCTGGTGCTGGCCATGTTTTCAACTCGCGCACTCTCAGCCTTGCTTTACAGCGTCGGTACGTTCGATCTCGGAACCTTCGCCATTGTCACATTCCTGCTCGGAGGGATCGCGCTTCTCGCCAGTTATATTCCCGCAGTGCGCGCAACACGCGCCGATCCGATGATCGCACTTAGTCACAATGCCTGAGCTTAGCTTATGATCCGCCTGCAAAATCTGGAACGCTCATACCCCTTGGCGCACGGGAAATTCTTTTACGTGCTCCGCGACATCAATCTCGACATCGCCGAAGGTGAATTTGTCTCGATCATGGGGCCGTCGGGCGCGGGCAAATCCACGCTCTTGCATATCCTCGGCATGCACGACCACGGATGGACCGGCGAATATTTTTTCAACGAAACAGCGGTGCACCATTTGAAAGCAAAGGAACGCGGTGCCCTACGCAATGAGCAGATCGGCTTCGTGTTTCAGCAATATCATTTGCTCGACGACCTCACGGTTTACGAAAACCTCGAGATTCCGCTGTCCTACCGGAAGGTGAGCAAGACCGAGCGCTCCGCCATGGTGGCTGACACGCTCGATCGTTTTCAGATCGTGGCGAAACGCGATTTGTATCCGCGTCAACTCTCCGGCGGGCAACAGCAGCTCGTCGGTGTCGCCCGCGCGATCATCTCGAATCCGAAAATCATTTTAGCGGATGAACCGACGGGAAATCTGCACTCGAGCCAGGGTGAAGAGATCATGGAGCTTTTCAAGAAGCTGAACGCTGGCGGGACCACGATTATTCAGGTCACGCACTCGGAAAAAAATGCCGGCTACGGAAACCGCATCATTCAATTGCGCGATGGCTGGCTGGTGTAGATGTCGATCTTGCAATGAAAACTAAGACTTAGGTAACGATATGATAGACGATATTCGATTTGCTCTAAGACAACTCTGGAAATCACCGGCGTTTACTTTACTGGCCATCCTTACGCTCGCAGTGGGCATCGGCGCCAACACCGCGATCTTCACCCTCATGCACGATTTGTTCTTTCGTGGGCTCCCGTTCACCGAGCCAGACAAAATCGTTCGCATCTATGGTGAGGACAAAACTCGCGACTTAAAACAGTTTCCGTTTTCCGTTCCGAAATTTTGGCAGTATCGCGACGGGCAAACTGCTTTCACGCAACTCGCAACCGATTGGGGCAACGGTTACATCATGACCGGAATTGGCGAGCCGGTGCAATTGCTCGGCGCGAATGTCACCGCGAATTATTTCGATGTGCTCGGCATTCATCCAGTAATGGGCCGTAATTTTTTGCTGGTCGAAGAAACCAAAGACGATGTCGCGCTGGTCACGACCACGTTTGTCCGCAAGCGCCTCAATTCCGATCCGAACGTAATCGGGCGAAGTGTGACTTTGAATGGCGTCCCCACGACCATCGTGGGCGTGCTGCCCGAATTGCCCATCTCATGGTTTGGTCGGGACGCGGAAGTTTTCGTGTCCAAGCCGTTCGATCCACCTGGTCTGGCGAAAGATCGACTAATGCGCGGCGTGAGTTTCATGCGCTGCATCGGCCGATTCAAACCGGGTGTGACGATGCAACAAGCGCAAGCGAGCATGCCCGCGCTCGATCGCGGATATCGTGAGCAATATCCGGAGAACGCCGACAACGGACTGACATCAGTGTTGGTTCCGGCAGCGCAAGACGTGACTGGGAATTTGCGTCCGGCGTTTTACACATTGCTTGCCGCCGTGGGCGCGGTGCTGTTGATCGCGTGCAGCAATGTCGCCAACTTGTTGCTCGTTCGTTTCACCGGCCGGCGTCGCGAAATTGCGTTGCGCATGGCGCTCGGCGCAGAACGGCGCAGCATTGTCAGGTTGTTTGTGCTTGAAAGCACGCTCATTAGCGCGATCGCCGGCGCCGCGGGTCTCTGCCTTGCGCTCTGGACAGTGTCGATTGTGCCGCGCGTCGCCGGCGATAATATTCCTTTCGAAAACAACATCGCGCTGCAATGGCCGGTGCTCATTTTCACTCTCGCGCTTTCCTTGCTCACCGGTTTCGCGATGGGACTTTACCCCGCGTGGCAGAGTTCGCGTGCCGATCTGGTCGATGGATTGAAAGACGGCGGTCGCGCCGTCAGTGGCAGTCGCGGCCAACATCGCTTCCGTCGCGGATTGGTCATGGCACAGGTCGGCCTTTCCGTCGTTCTGCTTGCCGGCGCCGCCATGTTGGTGTCGAGTTTCGTTAGGCTAAGCCAACAGGAAACCGGTTTTCGTTCCGATCATATTTGGGTCGGCGGGATCGGATTGCCGCCGGCGCAATATCCGGACTCCGCTTCGCGCGCGCGTTTAGTCGAAAGGCTTACGCAAGAACTGCAAAACGCGCCCGCCGTACAAAGTGTGGCCATAACTGATGCTATTCCACTGTCCGGGAATTATTCCGCCTCCCCCTACGCCCGCACGGACCGCGATCCGGTTCCGGTGAAGCAGCGTCCGCTCGGGCTAACGCGGAGTGTTTGGCCCAACTATTTTCGCACACTTGGGATCCCGCTCCTGGCCGGGCGCGACTTCAGCGAGCGCGACAGCGTAGATCAGCCATGGGTCGTAATTCTAAGTAAAGCGACGGCGAAAAAATTATTTCCGAACGAAGACCCGATCGGTCACCAGATTCTTTTTGGCACGGACAACGGCAACGGCCGCGCGGCTGAAGTCATCGGAGTAGTCGGCGATGTTCGTTCGCAAGAATTATCTAAAGAGAACGAAGTCGAGTTCTATCGCTCATGGCCGCAGCGCGACGGACCGTTCTTCAATTTGCTCGTGCGCACGGCGCTTAAACCAGAAGCGACATTGGGAACAGTGCGCGCGAAATTGAGCAAGATCGACAATACGTTGCCGATTTTGCAGCCGAACACACTCGAGGCAATCGTCACGCAATCGCTCGGGCAACAGCGATTGACCATGGCGCTGCTCGGCGCGTTCGCTGGCATCGCGTTGTTGCTTGCGGTCGTTGGAATTTATGGAGCGGTTGCGTACACCGTCGAACAACGCACCGGCGAAATCGGCGTGCGCATGGCCCTGGGCGCGCAAGCGAACGACGTCCTGCGTCTAGTCGTTAGGCAAGGAATGCACCCGGTCCTACTCGGTCTCGGGCTCGGTCTCGTCGGAACTTTCGCCGCCGGCCGCTTGCTGGTGGCCCAGCTGTATAAGGTTTCGCCGCACAACCCGCTTTTGCTGGCGGCGACCGCGAGTGTTCTCATCATCGCCGCGTTGCTCGCCTGCTTAATTCCCGCGCGCCGCGCAACATTAGTCGACCCGATCCAGGCTTTGCGCACGGAGTAAAGCGTATATGTCGATCTTAGCTGCATGTTAGCAAATGTCACCGAGACTGAGGAGCGGACCGCTGTGAAAGAATCAGTCTACTTCTACACCATGCACAAGTGCGCCAGCACGTTATTCGGCCGCTTCGTCTTGAAAAACGTACGGGGCCTTGAGCATGTAAACTATGCCAGCCAGCTCTATCGCGGCGGAGACGCCGGGGACATCACTTTCTCGGAGCGCGGATTTGTTTATGGCCCCATCCGGGTCAGCGCGAACCCATCTCGGCCGACGTACAAACAACTGATCGAACCGATGTGTCGGCCCGAGTTCGTGCGAGACAAACGCGCCACGTTCTTAGTGCGCGACCCGCGCGACATCATCGTGTCGTCCTACTATTCGTTCGGCTACACGCACGGCTTTAGCCCGCTGGAGCAGACTGCAACGCGCCAACGCGAGCGACGGGAAACCATCAGCGACAAGCCGATTGATACATATGCCGTCGAATCGCTGCCGCACATCATCCGCACTTTCGAAGTCATGCATGCGCTGGTCGAAGCATGCGAGCGCGGAGTCCTGTTGAAGTATGAGGACATGGTCGCGAATTGGGATTCCTTCGCGTCGGGGCTGACACAGCATTTCGATCTTAGCCGT
>JBEEGX010000231.1:0-8285 GCA_041167105.1 Verrucomicrobiota bacterium
AGACCAGCCTCGACCCAATCGCGACTTCCGAAATCACGCCGGCGTTAAGCGATGCAAACAAAAAATTCATGCAGCGTTATGCCGGCGAATCGAATCGCCGGCAAGCGGTGCAGACGGTTTACGGCGGCGCGCATTTGTTCAAAGCCGATTCCGCGAAAAAGCTCGGCGAAGTCGCGTTGCGCTCCCTGAAGGAATACGCGCCTGATGCGCAGACGCTTTCGGATGCGCTCGGTGTGCAACTGACGCAAAAAATTTACGATCGTGTCGTCGAAAAACTTCAGCGCGAGCCGGTGGAAGATTTTCGTTTGGATTTCGAAGACGGCTACGGCAATCGGCCGGACGAAGAGGAAGATCGACATGCGCATTTGGCCGCGCTCGAAGTCGCGCGCGGAATGAAAGAGAAAACTTTGCCGCCGTTCATCGGGATTCGATTGAAGCCGCTGAACGAGGATCTTCGAGTTCGCAGCGTGCGCACGCTCGACATCTTTATCACCGCACTTGCGTCAGAGACTTCGAGCAAGCTGCCGGACAATTTCGTCATCACAGTTCCGAAAGTGCAATTACCGGAACAAGTGCGTGCGGCGGTCCAGTTATTCGACATGCTCGAAAAGAAAACCCGATTGCCTAACGGGTCGCTCAAGATCGAGCTCATGATCGAGACGCCGCAGTCTATTATTAATGAGCGTGGCGAAGTGGCGCTGCATTCGTTAGTCGACGCCGCTGGTGGCCGCTGCGGCAGCGTGCATTTCGGTGTTTACGATTACACGGCCGCATCAGGAATCACCGCGGCGTATCAGGCGATGGGACATCCGGCGTGCGATTTCGCGCGGCAAATGATGCTGGTCTCGCTCGCCGGCACCGGCATTCAACTTTCCGACGGCGCGACAAATATTCTTCCGGTCGGTCCGCATCGCGCCGCGCAAGATCGACAACTAACTTCCGAACAGGTTCGCGAAAATCGTGAAGCCGTGCACGCGGCATGGCGACTCGCATTCAACGATAATTTGCATTCGCTTCGTACCGGCTTCTATCAAGGCTGGGACTTGCATCCCGCGCAATTCATCGCGCGTTACGCCGCGCTTTATTTGTTTTTTCTCGAAGGACTCGAAAGCGCGGCCAGTCGATTAAAAGCATTCGTCGAGAAAGCCGCCCTCGCCTCTTTGTATGGCGATGTTTTCGATGATGCCGCGACCGGGCAGGGTCTGCTCAATTTTTTCCTGCGCGGCGTCGCCTGCGGCGCGATCAGCGAAGAGGAAGCGCTCGCTACCAGCCTTACGCTCGAAGAATTCCGTTCGCGCTCGTTTTTGAAAATCTTGCAAGCGCGCAGAAAATGAAAAAAGCGAACGCGATCGAGTTTCGCCTGAACGGGAAACGGGTGCGCGTCGATTCGGTTTCGCCAAACGTCACGCTGCTCGACTGGCTGCGCGCGAATGGCCTAACGGGCTCGAAGGAAGGTTGCGCCGAAGGCGATTGCGGCGCGTGCTCGGTTGCGATTGTCGATCTTGATCGAAACGGCAAACCGACCTACCGCGCAATCAATAGCTGTCTCGTTCCGCTGCCGCTTATGGCGGGGCGCGACGTCGTCACCGTCGAAGGCGTGGCCGATGGGCAATTGCATCCGGTGCAACAGGCGATGGTCGACAATCACGGTTCGCAGTGCGGTTACTGCACGCCCGGATTCATCATGTCGATGTTCGAGGGATTTCATCGCGACGATCTCCAAACTTCGTCGCAACTCGACGAACAACTTTGCGGCAATCTTTGTCGTTGCACCGGCTATCGCGCGATTCGCGACGCGTGTGCCGACGCGTTCATGCAAAGAGTAGATGTCGATCTTAGCGCGCCGGAATTGAAATCGGTCACATACGCGCGCGATGGCGAAACATTTCTGCGGCCAACTTCGCTGAAGAGTTTATTCGCCGCGATGGCGAAAAATCCTGATGCGCGATTGATCGCCGGCGCGACCGAGCTGGGTCTCGATATCACGAAACGGTTTCACAAGTTTCCGGCGCTGATTTCGATCGAAGCCGTTCCGGAACTGACGGCGATCAATTGCACGGACGATCAATGGCAGATCGGTGGCGCCGTCACGCTGACGCGGATCAAGGAGTTGTTAGGCGCGGAATATCCCGAGCTCGATGACATGCTTTACCTCTTCGGATCGCGGCAAATTCGGAATCGCGCGACGATGGGCGGCAACATCGTCACGGCGTCGCCCATCGGCGATTCGGCGCCGGTCCTGCTCGCGCTCGACGCGAGCGTAGTTCTCGCCTCCGCGAACGGCGAACGCATCTTGTCGATCGAAGAATTCTTTGTCGCCTATCGCAAGACCGCGCTGCAAAGCGGCGAGATTCTTAAAACGATCATCATTCCACGAGTAGATGTCGATCTTGCGCGGTCGCGGCGGCGTTTCTACAAAGTTTCCAAACGCCGCGAGATGGACATCAGCACGGTTGCCGGATGTTTTGCGATCGAGCTCGACGAAATGAATTCCGTTTCGAAAGCGCGCCTCGCCTTCGGCGGGGTCGCCGCAATGCCGATGCGCGCGAAGAAAACGGAAGAGGCGCTGATCGCAAAACAATGGAACGAAGAAACGATTGAAAGTGCGATGTCGATCTTGCGAAATGAGTTCAGTCCCATTTTAGATGTGCGCGGCAGCGCGAGCTATCGGCAACGATTGATTGTCGATCTTGTGCGAAAGTTTTTTCACGACAACGGCGCGCGCGCGTTTGATCCGACGATTGCGCGCTCGTTAGCCGAACGCGAACCGGCACTGCCGCACGAAAGCGGACACAAACATGCGACTGGCGAAGCGATTTACGTTGATGACGCGACGTGGAATCAAAATATGCTCGAAGTCTGGCCGGTCTGTTCGCCACATGCGCATGCGAGAATTTTGCGACGCGACGCAACTGAAGCGCACGCGATGCCGGGGATCGCTGCGGTGTTGCTGGCCGAAGATGTTCCGGGATTGAACGACGTCGGCGCGGTGCGGCACGACGAGGTCCTGCTCGCCGACAGCGAAGTTTTCTATCACGGGCAAATCGTTGCGCTCGTCGTTGGCGAATCGCAGGAACTTTGTCGCGCGGCCGCAGAGAAGATCGTGGTCGAATACGAACCGTTGCCTGCCGTCTTCACCATCGAAGAAGCAATCGACGCGAATAGTTTTCACACTGACGCGAACCACATTCAACGTGGAGATGTCGATCTGGCCCTAACGAACGCGCCTTTAAAATTTCACGGAGAGATTTCGTTCGGCGGTCAGGACCATTTCTATTTGGAAACGAACGCGTGCTGGGCCGAGCGCGGCGAAGACGGCACCATGTTCGTCAGCTCATCGACGCAACATCCGGCGGAAGTTCAACACATCGTCGCGCATGTGCTCGCGTTACCCATGCACAGCGTGGTGATCGAATGTCCGCGCATGGGCGGCGGGTTTGGCGGCAAAGAAACGCAAGCGGCGACATTTGCTTCGTTAGCCGCGCTCGGCGCAACGAAAACCGGACGCAAAGTCCGCATGCGTTTGAATCGCGATCAAGACATGATGATCACCGGCAAACGCCATCCGTTTATGGCGCGCTTCAGTGTCGGCTTCGACGCGGAAGGTCTGCTGCACGCGGCGAAGATCGACATATACTCGAATGCCGGTTGGTCGTTAGACCTTTCGCGCGCCGTGACCGATCGCGCGGTCTTTCATCTCGACAACGCCTACTACATTCCGAACGTCGCGTTCCGCGGTCACGTTGCGAAAACGAATCTCGCGTCGAACACCGCGTTTCGCGGATTCGGGGGACCGCAGGGAATGTTCGTGATCGAAGAAATCATCGATCGCGTGGCGCGGCAGACCGGAATCGCGCCCGAAGTCGTTAGGCACAAAAATCTGTATCGCGGCAAAGGCGAAACGAACACGACGCATTACGGGCAGGAGATCGAGGACAATCGGATCGAGCGCGTTTGGAGTGAATTGATCGAATCGAGCGGTTTCGTCAGGCGGCGTGAAGAGATTCGAACTCAAAATGCGCAAGATCGACATCGGAAACGTGGGATCGCGATTACGCCGGTGAAGTTCGGCATTTCATTTACGACGATGCATCTCAATCAGGCCGGCTCGCTGGTGTTGCTATTTCAAGACGGCACCGCGCAGATCAATCATGGCGGCACGGAAATGGGACAGGGCGTGCACTCGAACATTCGCGAGATCGCGGCGAAGGAACTTGGCCTAACGGCTGATCGCGTCCGCGTCATGCACACGCGCACGGACAAAGTGCCGAACACTTCCGCGACGGCCGCGTCGTGCGGCACGGATTTAAATGGCGCGGCGGTCAAGAACGCCTGCGACACATTGCGCGCGCGGTTGCTACCGTTCGCGGAAGAGATGCTGCAGGAAAAAAATGCGCGTTTGCCCGGCGAATTCAAAGTGATGTTTGCGGACAACGAAGTGTACGATGTCGATCTTGCGGAATCGCGGCTGCCGATCGCGGAAGTGATTCAACGCGCCTACTTCGCGCGAACGAGTTTGAGCACGACCGGTTTTTACAAAACGCCGGACATTCATTTCAATCGCGAGACCGGCAAAGGAAAACCGTTTCACTATTTCGCGGTCGGCGCGGCGGTGAGCGAAGTGGAAGTCGACGGATTCACCGGGATGATGTCGATCAAGCGCGTGGATATTTTGCACGATGCCGGCGACGCGGTGAATCGCGGTGTCGCGCGCGGACAAATCGAAGGCGGTTTTGTGCAGGGCTGCGGCTGGCTAACGAGTGAGGAATTGGTTTGGAATGCAAAAGGCGAATTGCTGACGCATTCACCGGACACTTACAAAATTCCCGCGGTCGGTGATACGCCGGAGATTTTCAACGTCGCGTTTTTGTCAGCAGCGACGCAGGCGAACGTGATTCACGGCAGTAAAGCGGTCGGTGAACCGCCATTGATGCTCGCGCTGTCGGTGCGCGAAGCAATTCGCGACGCTATCGCCGCGTTCGCTGAAGGGGGCGGTGAAGTTCCGCTCGCGTCGCCCGCAACCTGCGAAGCGATTTCCAACGCCATCGTGGCTCGCGTAAGATCGACATCTCTCGAAGAAAAAACCGAACACGTGACGGCGGAGCAGGTCTTGTCGTGATCGAGCTCGAGCACAAACTTCGCGTCGCGCGCGGTGAGGAGCCGGCGGAGTTGGTGTTCAGGAACGCGCGACTCGTTAACGTGCTCAGCGGCGAAATTCATGATGCGAATGTCGCAGTCGATGGCGGTCGCGTTGTCGGCATCGGCGATTACGACGCAAAGGAAGTTGTCGATCTTGCGGGCGCTTTTCTGGCGCCGAGTTTGATCGACGGACATTTTCACGTCGAAAGCACGATGGTGACGCTGCCGGAATTTGTGCGCGCGGTTGTACCGCATGGGACGGGCGCGATGGTGATCGATCCGCACGAATACGCCAACGTGCTCGGGATGGACGGCATTCGTTACGTGCTCGAATCGATCAAAAATCTGCCGATCGACTTCTTCATCATGCTGCCGTCGTGCATTCCGGCGACACATTTGGAAACCGCCGGCGCGCGTTTCACGGCCGACGATCTCGCGCTCATGATCGCGGACGATCGCATCGCGGGAATCGCCGAACTGATGAATTATCCGGGCGTGTTTCTGGGAATGGAATCGGAGCTGGCCAAGATCGAAGCCGGGAAAGGCAAAGTGATCGACGGGCACGCGCCCGGATTGCGCGGGAAAAATTTGAACGCGTATGCGCTCGCCGGTGTGCGCTCCGATCATGAGAGCACCGAGATCGACGAGGCGCGCGAAAAGTTGCGGCTCGGAATGCACCTGCTCGTGCGCGAAGGCAGCACGGAACGAAATCTCGAACACATCATCGGGTTGGTCACGCCACAGAACTCGGCGAATTGCTCGTTCGCGACGGATGACAAACTGCCGGGCGATCTCGTACGCGAAGGACACATCGATCATTCCATTCGCAAAGCGATCTCGTTAGGCGTGGCGCCGATCACGGCGATGCAGATGGGGACGATCAACACGGCGCGGCATTATCGTTTGCGGAACTTTGGCGCGATCGCCCCGCGCTATTGGGCGGACTTCATCGTGCTCGACGATCTGGAGAAGATGTCGATCTTGCGCGTTTACAAAAAAGGAAAGCTGATCGCGGAAAATGGCCGCTACATCGGAGAAAAATTGCCGACGGTGCCGCAGCCGCGCAGCACGATGAACTTGAGTTATCGTGCGCCCGAGGATTTCGAGATGAGCGCGAACGGCGCGAAAAAAATTCGGGTGATCGAAATTGTGCCGCATCAGATCGTGACCAAGTGCGCGATTGAACCGGCAAAGATCGACAAGGGAAAACTCGTGGCGGATTCCTCGCGTGACATTTTGAAGCTGGTCGTAGTCGAGCGACATGGGTCGACGGGCAATGTCGGCGTGGGATTTGTGCGCGGCTTCGGTCTGCAGCGCGGAGCGCTCGGCTCGACGGTGGCGCACGATGCCCACAACGTGGTGGTCGTCGGGACGAACGATGCCGACATCATCGCGGCCGTTGAAGCTTTGCAAAAAATGCGCGGCGGCCAGGTGGCGATTGTCGATCTTGCGACGGTCGCGGCGCTGCCGTTGCCGATCGCCGGTTTGGTTTCAGATCAACCGCTTGAAATCGTTATCGAAAAAATCGCAGAGTTAAATGCAGCGGCGGCGAAGCTCGGCTGCAAACTCGACGCGCCATTTATGACGCTGTCTTTCATGAGTCTGTCGCCGATTCCGGAATTGAAGTTAACCGATCAGGGCCTTGTCGATTCGATCAATTTGAAACTAACGAGTGTGATTGCCGAATGATTGACCCGAAAAGAACGGTTGCAGATTTGAAGGAACTTCGCGCGCTGACCGCCGACGAGAATGGCGCGCAACGCGTCGCCTTCACGCCGACGTGGGCGAAGGCTCGGAATTTATTGCGCGAGAAGGTGGAGGAGATTGGTGGCGTTGAAATGCATAACGACGCGGCCGGAAATTTTTGGGCGACGCTTCCGGGCAAGATCGACAATGCATTAGTAATAGGCGGGCACATCGACTCAGTGCCTAACGGCGGCTGGCTCGATGGATGTTTGAACACGCTCGCCGGCGTCGAGATTTTGCGCCGCATTAAATCACAAGGAACTCCGCCGGTGACGGTGCGGCTGGTTGATTGGTGCGACGAAGAGGGCGCGCGGTTCGGGAAAAGTCTTTTCGGATCGTCGGCCGCGTCCGGCAAGATCGACATGGAGGAAACGCGCGCATTGAAAGACAAAGACGGCGTGCGTTTGGTCGATGCGGTGAAGGAACACGGAATCGATTTCGAACGGGTGAAAGATTCCGAGAAAGAATTGAAGAATGCGGCGGCGTACCAGGAATTGCACATCGAGCAAGGCCCGGTGTTGCTCGATCTCGATCTTCCGTTAGGCACAGTGCTCGGAACTTTCGGCGTCGAGCGACATGCCATCACCTTTCGCGGACAAGCGGCGCATTCCGGCAGCACGCCGATGAATCGGCGCCGCGATGCGTTTCTCGCCGCGGCGAAAATGTCGCCGGCGATTTACGAGATCGCGAAGCGTAGTGGGCAAGGTGTTTGCACGGTCGGGTCGTGCCTAACGAAGCCGGGAATCGTTACGAGCGTGGTCGAGGAATGCCGCATCACGCTCGATCAACGCCATCTCGACGGCGACGCGCTGCAGAAAATGTTGAGCGACGCAAAAGCGGCGAGCGAAAAATTCGCGCGAGATGGAGATGTCGATCTTGCGTGGGAACGAATTTGGAACATCGAGCCGATTTTATTTCACAAGGAACTTGTCGATCTTTGCGACGAAACCATTCGCGCAACCGGCGCGAAGGCGCATCGACTACCGTCCGGTCCGTTGCACGACGCTGCCGAAGTCGCGCGCGCCGGCGTGCCCACGATCATGATGTTCGTGCAAAGTTTGCACGGCATCAGCCACAACAAAATCGAGGACACGAAGGAAGAACATCTCGAAATGGCAGTGACGGCGTTCGACAAACTTGCGGACAAAGTCATGGCCTGGATCGCGCGAAATTGATTTCGGTTCATGCGGTAATCTGCTAAAAAGATCGGCTCGATTAAACAGGAGTCAGTTATGCCCACACTCGCTAGCACCGTCGATGGATTGAAGTTACCAAACCCGTTCGTCATCGGCTCCGGCCCACCCGGAACAAATCTCAACGTCATCACGCGCGCGTTTCGCGAAGGCTGGGGCGCAGTTATCGCGAAAACAATCAGTCTCGATTCATCGAAGGTGGTCAAC
>JBEEGX010000232.1:0-3575 GCA_041167105.1 Verrucomicrobiota bacterium
GCCGAGGGCACAATCGATTTCGACGGCAAACTCCATCTCGCTTCGCGGCTCGCAATCAACGACAAAATCCGCGCGCAACTTTTCAAACCGATGCGCGCGAACTTTCAACCGCTCAACGAACCGGGAATGTCAGCGGTTGATTTTCAAATCACCGGCACGCTCGAGCGGCCGAGGACGAACCTAGTCGAGAAGGTTGTCGGCCGCGACATCAAGGACCTCGGCGACGTCGTCCGCGGTTTTCTCGGCGGCAACAAATCGGAGAAGCCGAAAAGAAAGAGAGCGCGCGAGGCGATGTCCCCTAACGAAAGCGAATCGCCGGCTGAGGCCGCGGCCGCGTCGCCCACGCCATGAGAGTCATCGCCGGTTCGGCCGGCGGCGTTCCGCTGTTTGTTCCAAAGCAACGCGTGCGTCCGACGATGGACCGTGTGAAAGCGGCGATTTTTTCCAGCCTGGGCGAACAGGTGATCGGCGCGCGTGTGCTCGATCTTTTCGCCGGCACCGGCGGGCTCGGAATCGAAGCGCTCAGTCGCGGCGCGGAAGCAGTGTTATTCGTGGACGAAGATCGACAATCGATTGTCGCCATCGAAAAAAATCTGGCGACGACGAAACTGAACGGACGCGTGCGACAGCAAGACGTGTTCGATCTTTTGCGGCGAGACAGCGTCGATGAAACTTTCGACATTATCTTCGCCGATCCGCCATACGAGCAGACGAAAAGCGGCGAGCATTTTACCGAAAAACTTTTGGCTAACGAAACCTTGCCGCAGCTGCTTGCGCCGGGCGCCACATTCGTTTTAGAGAAACGGCCCGGCGAAAATCTGCCGGACGCGCCGCTCTGGAATGTTGCTCGCGCAAAAACTTATGGCGCGACCGAGGTTTTGTTTCTCCAACCACGCCGACCATGATTCGCTTCATCTACAATCTTCTCTGGCCGCTCGGGCTGCTCTTCTTTTTGCCCGCGTACCTGGTGAAGATGTTTCGCCGCGGCGGCTATCGCGAAAAATTCGGACAGCGCCTCGGCTTGTACGATGTCGATCTTGCGCGACGTCTGGCGAATGCGCACGCCATTTGGTTGCACGCAGTGAGCGTCGGCGAAGTCGCCATCGGGTTGAAACTCGCGGCCAAATTACCACCACGACAGATCGTGCTCACGACCACCACGACAACCGGCTTCGCTTTCGCCCGGCAAAATGCGCCGGCCTCGATGGAAGTGATGTATTCGCCGCTCGATTTTTGGCCGATCATGCATCGCGCGTTCAACGTTATTCGACCCGAGCGCATCGTGCTCGTGGAAGCCGAAGTCTGGCCCAACCTCGTCGCGCATGCGCACAAACGAAAAGTGCCGATCGCGCTCGTGAATGCGCGTCTCTCGCCGCGGTCCGAAGCGCGGTTCCGGCGGTTTGCTGCCTTTGTTAGGCCTACATTTCGATTGCTCGATTTAGTCTGCGTGCAAAATCAAACCGACATGGAGCGTTGGAAAGCGCTCGGGGTCGATCGCATCGTCCAAACCGGCTCGATCAAATTCGACCCGGAAAATGTTGATGTCGATCCAACGCTTGCGCGAAACACTCTCCTTTCGCGCAAGATCGACATCGAACGTCCCATCCTTTTGGGTGGCAGCACGCACTTCGGCGAAGAGGAGACGCTCGCGAAGATATTTCAGCAGCTGCGCTCCGACTTTCCAAATTTGTTCTTAATCATCGCGCCGCGTCACGTCGAGCGCGTGCGCGGAATCGAAAGCGAGCTGGGACAAATCGGATTGAATGTCGCGCTGCGCTCGCAAGATCGACAATCGGATTCGGCGGCGGACTGCCTGCTCATCGATACGACGGGCGAGCTGCGGCATTGGTATTTGGTCGCGACCGTTATTTTCATCGGCAAAAGCTTGACCGCTCGCGGCGGACAGAATCCGGCGGAAGCAATCATCGCGGGCAAGCCGGTCATCTTCGGCGCGCACATGGAGAATTTCCGCGGCTTCGCCGATGTCCTCCTCAGCCGCACTGGCGCTGTGCAGGTGAATTCACCGGATGAATTGCGAAATGCGATTGTCGATCTTTTACGCAATCCGGCGCGATGCCAAGACATCGTCCACAATGCGCGCGAAGTTTTATCGGAACATCGCGGCGCGACCCGTCGCACCGCGCAGTTGATTGTCGATCTTGCCAAGCGCGGGCGTGAGTGAATATTGGCGGCTCTTCGACGAACGACCCTATCGTCCAGTGGCCTAGGACACCGCCCTTTCACGGCGGTAACACGGGTTCGAATCCCGTTAGGGTCGCTTTCCACCATTGCGCCCAGCCCAAAGTCGCACAGAGAATCGCAATTATTGTGTTGCCTAACGATGTGCGGAGCCACATTCTTATCGCCACCTCAAAGCCCCACCCGAAGACCTGCCGCGCAGGGTCATTAAACGCGACTCGCCTCGAGCGAGGCCATAAGGAAGGAATTTATGAAAATCTTCCGTTCGGCCGCTGTCTTAGTTGCATTGGCACTGTTGTTCTCTTCGCAAACATCTTGGGCGAAGAAAAAGAAGCCGCCCAAACCGAATCTAGTGCCGTATCAGCCATCCGGCTGGTCGGACAAAATCGTCATCACCAATCAGCCAAACGCGGCAGAGCACAACGCGCTCGACAGTGCCGCGCTCCTGCCGACAGACACGCTTTACATCGACTGGGCAGTGCTGAATGACAGCAATGTCAATGTCAATGCTAGCTTCAGCTCGAAGCTCTACATCGACAACGTGCTGAAAGCCACGTTTACCTCACCGCCGCCAATCCTCGCCCACAATTATCAACGCCTATTGAATTGGAATATGGGGTCGTTAAGCGTCGGCCAGCATACAATCGGGATTCAATTGGATTCGGGAAACGTCGTGGTTGAGTCGAATCAAAGCGACAACGTTTACACGAAGACGATAACGATTAGCGCTGGCCTTCCGAATCTAACGCCGTATCAGCCCCCCGGGTGGTCGGACAAGATTGTTGTCACGAATCAGCCCAATGTAACGCAAGGCAGCGCGACGGACAGTGCTTCGCTCGAGCCGACGGATTCTCTTTATCTGAGCTTTGCGATCAACAACGTTAGCAATGTCGGGATCAACCTACCTTACAACGTTGCGCTGTACATCGACAACGTTTTATCCAGTAGCAACTTCTTTACGACCGGTCCGACCGCGGCGAACGGTTGGTGGTACTGGCCCAATCAGAGCATCGGCTCGTTAGGCGCCGGCCAGCATACGATTGGCATTCAAGCCGATTCGGTAAACATAATCGCCGAATCAAATGAAGGCGACAATTCCTATACAAAAACGATCGCGATAGCGAGCGGGGCAGTTGTGTTAGAAACCATCAATCAGTTCATTTTCGCAGCGCAGGGCGGTACAATCAGTCTGCCGGGCGGCAGCAGCGCGACATTCGCCCCAAACACCTTCACCAGCGACAATAATGTTACGGTTTCGTTAGTCGGCCTGGACGAAGCAACGCGGAACGGTTTTCTAGACACTACCGGTATCTTCGAAGCGGATGCGCCAGCTGAACAGGTGCTGAAGATCGACACGGGGGCACTGCCACCGCAAA
>JBEEGX010000233.1:0-5796 GCA_041167105.1 Verrucomicrobiota bacterium
GCCGGAGTCCTGCGGTGCCGGGTCAGCCTCGGTAACAGCGGCGACGGCGGCTGGGGCGGTCGCCCGCTCGCTTTTCTCTGCGCGCCGGTGCTGGCCCGATTGTAAATTTGTCGGAACAATCGCGAGCGCTGCAAAAACGATGGCGACCAGTGCAAACATCGTGGCAAGCGGCGAACGGGTGATTATTGAATGGGTGGTTTTCATGTCGGATGGATGGGTTGTTGCGCAGCGCGAAGTAATTCGCAGTGGCTGCACCCACTACAATCGGAACATGTCGCGCAAATGGCCGCCTCACTTCCTACGATTGTGGCCGAAATTGTTGCGCGATTCGGCCGCACACGATCGCGCCGATGCCACGCGCACATGTCGATCTTGCGCGAACAGAGTCCGCGAAAATCTATGCCAGAACTGATTCGCGACTATGGTAATCCGGTGCCCGACTTCGATTTTACCAACGCGATGTCGGCGCTATTCACATTACCGTCCTGGGTGACGTCTTCTCGGAAGTTAAATGCGGTCACCGTTTGACCCGACTGGTTTTTAGTCTGCGCGATGTCAGCCGAATTCACTACTCTGTCCGCCGTGGTATCGCCTTGCAGCACGCCCATCGGCACCGAGATATTTGTCGTGTTCGTGCCGTCATTCACGCCGTTGAGTTTCACGGTCAACGTCTGCGCATTGCTCACGTTCGTCAGAAATACGGTTACGACGCTCCCGTTCACGTTCGCACTTGAGATCGAAGCCGTTCCGCCGGGGCCCGAGTTCACGCCAATGCTCGATACCGTCACTGGCACCGGGAACGTGATGACGACTCTGTAATTGCCGTTCGCGCCGCCGCTGCGGTCTTCGATCCCAACGTTACCGGCTAAGGGAAGATCGATATCGAAATCTCCGGCGCTACCGTGCGTCTTGCGCGACACCGCGCCCACTGGAATCAAGCTGGTCGCGGTGCACGAATTATTACCGGCGACGGTGTATGTCGCCGCAGGATAACCGCTGTCCGTCTGCGCTTTCACGAATGTGTGATCAACAAACGCGTTCGAACGTTCGAGCTTGCTCTCAGCCGAGCCCGGCGCATCGCCAGTAAGCGTGCGGCCATTCACGCCGCCGAGCAGCGCGCCCGGCTGCGGATTACCGACGACGGATTTCGGAATGTAAATCGTGATCGTCCCGTCCGCGTTAAAGCCGCTGCTCGGCAGCGCGTTGCCCTGTTTCGTTTCCGAAATCACGAACACGGCCGGCAGACCGGCGTCGGCCAGCGTGCCGTATTCGAACGTCACGGCGCTGTTAGTATCGCTCGTCATGCCAACGTAAAATTGTTGCGCGTAATGCGACGCACCGGTCCCGTCCACTACCGGCGGGTAGCTCTCGGCCGCGAACGAATTCCACACAATGCGCCAGCGGCTGTTCGGCGGAATAGAGGCGAGATCTTTCACCTTCATCTTGAACATGAAATCGCTCGAGCTCGCCGGTTCGCCCACGGCCACGTAATCGATGAGCAACGCTGCCGGCGTATTACCCTGCGCGTTTGCTTCCGGATGTGTCGGATCGTTGCGATGAATGATCAATCCGGTGCACGTGGTTCCAGGATAAGGCGCTGAAACTTCGTTGTTGCCGCAGGAGGGACCAATGCTGTTGGCTGCCGTCACCTTATAGAAATACGTGGCGGAGTCGTTCGCCGCTAAGGCATCGCTGTAGCTGCCGCCCGTTTGTGAACCGGCCACCGTGGCGAGCAAGGTCTCTCCGCCGCTCGTCGTGCCGCGGAAAACTTTGTAATGGTTAATCATCAAATTGCCGGTGTCGGCTTCCGACCATTGCAAGTTCACCAGGTTACCGACGCGTTTGGCGGTGAGCGTTGGCATTCCAGGTTTCGATGTCGATCCTGTGGGATCTTTTGCCGCGAACAAGCGGCGTCCGCTGGATTGGCGTGCGATCGTCGCAGTGCTGGTGAAGGCGTTGCCCTGCCCGGCCGGCTCTTCGCCTTGGGCGTTAATCGGAGCTTGTACGCAATTTCCGCCTTCGCAGCCGTTGACGTAACCGACAAGAACGCGGCCGTCCTTGTCCACCGTCATGTCGAAAAAGTCGAGCAGGTTACGGCAGATGCTCGCGCCGCCTTTGGCCCAAATACAACCGCGCTGCATCGGCGCGTTCGGCGTGATGTCCCGGGTCGACCATGTCGATCCTCCATCGAACGTGCTCGCGACATACATGTGCCAGATGCCGGGGAAGCTGCTTTGCAATGCGTCGCCCGGAGTTTTCGTTCCGATAAAGGCCACCGAGGCGCGGCCGGCATCGCCCGCGATCGCCGCCGGATAACGAATGTTTTGCAAGCCGAAGATCGCGGCGACATCCGCCAGATTTTGCCAGGTCGCGCCAAAGTCATCCGACGTTAACACCGCTGCCGCAGTGTCGTTGTTCGCGATGCTGTAGTAAACGCGACCATTGGCATCGATCGCGACCGCGGGATCTTGAAAGCTGGCCGATGGCTGCATCGCTTGCGTGGCCGTCTGCACATGGCGAACCGTCCACGTCACGCCGTTGTCTTGCGACACGAGCAAACTGCCGACGCCGCCGCAAGTGTTGAATGGCACATATACGGTGCCGTCTTTCGGAGAAACCTTCACGTGCCCGTGCAATCCGCCGCACACGTTCACTGGCGGAGTCGTTAGGGGAATCGACGGGCCGTAGGTCAGGCCGCCGTCATCGCTGCGCGAACAAAATGCCGGCGGACCGGAATTCGGCACACCTTCCTGCGAGCAATAATAAACGGCGCGATTGTACGGTGTCGGCAATGTCGGAATCGGCGCATGATAGGGTCCTCCGCCGATTGTTTCGTGATCAACTCCCGATGCCAGCCCGCTGCCTTGTGTCGGCACCCACGTCACACCGTCGTCGTCGGTGAATGAAGTTTTGCAACTGGGCGAGAGCAACGTCAGCTCCCCGGCAAAGGTGCGGCCGAGCGCGGAATCGGTGAAACCAATCGGATCGGAATCGACGGCAATCTGTGTCGGCGCCGCACGATTCATCCATGTCGATGAAAGCCCGTTCGCCGGACAAGTGTCGTCGAAGTTAACGAACAATGTCTCGAGTCCGGAAAAGAAAATCGCCGTGTCGGTCACCCAATTGTCGCCGATTGACGGCTCGCCCGCGTTGCGTCCCATGTACTCCACCGAGTTTGGTTGCTGACCCGCCTCCGTCGTTTTCACCGGCACGAGCACGCCCGGCGCGAAGAAATTTTCAAAGCCAATCTTCGGGCCGTTGTCCTGCGCGGCCGGCGGAATCGGAAGGAACGGCGGAGTCGGCACACCGGGTGTTCCGGTGTTGTCGTACGTGAACGTGCCGGTGTAATCGTACGGCGCGCTCAAAGCCGCGGGGTTGCCCGACGCGCAGATTTGCACCTGATACTCACCGGGCGCGAGTCCACCAGCCGGCTCGTAGGTCAGCACTTCATTGCCGACACCGGTATCTTCGGTCTTGATGAAAATCGGATTCGGGTCGGCGCCGAAGAGCAACGTGATGGCGAGATCGTTCGCCGGCAGTTGCGCGTTTACCTGCACGACGATGCGAAGCTGGTTCGCTGGAACCGTGAAGTGGTGCCGCGGTGTCGCACACGGATACGCGTGCGGATCGAACACTCCACTAAATTGTGCCGGCACGGACACCGCCGGCGATGTCGGTGAGTTTTGCGATAACGTCCGGGCACGATGACCGGCGGATACATTCGTTAGAGTGACGACCGCGAGAAAAAGGCTGATGATGAGGAACAGTGTTCCAGCAAGAACACGCGCGGTCCGGGAGTGAGAGTCTCTTTTCATAGGGTTGAAGATGGCGGCCCGTACGAACACTTCGTGGGCTTAACAATGGATTCGGAAAAGTGCGACCGTCCGGCCGCATGTTTCCCACGATTCTTCTGGGGAATCGACGATGTCGATCCTAGCAATTGTCGATCTTGCGCGAAGAGAGCCGGCGAAAACTTACGGCAGACGGGCGAGTGCCTTTTCCGCGAGCACTTTCGTTTTCTTGATTTTCTCTTCTTCGGGATCCGGCCCGCCAATACTCACGCGGATGTAGGCGCCATTCTTCAAAACGTACAGCGCGCCGCCGACTCGGCTCCCGCTCCAGAATGCTTCCTCGCCGACACCTTCAATTTTCTTCATCGGCACCTTGCCTTCCTCTTCTTCCTCGCCACGACCGCGTTTTTGTTCGCGCAGACTCTCGGCCTTCTCCTTTTCCTCGCCCTCCTGCTTCTTCTTTTCGTCGTAACGTCCGAAGCTGGTCTCCCAGGTTTGCTTCGCCGCGCGCGCGTCGGTTCCTTTCGGATCGTTTTGCGTCACCATCAAACTGACCGAACGATTCGACGGTTCGGCCGCATAGTAACATTGCAAAACTTGGACGTGCCCGTCGGCCGAGCCGCTGCCTTTGGAGTCCTTGACAGACGCGCCTTGCACCTGCTGAATCTCTTCATTCGTTAGGTAACGGCACGCGTTTTCCGTCAGGGTCGTGACCGTACGGGTTTCCGGTTGCGTGTCCGCCTGGCGCGGTGGCGGAGGCACCTCCGATTTCTTTTTGCATCCGGCGAATAGCAACGCGGTGGCAATGCCTAACGACATGAAAAGCGAATTTTGCATTGGTTAAATAGTAATTGTCGATCTTACAACATCAATCGGAGCTCGGCGTCGCGACCACCAGTCCGGCGAGCAAAAATACGAGCGCGGCCGAAAACAAACAGTAGCGACAAAAAGCATGCAGGAGAAACGCCTGCACAAAGAGCAGCCACAAGGTAAAGAGAAACATTGTGCCCACGACGCCGGCGAAAAACTTCCGCGCTTTCGCGTAACCGAACGCAGCGAAGGTGGCGAAAGTAAACGCAGCGAAATACGCCAGCGTTCCGAACGATGCGATCGGGAATTTGCCGATCTTCGCGTACTTGCTGCCGAGCACTTCGAAACATCCGGCCGAGTCGCCGCACACGGCCGTCGCGCCGGTTAACGCTAAAACGGTTAAGTAAGTCGCCTCCGTCAAACCGACGAGAGCGGCCAGCGCCGCGATCGTGTAGACGATCGTGCGGAAGCGTGATGGTGCTGAAGTTGTCGATCTTGCCATTGTCGATCTTAGCTCGCCGGTTTTGGATTTAACGCCGCTTCCACGGCTTCGCGAATGAGCTTGGGCGATTCCGGTCCCGTCATCGAGATCGATTTGTTGTTCACGAAAACAGTCGGCGTGGAGGTGACGCCGATCTTCGTTCCGTCACTCTGATCTTTCTCGACGCGTTCTTTCACCGGCGGACTGTCGATGTCCTTTTTAAATCGCTCAACGTCGAGCCCGATCTTTTCGGCGTAGCTATTAAACAGATCGCGCGGCTGCGGCACCTTCGCCCAAATGGCCTGCTCGCGATATAGCGTGTCGTGCATTTCCCAGAATTTATTTTGCAACGCGGCCGCCTCTGCTGCGTACGCCGCCTCCTTCGCGTGCGCGTGAACGATGAGTGGAAAATGATGAAAGATGAGGCGCACCTTATCGCCGAAGTCGTGTTCGATCTGGCTGATCGGTGCGGCCAATCGACCACACGGCGGACATTCGTAGTCGCCGTATTCGTCAATTGTCACCGGCGCTTTGGCGTTGCCGCGAATGTGCAGGGTGGCGGTGTCCGATGTCGATCTTTCATTCGTCAGGCTAAGCGTCGCCGGTTTCTTTGCGCGATATAAAACGATGCCGCCGCCAATGGCGGAGAGCGCCACGAGCGCAACGATGACGAATGGAAGAATGCGTTTCACAAACGAGTTTGGAACAATGCAC
>JBEEGX010000234.1:0-9871 GCA_041167105.1 Verrucomicrobiota bacterium
TTATGGCGGACGAGAAATCAATCGAAGAAAAGGTCAAAGACATCATCGTCGAGCAATTGGGCGTGAATCCCGAGCAGGTCACGCCGCAAGCGTCGTTCATCGAAGATTTGGGCGCCGATTCGCTCGATATCGTTGAGTTGGTCATGGCGTTCGAAGAGGAATTCGGAGTCGAAGTCCCGGACGAAGACGCGGAGAAACTGCAGACCGTCGGCGACGTCATTACTTACATTAAAGAGCGCGCGAACAAAGGCGGCGCTCAGTCGTCGTAAGCCCGCCGGCTTCGATTTGCTTCATCGCTTAAGTCGCCCAGACTAAGGCGTGAGCCTGACTCTGCTCGAGCGACCGCTCTTTTACATCGGCAACAACTACGTCTCAGTCCTCGGACTGATCGCGTTCGTCGCGTTCTTCGGCGCGGGTCTGTTGATCGCGCGCTTGATTCAAAGCGACGCCGTGCGGCGTTTTTTCGCGCGGTTCAAGATCGACAATAACTTCATCGCGATCGCGACGACCATTCTCAGTCTCGCCGCACTCGTCTTCTTCACCGTCACCGCCATCAACGCCTCCGGTATTCCGTTGTCATGGAGCGCGCCGCTGGCCGGCATCAACCTGAGTTTGGTGCAACTCTTTCTGCTCATCGGGCTGTTGATGGTGGTCTTCTGGATTTCTTCGCGCACGAAACGGTTCCTCTTCACCCGTTTCCTGGCTAACAGCGGCCTCGATCGTTCCCTGCAACACGCCATTTCGCAGCTCGTCGCCAATGTCGTCCTCATCGTCGGCATTTTCATCGTGCTCGAGAACACCGGCATTCATCTCGGCGCGCTCACAGTCTTCGCCGGTGCGGTCGGCGTCGGCGTTGGCTTCGGATTGCAAAACATCGCCAGCAATTTCATCAGCGGCCTCGTCATTCTCGCGGAACGCCCGATCACGATCGGGGATCGCGTCGAAGTCGCAGGGATCGCGGGGCAAGTTCGACAAATTCGCGGGCGCAGCACCGTGATTATGACGAACGACAACATCGCGATGATCGTGCCGAACACGAAATTCATCGACTCGCCGGTGACGAACTGGACCTACAGCGACCCGCGCGTGCGATTTCGAATTCCGATAGGCGTCGCCTACGGGAGCGATGTCGAAAAAGTGCGCGCGGCGCTCATCGCCGCCGGCAGCGAACATCCGCACACGTTGAAGGACCCGGCGCCGAGCGTGTTTCTCGACAAATTCGGCGATAGCTCGATCGACTTCGAGCTCGTGGTTTGGAGCAGCGAAATGAGCGCGCGGCCGCGGCGTTTCAAAAGCGATTTGAATTTCTTGATCGAGAAACACCTGCGCGAAGCCGGCATTGAAATTCCAAATCCGCAACGCGACCTGCACATTCGCAGCGGCGTCCTGAAGGTTCAGCAGGTCGATGGGCAAGATCGACAACGTACTCCGGCGCGGCCTAACGAGAGCAACGAAGTCGCGCCCGCCGCGAGCCTGAGGCAGAGCTGAGCGCAGCTCGCCCGATTGTGGAAATGACCGCTCGTCTCGTTTCGCGTCGCGATCTCGATCAAGTCGCGGAATGGAAAAGCGCGTTCGCCGATTTCTGCAAAGACCGCCGTTACTACGAGATCGTCGAGGACACTTTACGCGACGGCTTCGAGCATCATTATCTCGTCTTCGCGAACGGCGCGGTGCAGCCGATCTTTTTCGTTCAACAAAACATCATTGAAGGCGTGACCGGTCCGCTGCGATCGATTGTCGATCTTGTACGAAAAACATTTCCGCGGTTCCTCACCATGCGCGCGCTCATGGTCGGGAATGCGGCTGGAGAGGGGAGACTCGGTGGCGATGTTTCTGCGGAAAATTTGGCAACAGCGCTCAGCGAAATCGCGCGAGACCAGAAAGCTTCGCTTATCGTCTTCAAAGATTTTCCGGCGCAATATCGCAGCACGCTCGACGGTCTGGCGACGCATGGTTACGCGCGCGTGCCGAGCATGCCGCTGACGAAACTGGAACTGGACTTTCGCGACTTCGAAGATTTTCTCGGGGCGTTAAGCAAGATCACGCGAAAAGGTTTGCGGCGAAAATTCCGCAAAGCCGAAGCCGCCGCTAAGATCGACATGGAGGTCGTCACCGACATCGCGCCGTTCGTGGACGAGATTCATCCGCTTTATCTCGCGGTGCACGAGCGGTCGCCGATGAAGTTCGAAACGCTGACGAAAGAATATTTCGTCGCACTCAGCCGCGATATGCCGGAACGCGTTCGCTATTTTCTATGGCGACAAAACGGCAAGATCATTGCCTTCGAGATGGCGCTTATCTGCGGGGACACGATTTACGATGAGTGTCTCGGAATGGATTATCGGGTCGCGCTCGAACTCTCGCTTTATTTCTACACGCTGCGCGACGTGCTCGCGTGGGCGATCGCGAACGGCCTCAAACATTACGTGAGCACGCCGCTAAATTACGACCCGAAGCTGCATCTCGGCTGCACACTCGCGCCGCTCGATCTTTACGTGCGCCACACCATGTCGATCTTGAATCCGATCTTCCGGCGCGCGGTTAAATTTCTCGAGCCGACGCGACACGACCCGGTGCTCCGTCAATTTCCTAACGCGCACGAGCTTTGATGTCCGAGCCGGACTGGCGTACTAAGATCGACAATCATGCGCCCGCGTTTTAATCCGTGGCTCGTTCTCGGATTCGAAGTGATCCTCGTGACCGCGTCCGAGACGTTGCTGAAAATCGGTGCGTCCGAAACGCGCAAGCTCGCCGGTTGGGAATGGACCGGCGTGATCGGGCTGGGGTCCGTCTGGATTTGGTGCGCCATCTGTTTGGTCATCATGAGTTTTCTCTGCTGGATTTACGTGCTGCGACATATTCCGCTCTCGGTCGCGTTCCCGATGTCGAACGTGGTGCACGTGCTCGTGCCGTTAAGCTGCTGGATTTTTCTCGGCGAATATATTTCGGCGCGACGCTGGTGTGGCATCGCCATTGTCATTATCGGCCTCGCCGTCGTGGCGCAGCCGGTGGCGAAGATCGAGGAGAAACTCTGATGGCGATTTTGATTTTCATCATCGAGATCAGCGCGACCGTCGCCGGCCAGTTGTTGCTCAAACACGCCATGGCAAGATCGACAACGTCGCGTTTCAGCGATCCGCGCGTGCTCCGTTTGTTCATTGCCGGCGTCGCCAGCCTAACCACTTCGTTTTTCCTGACGATTGCGCTGCTGCAACATTTCGATCTCAGCTTCTTTTACCCGATCCAGGGTTCGACCGTCATCATCATCACCATGGCGGCGGCTTTGATTCTGCGGGAGCGGCTGAGTCGGCAGTTACTCGTCGGCTCACTTCTCATCACGGCCGGAATCATCCTCGTTTCGTTGAGCTGAAGATTAATGCTTGCGCTGCGAGCGCGAGTTGCACAGGCTGGACGCCCTAACTTATGAAAAAATCCGTCCTGTGTTGTATTACGGTTCTAGCCGCGCTCGCATTTGTGACCGCGTGCGCGAACAAGAACGAAACGACCGCAAGCTCGACCACCGCGAGCACGTCCGCGACGTCGAAGAAGAAGACCACCACCGGCGCGGCCGCGACCACTTCGACCACGAAGAAGTCGGGCAGCGCCAGCACTTCGGGCACGGGCGCCTCGAGCACAAAGAAGAGCACGAGCACAAGTGCCAGTGCTGAAGCCTCGGCCTCCGCGTCACCGAAGAAGTCTTCGACGACGAAGAAAACCGAGTCGACTTCGGAATCGTCGCCATCGTCTTCGGCTTCACCGTCGGAGTCGTCTTCGAGCGAATCGGCTTCGCCTTCGGCCACGCCGTAAGGCAGCGGTTAAAGTTCGCAGTTCTTCCACGCCGCTGGCGCGTATCACGCGTCAGCGGCGTTGTTGTTCGCTAAGATCGACATCGAGCAAGCGCGCGTCTTGAGCGCCGGCGTGCGCTTGCTAAGTTGAGCGCAATGTTCGAACACGCGCTTGGCTGTGTGAAATGGGCTGCCGTCGGTTTCATTGTCGCCTTCGTTCTCATGCGACTCTACGAGGCGAGCCACATTCACGACGACATTCCGCGGCCAGAATTTAAAAAACGCGCCTCGCGTCGCGCCACGCTCGTGCTTTCGACTTTTGCCGGAATCCTCGCCGCCGCCGTCTGGCTTCTCGTGCAAAAGTGGGACTGAGTCGCACAAGCGCGCTTGCGAAATCGTAAAAAGGGCGATGGTTGAATCATGACACCAACCACCAAAGGCTACGCCGCGCACTCGGCAAAATCGCCGCTCGCGCCATTTTCATTCACCCGCCGCGATCCGTTGCCGAACGACGTTAAGATCGACATCTTATTCTGCGGTGTGTGTCACTCCGACATTCACACCGCGCGCGACGAATGGGGCGGAACGACGACTTTTCCATGCGTGCCCGGTCACGAAATCGTCGGCCGCGTCGTCGCGGTCGGTCGCGAGGTGAAGAAATTCAAGGAAGGCGATCTCGCCGCGGTCGGTTGCATGGTCGATTCGTGCAAAACCTGTTCGAGCTGCGAAGAAGATCTCGAACAATTCTGCGAAGACGTCACGTTCACCTACAACAGTCCGGACAAAATCAGCGGAGGCGTTACGTATGGCGGCTACTCGACGAACATTGTCGTGAGGGAAGACTTCGTCCTGCGTGTGAATAAAGATGTCGATCTTGCGCCGACTGCGCCGCTTTTGTGCGCCGGCGTCACGACTTACTCGCCACTGCGGCATTGGAAAGTTGGCAAAGGCCAAAAGGTCGGCGTGGTCGGTCTCGGCGGACTCGGCCACATGGGAGTAAAGTTCGCCAGCGCATTCGGCGCCGAAGTCACGCTCTTCACCACGTCGCCCGACAAAGCGGCCGATGCGAAACGATTCGGCGCGCAGGAAATCGTCCTCTCGAAAGACGAAGATGCGATGAAAGCGCACGCGAATAAATTCGATTTCATCCTCGATACCGTTTCGGCCAAACACAATATCGATGCCTATCTCGATCTTTTGAAACGCGACGGCACGCTCACGCTGCTCGGTGTTCCGCCGGGACCGATTCCGTTAGGCGCGTTCAGTCTCATTCGCTGGCGGCACAGCCTCTCGGGCTCGCTCATCGGCGGAATCCGCGAGACGCAGGAGATGCTCGATTATTGCGCCGAACATGGAATCACCTGTGACATCGAAATGATCAAGATCGACAAGATCAATGAAGCTTACGAGCGCATGCTGCGGAGCGATGTGAAATACCGTTTCGTCATCGACATCGCATCGCTGAAATAGTTCCGCCTTCCCAAGCCGTGGCCGATTCGCGACAATCGTGCCGGGTGAAAACGGCGGCGGAAACGAAGAGCGATCAGTTGTATCTCGCGCAGACCGAGATTCGCCAGTTGAAGGAAACGCTCGCGTCGTTGCGCGACGAGCTGGAGAAAATGGCGAACGCGCGCGACGAGGCGGTGCAGCGCGCGGTCGCGGCGGCGCATGATGAAGCGCGACAATTGCAGAACACGATCCAGACATTGCGCGAGCAACTCGAAGCCGTCATGCACGCAAAACAGGAAGCAGTGCAGAGCGCGTTAACGACCCATCGCGACGAGACGCGACAACTGCAGGCGACAATCGCGACATTGCGCGAGAAACTCGAAGCACATGGGACGCAACGGTAAAAGATCGACAAGTACTCGTGCGGTCAGCGCGCGGGAAACGCCGGCGGTATTGCGCGCGCGTTTGCGCCGAAGCGAATTGTTGCTCGATGTGACCGAGCGCGTTTCGTCGATCGACACGCTCGATGATTTGCTCAAAGTGTTGGTCGAGCTGGTCTCAGCCGAGACCGATGCCGAGCGCGCCACGCTTTTCCTGAACGATGCCGATACGAACGAACTCTATTCGCGCGTCGCGTTAGGCTCATTGAAACGCGAGATTCGCATTTTAAACGACAGCGGAATTGCCGGCGCGGTTTTTCAATCGGGCAAAGGCGAAATCGTGAACGACGTCGATGTCGATCTTCGTTTCGAGCGCAGCGTCGATCAGCAAACGAATTTTAAAACACGGTCGATTGTGTGCGCGCCGGTGAAAACGGCGCGCGGTGAAATCATTGGCGTGGTGCAGGCATTGAACAAACGTTCCGGCGGATTCACCGCTGTCGATCTTGAGTTGGTCGGCGCGATGGCGAAGCAAGCGGCCGCTGCCTTGCAGAATTCGCAAATGCTCGAACGCATGGGCCGAACGCGGCGGCAGGAGATGGAATTTCTCGAGTTGGTCGCGGATATCACGGGCTCGTTAGACCTTTCGCTCCTGTTGCGTCGCGTCATGAGCGAAGCGACGCGCATGTTGAAAGCAGACCGCTCGACTTTATTCCTGCACAACCAGAAAACGAAAGAGCTTTGGTCGGAAGTCGGCGAAGGGCTGAACACGATGGAAATTCGCATGCCGGACCATGTCGGCATCGCCGGCGCGGTTTTTCAATCGGGCAAGACGATCAACATTCCGCACGCGTATGCCGATCTTCGTTTCAATCCCGCGTTCGACAAAAAGACCGGCTACTTCACGCGCTCGATTTTGTGCGTGCCGATCGTGAACAAGAGCGGCCGCGTCATTGGCGTGACGCAAGCGTTGAACAAAGCGGGCGGACCGTTCAGCGCGGAAGACGAAGCGCGCCTGAAAGCGTTCACCGGGCAGGTGTCCATCGCGCTCGAAAACGCGAACCTGTTCGACGACGTGCAGAACATGAAAAATTACAACCAGTCCGTGCTCGAAAGCATGACGAGCGGCGTCATCACATTCGACGAGGACGGGCGCATCCACACCTGTAACTCCGCCGGTTATCGCATTCTGCGCACGACCGAGAGCGGACTGCTGCGCCGCAGCGCGGTCGAGTTTTTCACCGGGCCTAACGAATGGTTGGCAAAGCGCATTGTCGATCTTGCGGACGAAAATAAAAGCGACGCATTGCTCGACGCCGAGATCGTGTTCGACGGCGAGACGCGCAACGTCAACGTCACCATTCAGCCATTGATCAGCCTCAAACAAAAGCGGCTCGGCACCATGTTGATGCTGGAAGACATCAGCAGCGAGAAGCGGATGAAATCGACCATGTCGCGCTACATGGACCCGACGCTCGCGGAAAAGGTGCTCGCCGCCGGCGGCGAAATTCTTGGCGGACAGAATATCGAAGCGACCGTCTTGTTTTCCGACATCCGCTCGTTCACGACGTTGACCGAAGAACTCGGCGCGCAGGGAACAGTCGCGCTGCTGAACGAATATTTTTCCGCGATGGTCAATTGCATCAGCGAAGAAGGCGGCATGCTCGATAAATTTATCGGTGATGCCATCATGGCCGAATTCGGCATCCCGATTTCGCACGGCGACGATCCCGACCGCGCAATGCGCGCCGCCATCGCGATGATCAAGGAATTGAACACGCTCAATCAACAGCGTCTCACGCACGGTCAGAAACCGATCGCGATTGGTATCGGACTGAACACCGATTCGATTGTCTCGGGCAACATCGGTTCGCCCAAGCGAATGGATTACACCGTCATCGGCGACGGCGTGAATCTCGCGTCGCGGCTCGAGAGCGCGTGCAAAGAATATTCCGCGCAGATTCTTTGCAGCGAAAATACCTGGAAACAATTGCGCGGCTCGTATCGCGGACGCGAAATCGATCGCGTCATCGTCAAAGGCAAAACACAACCGATCGCCGTCTACGAGATTCTCGATTTCCACACCGACGAAACGTTTCCGAATTTACCGGAAGCGGTGACGGCGTTTCGCGGCGCCTTGAAACATTACCGCAGTGGCGACTTCGATCGCGCGGCCGCGCAATTTCGCGAAGTCCTCACGCTCAATCCCGCGGACAAATTGAGCGAGACTTACATCGTGCGCTGCGAATACCTGAAAGCGAATCCGCTCAACGGCGAATGGGACGGCGTTTGGCGAATGAAATCGAAGTAGCGCAAGATCGACAATCAACCCATGTAAATCCCGCCGTTCACGTTCAGCACGTGACCGGTGATGTAGCTCGATAAGGGTGACGCAAGGAAAAGCGCGGCGTTCACGACCTCGCGCACGTCCCCCATTCGGCCTAACGGCACCAGTTTGACGAAGTTCGTCGCGACTTCCGGCGGCATGTCCTTGCTCATTCCAATGTTGATGAAACCGGGAGCGATCGCATTCACGGTCACGTTTTGGCGCGCCAGTTCACGGGCCGACACTTTAGTCAGGCCAATAATGCCGGCCTTGCTCGAAGCATAATTCGTCTGGCCGAAAAATCCCATCTGTCCGCTCACGCTCGAAAGATTGATCACGCGTCCGCCGGTGCGAAGAATTTCCGCCGCTGCTTTTGTGACATTGAAAGTGCCGCCCAGGTTCACGCGCAACACGCTTTCGAATTCGTCGAACGTCGTTTTCTTCAACGTGCGATCTCGAATGATGCCGGCGTTGTTTACCAGAACGTCGAGGCCACCATGTCGATCTTGTATTTGTTTCATCATCGCCTGGACTTGCTCCGGCTGGGTCACATCGCATTCGATGAGCAACGGCTCCTTCAATCTTTTCGCGACGGCTTCGGCGCCGGTTTTGTTTTCACCGGCAGGATCGACAACATAATTCACCACGCATTTCGCGCCGCGATCGCCGAACGCCTTGATCATTTCCGCGCCGATGCCGCGCGAGCTGCCGGTCACGAGCACGACTTTGTTTGTGAAATCAAGCGGGTTGTCCATAATTGTTTACCTTTCTTCTGTAGCGGCGCTCTATGAGCGTCGCATACTTTGCACTGGAATCTTGCGACGGTCATAGACCGCCGCTACAGAAAATAGCGATGGCTTCACCGATCCGCATTCTCACTGCTGTTCCGATTTGTGACGGGCACGACAGCGCGATCAACACGATTAATCTCGAATTCATCCGGCACGGGATCGAAGTCGTGTATCTCGGCTTTCATCGTTACGTCAGCGACATCGTTCGCGCCGCGATTCAGGAAGACGTCGCCGCCATCGGCATCTCCAGTTACAACGGCGGGCACATCGAATTTTTCGGCGACGTTGTTAGCCAGTTAAAAAAGAAAGGCGCGAGCGACATCGCGGTTTTCGGCGGCGGCGGCGGCACCATCACGCACGACGACGAGCGCGAGATGAAACGCAAAGGTGTGGATCAAATCTTTTTCGCCGGGACATCGCTCGGCGAGATGGTGGCGTATGTGAAGAAGCATTACGCGAAGCCGAGAAAACGCCGCGCCAATGCGAATGTCGATCTTACACTCGCGCGGAAATTGACCGAGATTGAAGCTGCGAAAGGAAGAGGCGCGAGGCAAAGATCGAATTCGAAACGCGCGAAGGTAATTGGTTTTACCGGTCCCGGCGGCGCCGGCAAAACGACGCTGATCGACGAGCTCGTGCTGCGTTTTCTCACGCAAGATCGACATGTACGTGTCGCGATTCTTTCGCACGATCCTAGTGTCATCGGTGAAGGGGCGTTGTTAGGCGATCGCGCGACCATGATTAATTCGCAGGACGATCGTGTGTTTATGCGGAGTATGGCCACGCGTGGCCAGGCCGGCGGCTTGTCGCCCGCGACCGAAAGCTGTCTCGCGTTGCTCGCACATTCCGACTTCAATTACGTTATCATCGAAACGGTCGGCACCGGTCAGGAAGCGATGCCGTTTCGAAATCACCTTGTCGATCAAACGGTGTTGGTCATGAATCCGGATTACGGCGCGCGATTGCAGTTGCAGAAAATTGTCATGCTCGACGTCGCGGACATTGTCGTCGTGAACAAAACGGATCTCGATCGCGCGAAAGCCGCATTATCCGAAATCGAGCATCGGCTCACGCAAAACAAACGGGACCAACAAATCGTCGCGACGGTAGCGAAACGTCATCGCGACGCTGGCGTGGATG
>JBEEGX010000235.1:0-20899 GCA_041167105.1 Verrucomicrobiota bacterium
CCAACTTCCAAATAATCACGCCATGTCTTTTACAAAATTTTGCCTAACGATGTCTGTTTGTTCGTTGTCGATCTTAGCAGAGGCGCAGCCGCCGCCTTCATTTACCTCGGCGACCATCTCCGGACTCGGCGCGCGCAACATCGGCTCGGCCGCGATGAGCGGGCGCATTTCCTGCATTGCCGGCGCGCATGAACCGTCCGGCCGCATCACATTGTTCGTGGGCGCAGCCAGTGGCGGCGTTTGGAAGTCGGACGACGGCGGAACGCGATATCGTCCGGTGTTTGACGAGCAAGGAGTGCAATCGATCGGCGCGATCACGCTCGACCCGAAAAACTCGAAGAACGTTTGGGTCGGCAGCGGCGAATCGTGGACGCGCAACAGTGTCTCGATTGGCGATGGTGTTTATCGATCGACCGACGGCGGTGAGAGCTGGACGCATGTCGGCTTGGAAAAATCGGAGCGCATCGCGCGCCTTGTCGTTAGTCCTAAAAGCAGCGACACGGTTTTTGCGGCCGTGCCGGGCGCGTTGTGGAGCGATTCAACCGATCGCGGTCTCTACAAGACGAGCGACGGCGGCAAAACGTGGGCGCAGGTCCTCAAGGGAGCGAATCCTTCGACCGGTTGCACAGATGCGGCGATCGATCCGACTAATTCCGACATCATGTTCGCCTGCATGTGGGATTTCCGGCGGAAAGGTTGGGAATATCGCAGCGGCGGCGACGGGCCGGACAAACCATCGGCCAGCGGTTTATTTCGATCTAACGACGGGGGCAGCACCTGGAGCGAAGTCACTCCGGAAGCGAACAAAGGTTTTCCAAAGAAGCCGTATGGGCGGTTGGCGGTGGCGATCGCGCCATCGAACGCGAAACGCGTCTACTGTTTCGTCGAATCGCCCGATAGCGCGCTCTTCGTGAGCGACGACGGCGGCGCGACGTGGGAGAGACGCGACAAAAGTAATTGGATGGTTTGGCGTCCGTTTTATTTCGCGAACTTGATTGTCGATCCAAAAAATCCGGACCGCGTTTTCAAAACCGACGGCGCATTGATTTTGAGTGACGACGGCGGGAAAAGTTTTGCCGCCGTCGGCGGCTTTCAAGGCGCCCATGGCGATGTGCACGATGTCTGGATCGACCCGACGAATCCGCAAACCGTTTTCAACGGCGACGATGGCGGCATGTGGTATTCCTACAACGGCGGCGCGAAATGGTGGAAGGGCGAGAACCTGCCGGTGTCGCAGTTTTATCACGTTAGTCTCGACGAGGAGGATCCGTATCGCGTTTACGGCGGATTGCAGGACAACAGCTCGTGGGTGGGCGATTCGCAATACCCGGGCGGCGTCACGAATCACCGCTGGGAAAATATGTACACCGGCGACGGCTTCTGGATGTTTCAAGACCCGGCCGATCCCGATTACATTTACGCCGAATACCAGGGCGGCGAGATCGCGCGGGTGAATCGCCGTACGCACGAAGCGCGCAACATCAAACCGCGTCCGAATTATCAGGAGAAGCTGCGCTACAATTGGAACACGCCGATGGCGCTTTCGCCTAACGAAAAGGGAACCATCTATATCGGCGCGCAGTTTCTGTTTCGTTCACGCGATCATGGACAAAACTGGGACCGCATCTCACCCGACCTGACGACGAACGATTCGCAAAAGCAAAAACAGGAACAAACGGGCGGAGTAACGATCGATAATTCGTCGGCCGAAATGCACACGACGATTTACTCCATCAGCGAATCGCCCAAGGACAAAAACCTCATCTGGGTCGGAACCGACGACGGCAATCTGCAAATGACGCGCGATGGCGGGAAAAGTTGGAACAACATCGTCGGCAACGTGCCGGGCCTGCCGAAGAATTCCTGGGTGAGCTGGGTGCAGGCGAGCAATTTCGACGCGGCCACGGCCTACGCCGCGTTTGATCGACATACGTTCGGCGACATGGCGCCGTACGTTTTCAAAACGAGCGATTACGGCAAAACGTGGACGGCGCTGGTCTTGCCTAACAATTCCAAAACGGTCCGCGGTTACGCGCACGTGATCAAAGAAGATCTGGTGAAACCCGATTTACTCTTTCTCGGAACCGAATTCGGACTCTGGGTTTCGATCGACGGCGGAAAAGCGTGGGCGCAATTCAAAGGCAACCACTTCCCGGCCGTGGCCGTGCGCGATCTCGCCATTCATTCGCGCGAGAACGATCTCGTCCTCGCAACTCACGGTCGCGGTATCTGGATTGTCGACGACATCACGCCGCTGCGCGCGTTGACTGTCGATCTTCTAAACCAGGAAGCGGCGTTCATTTCCGCGCGCCCGGTGCAACAGCGCATCGAAGGGAGTGGCGGCTGGGCCAATGGCGACGCCGTTTTCGTGGGCGATAATCCGCCGGACGCCGCCGTCATCAATTATTATCAACGGTCGCGTCACCTCTTCGGGAAATTAAAAATCGAAGTCCTCGATGCGAGCGGCCGTGTCGTCGATGAAGTTCCGGCGAGCAAACGCCCCGGACTTAATCGCGTGAATTGGAGCATGCGCGAAAAACCGCCGCGTGTTCCGCCAGCCGCGCAAATCGCGTTCAACAGCGCCGTCGGCCCGCGCGTGGTGCCCGGCACATACACCGTGCGCATGACGAAAGCCGGCAAAGTTTCGGAAACGAAATTAACGGTCGGGCTCGATCGGCGAGTAAAATTCAACGAGGAGGATCGCAAAGCGCAATACGACGCGGCCCTGAAAGTGCGCGCGCTGTTTGGCGATGAAAGCGCGCTAATGGACCGCATTCTGGCGTTGCGCCGTGACGTGGCCAAAGCGGGCGATCCATTGCCGGAGGGGGATGCGTTGCGCAAAACGCTTAAAGATTTCGACGGTAAGATCGACAATGTGCGAAAAAAAATCGTCGCCACCACCGAAGGCGGCGCGATCACGGGCGAAGAACGCCTGCGCGAACACACCGATCAACTTTACGGCGCCATCCTCAGCTTCGAAGGCCGTCCGGGTGATTATCAGCTCGCCTACATCGACGCGCTCCGACGCGAGCTCACGGACGTGACTAACGAGTTCGAGCAACTTGCGAGCAAGGAATTGTCGATCTTGAATGAGGCCCTCAAATCAAAAGGCCAACCGGAAATTTCGGCGGCGCCGGCAAAGTCCGGTTAGATCGACAACTTCACTTGCGACGCGCGCGATTACTCGGATAATTGCAATCGCTTCCGGGGGTATAGCTCAGTTGGTAGAGCGCGTCGTTCGCAATGACGAGGCCTGGGGTTCGAATCCCCATACCTCCAATTCTCTTCGTTACTGCGCGGGATGATTTCCGCTCGCGGCTTCGGCTCGCTCTTTGATCGCCGCTTTAAAATCGCCCGGCGTGAGATCAGTAACGCGCGGTGAAGGCGCGGACGATTCGCGGCCGAGCCGCGTCACATCGCGCACTGGTTCGTCGCTGTTATCGGTTACAACTTCGCCACCGGCTTGATTGCGTCGCACATGAAACCGGCCATGCATGATCCCGACGAGCGGAACGAACTGGCTGCCATTGTGCTCAACGAACAAAATATCTTTATCGCCGACGTGGAAACGCGGGGCGTCGCTCACTTCCATTGTGTCTTCGCCAACCGTTCCGCCGAGCATGCGAATGGTGTAGGTCTGGCTGGCGTTGCCTTTGAGCGCATCTTCCACCGCGAAGGTGATGTAGCTGACAATCGAACGCTCCGCCCCTTCGCCGATCCATTGCGATCTCACGTCGGCGACGCTGCCTTGGAAAATGACCTCCGCTTGATCGACAAGTTCATCGAACGTCGGTGGAATGACGGTGGTGGCGCGCGCCGTCGCGGCTGCGCCTAACAACGCGCTGAGGAGAACGAAATGTTTAAGTTTCATGGCGATATTCAAAAAGCGTTATCGTGTGATTGTGATCGTGGCCGTGCTCGGAGCTGATGCGGTGTAGGTGGAGCTCGAGCCCAAGTTCATGACCGCGGTCTTTCCGCGTTTCGGGCGTTTCAAAACTGTTAAGGTGACATTGGCTGAGCTGGCGCCGGCCGGAATGGTGACCTGTCCCGACGGACTCAACGAATAGAGTGTTCCCGGCACGGCACTGCCGCTCATCGAATAGGAAACGGTGGTCGGCGCGTTCTGATTTACCGCCGCCAGTGTGATGGTGAAGATGGCACTGTTACCCATCGATGCCGTGCCTGGCGCGACGGTGACGCTCACGCGCGGCTGACTCGGATTCGGCGTCGGGCTTGGTGATGGTGATGGTGATGGCGTTGGCGTTGGCGTTGGCGTTGGCGTCGGCGCGGGTTGGCCCGTGCCGTAAAGTGATTGCGAGCCGCGGATGTCGTCACTCGAAACCGTGTAACGATTGCTGATCATTGAATTCATAATCGCTTCCACGTTCTGACCGTGCTGGTCTGGATGATTGAGGCCAATGGCGTGCCCGACCTCATGAATCAACACGCGCTGAACATCGCCGATGGCGTAGGTATTCGAGCCGTAGCGCAGGGATCCGCGATACGAATCCCAATTCATCTTGGTGTTCACGTAAATGTCCGCCTCGCTCATCCGACTGCCGGAGTAGCGATATAACGTGATCGCGAGCGTACTGGAACCGAAGGACTGGCCGTTGGCCGTGCTCGAAAATCCGATGGTGTTAATACCGTCGCCGGAACTCAGTGACGCGCTCGGATTGATGTTCGCTATAAGCTGGAGCGAGCCCATGTTCGCATTCCATGCGGTGACGCCCGGTTGCGCCGCGACATCCCACGAAGTGTTTCCGTCGGTCAAGGTGCGCCCGGCGGTGCCTAGCCGCAGTTGAAAAGTAACGGAGCTGCTCGACCAGCTTGGTCCTTCGATCACGTAGGCCGAAGCGATCGTCGCACAGGCGACAGTGGCAACGGCGGTGGCCAAGAGGCGGAGGAACTTCATATAATTTCTATAAGCAGGCATCATGCACACGGCGCGGAAAATCGTCTTTGCCAGCGGAGTCGCGGGGCTCAGGCCGACTTTCATACAAGATCGACAATCAATCCTGTGAGTGTGAGAAATGCGCGCGGAGGTTTCTGGGGTTGTTCGGGGGTTTTGGTGGGGGTTGAGCCGACATTTGCGGTTGGAGAGACGCTGTAAGAACCGCGGAGTGTCAACCGAGTTGCGCCCATTTTCACCCGGCGCTGCCATTTTTCCCTACGGCACGAGGAAGATTTTTCCCGAGTACGGATCCTTCACCTTGCTTCCGGATGGATAACCGGTCACATCGACATAATTCGACGGGTCGGACGGGCTGAACACGTAACCCGGTTTGCTCGGCACCGGCTTCGCCGTGGGAAAATGAATCGCCGTTTCCGTGCGCGGCGATGCTGCCGGTTTCGGCGTTGATTGACTCGTGCGCGTTGGTCGCGATGGCGCCGGCTCCGTCGTCCTGCGCTCAACCACACGCGGTGCCGGCGTCGGCGTTGGCGCGACCGGAGTGCCGGGATTGATGACGTCGGTCGCCGGTTCGGGTTTTTCGTGATGAAAAATGCGCACCGGCGCTGTGACCACGCGATAGGTCGTGCGGCAAGCGACCAAGCAAAGCGCGCTCACGAGCGCGACACCCAGCAATAATTTCACGTCGCGTTCTATAGCGGGGAGAAACGTCGGGCGCAATTAGGAACTCAGCCCGCGCAATCGTTTAATGTCGCTCACCAATCGCTCGACATCTTCACCGCGCGTCGCCCACGAGCACATCAAACGATACACGTCCGGCTCGATGAATTTGTAAAAATGCCAGCCGCATTTTTGCAGAGCGGCGGCGAATTCGTTCGCGAAGCGAACGAAGACCGCGTTCGCTTCCACTGGAAAGACGATGTCGATCTTCGCTTGATCGCGCAGATTCATCGCGAGTTGTCGCGCAAAGTCATTGGCTCGTCGCGCGTTCTTCAGCCAGACATCGTTGCCTAACAAACCGAGCCACGCGGCCGCGAGAAAACGCATTTTCGATCCGAGCTGTCCCGCTTGCTTGATGCGGTAATCAAATTCTTTCGCGAGTTCCTTATTGAAAAACACGACCAGCTCGCCCGCGGCCAAACCGTTTTTTGTTCCGCCCAAACAGAGAACGTCCACGCCCACCTGCGATGTGATTTCTTTTGGCGCGCAGTCGAGCTGCGCGACCGCATTGGCGAAGCGCGCGCCGTCCATGTGCAGATACATCTCGCGCGATCGTGCGAACTCACTCATCGCCGCGATTTCGTCGCGCGAGTAAACGGTGCCGAACTCCGTCGCTTGCGTGATGCTGATGACGCGCGGCTTTTGCGCGTGCAATTCCGGCTGATGCGCGATGACATCACGCGCCTGGTCGATGTCGATCTTACCGTTGTCGCCGCCGACGAGCAGAAGCTTCGCGCCGCCGGAAAAAAATTCCGGCGCGCCGCATTCATCGGTGTTGATATGCGCATTCGCGTGACAAACGACGCTGTGAAAAGATCGACATAGTTGTGCGAGCGCGAGCGCGTTGGCCGCGGTTCCGTTGAAGAGAACGAACACTTCGCAATCGGTGTCGAAAATTTCGCGCACGCGTTCGCGCAACCGCGCCATCCATTCATCATCGCCATACGCGGCGGCGGCTCCGCGGTTCGCTTCCGCGATGGCCGCGAACGCTTCCGGACAGATGCCGGCGGTATTGTCGCTCGCGAATTGGTGAAAGCCACGCGAGACGTCCATGTCGATCTTGTGCTAATCGACTAATTCGCCGCGAGCAACGGCGAAAGATAGAGAGATTGCCTGACGAACCTCCGAGCCCTGGGCCTCTTAAGGCTCGCCAGGCAGATCACCTCTACTTGCTCCCCAATTTTTGTTGTTGTCTCGCGTCCGGAAAATGTGAGCACTCGTAAGCGTTCGACGTTTTCGTGGGCGCGATTCAATGACTACATCGGAAGCCGGCGGCAAAGTGCGTGTGTCCCGTGAAAATTTTTCCGAGCTGCGCGCACGCGTTCTTGCTCAAGTGTCACCGGTTCAACGCCGTAAGATCGACAATTAAATGTGCGATTTTTCGGCAGCGCATGACCGGATGCGGCTGCGAAACAATTGCGCCGTTGTTCCGCTTTGCCTAGCGGCAACGGGCGCAGTAAGCTTTTCGTCCCTATGAGTTCGCTCCAGCTCGAAGTGGAAAGACGCGGCGAAGAAATCTTCCGGCTGGTCGATGCGCATCCTCAGTCGATCTTCAGCAAAGCCGGCTTCTATCAGCGCATGATGGCGCTCTCGATGCGCGATGAGTATTTCAAGGTGCAGCTGTTCCGCTTCGTCGATGTGCTCGCGTCGCTCAATCGCGGCGGCGACATCGTCCGGCATCTCGAGGAATATTTCGAAGACATGCGCAACGGTTACACGCCGTTCATTCGCACCGGCGTGCAATTGGCCAAGATCGCGCCGTTCCTCAGCGGGCAAGTTTTGCGCTGGAATGTTTCGGGAATGGCGCGGCAATTCATCGCCGGAAAAAATCCGCGCGATGTCATGAAGATGCTGCGCAAGCGGCGCAAGCAACGCATCGGCTTCACTGTCGATCTTCTCGGTGAAGCGGTTGTGAGCGAAAAGGAAGCGACCGAATACGCGGCGCGCTGCATGGAACTGCTCGAGCATCTCGGCGCCGAATGCGAAGGCTGGACCGATCCGTTAGGCGAAAACGCACACCTCTTTCCGGTGGTCAACGTCTCGATCAAAATTTCGGCGCTGTATTCGCAAATGAATCCGGCCGATCCCGAGGACGCGATCACGCATCTCGCGCCGAAGTTGCGTCCGATCCTTCGCCGCGCGCGTGAGCTCGGCGCGTTTGTGAATTTCGACATGGAGAGTTACGCGCACAAAAATACCACGCTCGAACTTTTCCGGCGGCTCTTTACCGAACCGGAATTTCGCGATTGGCCGCACGCCGGCATCGTCATTCAAGCGTATCTGCGCGACGCCGAAGACGACCTTGTCGATCTTATCCATTGGGGCCGCGAGCGCGGCACGCGTTTCACCGTTCGTTTGGTCAAAGGCGCGTATTGGGATTACGAAAAAATCAAAGCCGCGCAAAACGGCTGGCCCGTCCCGGTGTATCTGCAAAAACCGGAGAGCGACGCGACTTTCGAGCGCCTGACGCACATTCTTCTCGAAAACGAAGCCATCGTCACCGCCGCATTCGGTTCGCACAACGTTCGCAGCATCGCGCACGCGCAGGCGCTCGCGGAGTCGTTAGGCATCCCGAAGTCGCGTTTCGAATTTCAGTTGCTCTACGGCATGGCCGGCCCGATCAAGCGCGCGCTCGTCGATATGGGTTATCGCGTGCGCGAATATTCGCCCGTCGGCGAATTGCTGCCGGGAATGTCGTATCTCGTCAGGCGATTGCTCGAGAACACTTCGAACGAAGGTTTCTTGCGCGCGAAATTTTCCGATAACGTTTCTGAGCAATCGCTCTTGCGCGACCCGCGCGATCTCTTCGGCGCCAATGGCGAGCAGCCGCTGGCGACCGCG
This sequence comes from Verrucomicrobiota bacterium, assembly GCA_041167105.1. Lineage (GTDB taxonomy): Bacteria > Verrucomicrobiota > Verrucomicrobiia > Chthoniobacterales > UBA10450 > JAJPGZ01. Next base: position 8,474 of record JBEEGX010000235.1, read on the forward strand.
CAAGATCGACAATCGCACAACGGCGCGCCGCGCCAGACCGCTCCGGGTCACACGTTTAAGAATGCTCCGCTCGCCAATTTCGTTTACCCCGACACGCAGGAAAAGATGCGCGCGGCATTGCACGAAGTCCGCCAATCGTTAGGCAAAAAATATCCGCTCACTATCGGCGGCGAAAAAATTTGGACCGATTCGATCATCGCCTCGATCAACCCGAGCAAACCAAACGAGGTCGTCGGTTATCAATCCGAAGCCGGAATTCCCGAGGCCGAACGCGCGGTCGAAGCCGCGAAAGCCGCATTCGACAAGTGGAGCCGGACGCCCTTCGAAGAACGCGCGCGATTACTCGAACGCGTCGCCGCGATCATGGCCCGCCGCCGTTTCGAACTCTCCGCCATCGAAGTTTACGAAGTCGGCAAAGCCTGGGCCGAAGCCGATGGCGACATTCGCGAGGCGATGGATTTCTGTTTGTTTTACGCGGCGCAAATGCGGCTCATCGGGCCGCCGAAATTGACGCAACATGTCCCCGGCGAAGAAAGTTATCATCATTACTGGCCGCGCGGTATCGCGCTCGTCATCGCGCCGTGGAATTTTCCGCTCGCGATTTTGACCGGCATGGTCACGGCCGCGCTCGTCACCGGCAATTGCGTCATCATGAAACCGGCGGAACAATCCGCCATCATCGCGTCGAAGTTGATGGAGATGATGGAAGAAGCCGGAATTCCGCCCGGCGTTTTGAATTTTCTTACCGGCAAGGGCTCCATCATCGGCGCGCATCTTGTCGATCATAAAGATGTCGATCTTATCGCGTTCACCGGGTCGCGCGAAGTTGGTCTACGCATTTGGAAAAGTGCCGGCGAAACGCGCCCCGGTCAGCGCGAGCTCAAAAAAGTCATCAACGAAATGGGCGGCAAGAATGCCGTCATCATCGACTCGGATGCCGACCTCGACGAAGCGATCGTCGACACGATTTATTCCGCGTTCGGATATCAGGGACAGAAATGTTCGGCCTGTTCGCGCTTGATTGTGCTGGAGGAAAATTATTCGCGCGTCGTGCAGCGATTGCTTTCGGCGGCCGCAAGTTTACGCGTGGGCAATCCGGAAGACCCCGGCATCACCGTCGGCCCCGTCATCGACAAGACCGCCTACGATCGCATTCTCGAATACATCGACATCGGAAAACGCGAAGCCACGCTCGCGTACCAAAAGGGCAATGTGCCTAACGAAGGATTTTTCGTTCCGCCGACAATCTTCACAAATGTGCAGCCGGATTTCCGCATCGGCTGCGAAGAAATTTTCGGCCCGGTCTTGAGCGTTTTCAAAGCGCGCGATCTCACCGAAGCCATCGAGATTGCAAACTCGACCGAGTTCGCGCTTACCGCCGGATTTTTCTCGCGCAGTCCCGCGAACATCGAGCGCGCCAAAGCCGAGATCATCGCGGGCAACGTCTATATAAATAGAAGCTGCACCGGCGCGGTCGTCGGCCGGCATCCGTTCGGCGGCTTCAAGATGAGCGGCGGCGGAACAAAAGCGGGCGGCGCCGATTATCTGCTCAACTTTGTCGTCCCACGCGTTGTTACTGAAAACATCATGCGTCACGGCTTCGCGCCGGAATCGACTCCCGAACACCGCGACGAATTTCTCCCACGCAACGGACGCCGCCGCGCAAGATCGACATCGGCAAGATCGACAAGTACGTCGGCGGAATCGTGATTCGTTAGTCCAGCGGCCGGTCTTTGAGCAGCAGCTTGATCACGGTGACGATCATGTAGATGACCGGCCAGGCCGACGCGAGCACGACCAGTCCGAACACCGCCATCTCCGTCGCGCGTTCGCGCGCGGATTCGATGAGATATTGTTGCGCGAGATTTCGTGGACGCGGTTCGCCGTCATCATCAGAAGGCGACCAATAGCCGCGCCATTCGCCGAAGCCCGCGTGGAAAAAGCAATCCGTTTTCGGAAACGCGTTCGGGGAGAATGGCGGAGTCGGCTTCACGGCTATTACGGCAAAGCTTTATTCGTTCCAGAGAAGGTGCCACAGATGCCGTTGTGTTCAAAGTATGCAAAGAGCGGCAACTCTCGCGAGCTACCGCTCCTTCGTAATATCGTTCGCGGTATCAGCGCGACATTCTTATCGCCAATGTCCGCCAACCCAGATCCAGCCATTGCCGCGTTGCACCCAGTGGCCTTCGACCCACACGGCGGTAGTGCGCGGCCTAACGACCCAATGACCGGGCGCCCACGTGTATCCCGCGCCGGTCCAGCGCCAGTATCCTTTCTGGTAGGTGTAATTCGGACCGGGCGCGACGGTTTGCGTTTCCACGCGCACGGGCGGCGGCGCTTGCGTCACGAGCACTTCACGGGTCGATCCGACGACAGGCGCTGGACCGGTCGTGGTAACTTCGGTGGTCGTGGTCGTGGTTGTCGCCACCGGCACGGGCTCGTCCGCGCAGCCGGCGACGATCAAAGGGATGAATGCAAATAAACAACGATGTAGTTTCATGGTTAGTCCTCTCTTTAGTTTTCGCGTTAGACGGAGAAGACAGCCTTAGTTTTCAATCTTAATGCTCTACGTCATCGCCACGCCCATCGGAAATCTCGGCGACATCACGTTGCGCGCGCTCGAAATTTTGCGCGATGTCGATCTTGTCGCGGCCGAGGACACGCGCCACTCCGGCGTTTTGTTGAAGCATTACAAGATCGACAAGCGATTCGTGAGTTTTCACGAGCACAACGAAGCGATGCGCACGGCGCAATTAGTCGAGCGCCTCGCCGCCGGCGAAAACATCGCGCTCATCACCGACGCCGGCACGCCGGGAATTTCCGATCCGGGGGCGCGATTGATTCGCGCATGCATCCAACGCGAATTGCCATTCACGATTATTCCGGGTCCGTCGTCGATCGTGACCGCGCTCATCGGTTCGGGATTTGCGGCCGAAAAATTTTTCTTCGCCGGATTTTTGCCTAACAAAAGTGGCGGACGCGAACGCGAATTGCGCGCGGCCGCGGCGCGAGATGAAACCACAATCTTCTTCGAATCCCCTCACCGCCTAATCAAGACGCTGACCGCTTCGATCGACATCCTGCAAGATCGACAACTATGCGTGGCGCGTGAGCTGACGAAAAAGTTCGAGGAATTTCGCCGCGGCAACGCGGCCGAACTTTTGGCGCATTACGAAGCGCGCCCGCCGAAAGGCGAGATTGTCCTGGTGATTTCCGAGCGAGAATAGAGACTTGCCAACCGCGTTCACCTGTGTGAATTTGCGCGGCTTTTCCCCCAGGAGTTTTCGTTTCTCGTATGGCTTACGCAATTATCAAAACAGGCGGTCGGCAGTATCGCGTCGCGGAAGGCGACACGGTCGATGTCGATCTTCTCGATCTCGCTCCGGGCAAAAGCGCGACGTTCGAGGTGTTGATGCATGTCGACGGCAAAAACATCACGCACGGCGAAGGCAAAGTGACGGCGGAAGTGGTCGAGCAGCGCAAAGACAAAAAGGTCATCGCGTTTAAATTTAGACGTCGCAAAGGTTATCACCGCACCGTCGGTCATCGTCGCAAGCTCACGCGAGTGAAGATCAAATCGATCGGCGGCGCGAAGAAAGCAGCGAAGAAGGACGAGTAGTCATGGCGCACAAAAAAGGACAAGGCAGCGTTAAGAACGGACGCGACAGCGTCAGCAAGCGGCTTGGCGTCAAAAAATTTGGAAGCGAGTTGGTGGTCGCGGGCAATATCATCATTCGCCAGCGTGGGACGAAATTCACGCCGGGCAAAAATGTTGGTCTTGGCCGTGATTACACCATTTTCGCTCTGGTCGATGGCAATGTGCGTTTCGATCGCCAGGGTCGGCGCGTGAATGTCGATCCAGTCGTCGCGAAAAAATAATTGTCGATCTTACGGCCGCGCGGCGGGCGCGGTGCGAATTTCAGCGGTTGTGATGACAACCGCGCTTGCGGTATAACGAGACCCTCCATGAATAAATACAAGACGTATCTCCTCTTCGGCGCGCCTGGCAGCGGCAAAGGCACGCAGGGCAAAACGCTCGGCAGCATCCCGCGTTTTTATCATTGCCCATGCGGCGATGTATTTCGCTCGATCGATACGCGCAGCGATGTCGGCAAAGCATTCATGGATTATTCGAGCAAAGGCCAGCTCGTGCCGGATGAGATCACGGTCGAACTTTGGAAGGAAGCGATCGACAATGCGGTCGACGCGCACAAATTCAAACCCGACATCGATACGCTCGTGCTCGATGGCATTCCGCGAAATGTGAGCCAGGCGAAAATCATGGGTGCGATGATCGAGGTCGAAAAAGTTTTTCATCTCGCCTGCCCGAATCGCGAGACGTTGTTCTTTCGCCTGCGCAAACGCGCACTCAAAGACAATCGCCTAGACGATGCGAACGATGAAGTTATCCAGCGCCGCCTCGATGTTTACGAAAACGAATCGAAGCCGGTGCTCACTTATTATCCGAAGGACTGCATTACGGTCGTTGACGCGATGCAGGCGCCGCACAAGGTTTTGTTCGACATTCTCGCCAGCGTCAACGGCGTGAACGGACAACATGCAGCAGTTTGAAAATTTCACCGCGTCGACCCTTTACTGCGACAAGTGCAAAGCGACCCATCCGGTGCGCGAGCGTTTGCTCCTAGTCCTGCCGGACAAGGAAGTTTTCGATTATCTTTGCACCGAATGCGGTTCGTCTGTCGGTTCGCGTGAAGTCACCGCCGGTGACAAGGCGATGATGCAGGCAATGCAGCCGCCGCGCCGCAAAACGCGCGCGATTCCTCTTCGACCCCAGGTTCGTTAGGCGCGAAATGCGCATTGTCTTTATTGGCACGGGCGAAATCGGCGTGCCGACGCTGCGGGCTGTGCACGAATCCGAGCACGAGATCGTTGGCGTCGTAACGCAACCGGACAAACCGGTCGGACGTGATCAGCGCATCGAAGCGCCGCCGATCAAGAAGGCGGCGCTCGAAATGAAGATGTCGATCTTGCAACCGGCGCGAATGAAAGATCGACAATCGATTGAGGACATTCGCGCATTGCAGCCGGATGCGATCGTCGTGGTCGCTTACGGACAAATTCTTCCGCGCGATGTGCTCGAGATTCCGAGCGTGGCTTGTCTGAATGTGCACGCATCGTTGTTGCCGCGCTGGCGCGGGGCGGCGCCGATTCAATACGCCGTTGCCGCGGGTGATCGCGAGACCGGCATTACCATTATGTACATGGATGAAGGACTCGATACCGGAGACGCTTTGCTTCAACGCAAGATCGACATATCGCCTGACGAGACCGGCGGGTCGTTGCACGATCGCCTCGCGCAGATTGCGCCAGACGCCTTGCTCGACGCGCTGAAATCATTTCCAAACGCGCCGCGAATTCCGCAGGACAATTCGCAAGCGACGCTCGCACCGAAATTGAAGCGCGACGATGGCGCGATCGATTGGAATGAATCCGCGGAAGTAATCGAAAGAAAAATCCGCGCTTTCAATCCCTGGCCGGGCGCGTTCACCAAGATCGACAATCGCAATTTGAAAATCTTCTCGGCAGCGATTGTCGATCTTAGCGGAAAACCGGGACACGTGTGGCATCGCGATGATGAGGTGATCATTGCCGCCAAAGATCGCGCGTTGTCCTTGCGCGAAGTTCAGCTCGAAGGAAAGCGACGTATGAGCGCCACGGAATTTCTGCGCGGCCACGCCAATTTGCTTTCCAAAGTGTAGGCGCTCTTGTTTCATCTCACTCGCTCATGAAAACGGAAGCGCCGGCTTACAAACGGATCGTGCTGAAGTTGAGCGGTGAGGCGTTACGCGAAGCGGGCGCGCGTGAAAATATTTCGCCGCATGTGGTCCATGAAATCGCCAAGCGCATCACCGAGGTGCACGATCTCGGGGTGCAGGTCGCCGTTGTCATCGGCGGCGGAAATATTTGGCGCGGATTGGCCGCGGCGGACCGCGGGATGGATCGCACCACGGCCGATTACATGGGCATGCTCGCGACGGTGATAAACGGCATGGCGCTCAAAAGCGCGCTTGAGCAGCTCGGCGCGCAAACGCGCGTGCAGAGCGCGATCGAAATGAAAAATGTGGCCGAGCCGTTCATTCTTGGACGCGCCATTCGCCATCTTGAATTAAACCGCGTCGTCATTTTCGTCGCGGGCACGGGCAATCCGTATTTTTCAACCGACACCACGGCGGCGTTGCGCGCGAGCGAGATTCGCGCGGACGTGATTTTGAAAGCGACGAAAGTGGACGGCGTTTATGACAGCGACCCGAAAAAGAACGCGAGCGCGAAGCGTTATGATCGCGTCAGCTACAGCGAAGCGATGACGAAACGTTTGCAAGTGATGGACTCGACCGCGTTCAGTCTGTGCATGGACAACGGAATTCCGATCATCGTGTTTGATATGAATCAGCCGACGAATTTTCGTGATGCGGTGCTCGGGCGAAAAGTCGGCACGATCGTTTGCGGCGAGGCCGAGGCGGAGAAAATCTAATTTATGACCAGCGACGATATTTTGCTCGAGGCGGAGATGACGATGGAGAAAAGCGTGGATTACATGACGCACGAATTTTCGTCCGTGCGCACAGGCAAGGCATCGCCCGCGCTGGTCGAGAACATCGACGTGCAGGCTTATGGATCGACGATGAAATTGAAACAACTTGCGCTCATCAGCACGCCGGAAGCGCGGCTGCTCGTGATTCAGCCGTTCGACGCGGCCACGGTGCAGGACATCGAACGCGCGCTCAAGGAATCGAACATCGGCATCCAACCGGCGGTGGACGGAAAAATAATCCGGCTGCCCATTCCAGAACTTTCGGAAGAACGGCGCAAGGACCTGGCGAAATCGTTGAGCAAAATGGCGGAGGAAGCGCGCGTGCGGGTGCGCGCAAATCGACGCTCGGCCATGGACGAAGCGAAAAAGTTGAAAGCATCCGGCGGACTGACCGAAGACGGCCAGCACGATCTGGAAGCGCAAGTGCAGAAGCTGACCGATCGTTTCGTCAAATCGATCGACGAACATTTCGAGCGCAAAGAAGCCGAGATCATGAAGGTGTGAGTTGGTGCAAGATCGACATCTTGCAAGATCGACAAGTTACAGCCTAACGAGGTCGAGCAGGAATTGGCACCAGAGATAAACCATCCCGCGCAGGGAATATTTCACGTGCGTGTCGGTGGCGGATTTTAGAATTCCGGCGCTGACGTTATGCGCAATCTGCTCGCGCAAATCGTTCTCGATTTCCTTCTCGATGCGGTCCTCGTCCATCAGCTCGAGCGTGGCAAGATCGACATCGTTCTCGCGCAAAAACTGCCGATGACTTTGGTAAAGCTGCCAAAATGATTGGTCCGGCCGCTGGCGATTAATGCGAAATTGCGGCGTAAGTTTGAGGCCGTAAGAGAGCGGATAATTCCACGTCGTCCAGATCGCGCCCTTCGCCCGCGACGAGATGCGCAAATAATAAAAGGACAGATCGTGTTGCTCGTTCAAACAGATCGTCGCCTGCGCGCGATCTTCATCTTTGTAAAATAAACGAAAGAATTGCCGGTAATCCTCCCAGTCCCAACCGGCGTCGTTCAACTGCGCGAAACCTTCATTCTCGATCTCGCGCGTGATGTCATGGAGCGACGGGAAAACGTCGGAACTCGGCGCCGACTTGGGACGCAATTGTTTTTCCTTCGGCAAACGCAACGCGCGAATGCGGGTGAGAATTTCCAGCCACGGCAAAAAGAGCCAGCTCAATCCACCTAACAAACCCAGCCAGACGTTCCCGCTGATAAAATAAACCAGCAGATACGACGCGACCAGAATTCCAAGCGCGCCCACCTTTTGCGAAAACGAGCTTTGAAAGCTGCGCAGCGCGACGCTCAACACCGCCACTCCGAGCGTGATAAAAAAGCCGAAAAGCATTACGGATCGATCCCGTGCTCGTGCAAAAATTTCTCGAGCTGATCGGTATCGAAATTCGCCAGCACTTTGTCCTCTTCACCGTCGTCGACCACGAGCGTCGGCACATACGTCTGCTCGGAAAGTTCCTTCATCTCCTCATACGCTTGTCGATCTTGTCCAACGTCGATCACGACAAATTTGTAACCGCGCTCGACCAGGAATTCCTTCGCGTCGATGCACCACGAGCACCATTCGCGGCTGTAGAGTTTCAATTCCATCGACACGGCGCAAATAAACGAGCGCACCGCCAGGCGTCAACCGACACGACGCGCGAGATGCATTATCGCATCGTTGAATCCGGCGCGCCGTAGAAAAAATCTCACGTCGTTGATCGCCGAAATACGAGCAAAAGCGGCGGCAACCATCATTAGGGAGTTGAAAATTCGTAAGACCATACGTCCGGGCGAATGCAGGCATACGATGTAAAAACAAATGACGACATATGCATGACGCTTATCGGGCGAAGCTAGAGAGCTTCGGACTCTCGAGCGGCGAGGCGCAGATTTATTTGGTTCTTTTGCGCAGCGGCGGCACTCTCGGCGCGAGCGCGTTGGCGAGGGCGACCCGAATTCCGCGAACCGGGGTGTATCCGCTCCTCAACTCCCTTATTCACAAAGGAATCGTGGAGGCGGAGGCGGGATACGGCAGCCGCTTCACCGCCATTCCTCCGACTCACGCGTTGCCCTCGCTCATTGCTCGCGAACGCGACGAGCACCTCGAGAAACTTTCGCAACGCGAGCGCCTGGCCGGAGATCTCATTGGGGAGCTTGAGTCGATCATCGAGCCGACAGCTGACAATGCAGAGGCGGAAGTGATTCAGGTGCTCCGCGACCCGCGTGCGGTTGCCCAGCGCTTCGAACGACTGGAATTCGAGGCCCAGCGAGAAGTAGACGTTTTTGTAAAAGCGCCGATTTTCATTTCGGCCGAAGGAAATCCCGCCCAACAAAAGGCGCAGCGCCGGGGCGTCCGCTTTAGGGGTGTTTACGAGCGGGCGGCGATTGAGACGCCGCAGAACAAGCCTTCGCTCGCGAAGTGGATCGCAGCTGGAGAGGAAGCGCGGATCTATGATGGCGAGTTGCCTCATAAGCTCGCGATCTTCGATTCAGAAATTGTCCTGATGCCTTTAATTCGGCCGCACCAGCCGACGAAAACCGTGATGATCCGGCACCCCCAACTGGCCCAAAGCCTCACCATCGTCTTCGAACATTTTTGGCAGCGCTCGGAGCCGATTTCGACACTTGGGAAAGTATCAAAAACTCAGACGGCAAAGAGCCGTGCCGATCACCGCATTGGTCGTAACGGTCGGCGGGATCACGTCCCAAAGAAATGAAAGTGCGGGACGTGAACGGTTCGTCGGAAGCAACTCAATAGATCAACGCGTGCAGGCCGCTACCGCTTTCATGAAAATGGCTCTACACCGCAAACTAACGTCCATCGAGATCGCGGAGCCGGCGACCTTTCGGTGGCACGCGTGCGGCAGCCCTTTTCTCATCCGATTCCTAATAATGAAATGGAAGGCCTAAGCGTCAGCAAACAACGAAAAACAAAATGAAAAATCGCAACACTCAATCCGGTATTTTTAATCCGCGTGTCTTACTCGCATTTGCTTTTTGTTCCGCCAGCGGTCTTCTAGCTATGCTCAGTTTCGCCGCGACGCCTCCAATCGAGATGTCGCGCGCTGATAGCAGCGTGCCGGCTAATCCCGCAAACTTCCCCAGCACATCTGGCAGCAACGCCAATCGCCCAGCCGCCGTAGCCACTTTGGCGAAGGAGGCTCTGCCGCCCGGGGTGCCGCTCCCTCCGGGCGCGCAATTTTCTGTTAATGGGCAGAGCGATCCCTCAAGCAACAGCTCGATCGCCGGGTTTCTGGCCGTTGCGGGGATGCCGCTTCGGCTAGAAGCGGCACCTGGCGCCGACTCGCTGGGGCATCCAAGGTCGAGCAACCAACAACTCGCTCCGTTAAACGTGCCGCAGCCCGCTGCTTCTGAGAGCCTGCCGCTCGCTTCAGGGGCGGCGGCTGACTGGTCGATCGTCGCGTCACCCAACACCAGCGCCACAGAGTATAACCTCCTCTTGGGCGTGGCCTGCGTGTCAGCGTCCGACTGCTGGGCCGTCGGCTACTCCATCAATCCGAGCGTGGTTCACAGCCTGATCGAACATTGGGACGGGACCTCGTGGACCATCGTCTCGCCCAACACCAGCACTACGGATTTCAACGTCCTCGTGGGCGTGACCTGTGTGTCCGCGTCAGACTGCTGGGCAGTCGGCTACGGCGGCAATGGTGCCGTGACGCAGACGGTGATCGAGCGATGGGACGGCACCTCGTGGGCCATCGTCAGCTCTCCCAACACTGCGGAGGGCAACGCCCTCCGGGGCGTGACGTGTGTGTCAGCGTCCGATTGCTGGGCCGTCGGCTTTTTCTACAACAACATACCCAGCGTTACCAGCCTCTATCAGACGCTGATCGAGCACTGGGACGGGACCTCGTGGACGATCGTCAACTCGCCCAACACCATCGCTCCGCCGAGCAACCTCCTCTATGGCGTGACCTGCGTCTCGGGGTCGAACTGCTGGGCCGTCGGCTATTCCACAACCCTAGGTGCCGGCACTGGCAGCGCCACTCAGACGCTGATCGAGCGATGGGACGGCACCTCCTGGACCCTCGTCAGCTCACCTAACACGAACGCTGAGCTGAGGAACTTTGTCACCAGCGTGGCGTGCGCATCGGCGTCCAACTGCTGGGCTGTCGGCTACCACAACGTCGGCAGCGTCACCACCCTCGACCAGACCCTGATCGAGCACTGGGATGGCGCCTCATGGACCATCGTCAGCTCACCCGCCGATCCCAGCAATCCGTTGGGCATCCTCTATGGCGTAACATGCGTGTCGGCATCGGAGTGCTGGGCCGTCGGTTACGCCAGTAAGACACTGGTCGAGCGCTGGGACGGCACCTCTTGGGCCATCGTCAGTTCGCCCAACCCCAATCCTAACGGGAGCGATTTCCTCTACGGCGTGACGTGCGTGTCGGCATTGGAGTGCTGGGCCGTCGGCTACTACGGCAACGGCGGCGTCTCTCAGACGCTTACGGAGCATTACGCAGTGTCGCCAGTGCAATTAAGCGCGGTCGTGTCCAGAAAAGTCCATGGCAATGCCGGCACGTTCGATGTCGATCTTCCGCTCACAGGCTCGCCTGGAATCGAATGCCGCAGCGGCGGCGCGAACGATGATTACACGCTCGTCTTCACCTTCATCAATCCTCTTACGAGCGTTGACGGTGCGAGGGTAACCAGCGGGACTGGATCAGTGAGCAGCAACAACATCGACAGCAGTGATGCGCATAAATACATCGTTAACCTGACCGGCGTGACCAATGGCCAAACGATCAAGGTAAGCCTAACGAATGTGCACGATGCCTCCGGCAACGTTAGCAGTATCGTTGACCGTTCAATGAGCGTGCTCGTGGGCGACACGACGGGCGACGGAGTCGTTAACTCCACCGATATCGCGCAAACCAAATCACAATCGGGTCAATTCGTGACCAGTTCGAATTTCCGCGAAGACCTGACGGCGGACGGCAATCTGAACAGCACGGATATTGGGTTAGTGAAATCGAAGTCCGGGACCGGACTTCCCTAATATGCTTTCGCCCAAACGGCGCGACGCGAGCTCGGTTCGCCGGTGAAAATACAGCGGCCCGGGTCTGCTTCGTCGAAGGGAATGACGCGGATGGTCACCTTCAAGTCGCTTTTAATCTGCTCCTCGGTTTTGCGCGAGCCATTCCAATGCGCGAGGGCGAAGCCGCCATGGATTTCCGGTTTCTCGCGATTCTTCGCAGTGAAAAACGCGTAGAAATCTTCCTTATTGTCGATCTTGCGCGTGTTCTCGTCGCGAAATTTCAAGGCACGATCGTAGAGATTTTGTTGGATCGACATCAACATCTCGGGCGCAGTCGCGACGAATTCCTGCATCGACATGAATTGTTTTTCTTTCACCGGCTGATCGCGCCGGCTGACCGCGACGGAATTTTTTTCGAGATCGCGCGGACCGAGCTCGACGCGCACCGGCACACCTTTTTTGATCCATTCCCAGTTCTTGGCGCCGCCGCCGAGATCGCGCTTATCAACCTCCACTTCTAATGCAAGATCGACATATCGCTTTTCACGCAATTGCAGCGCGAGCCGGTCGCACGCTTCCAAAACTTGCGCGCGCGTCTCCTCCTTCGGCGTGATCGGCAAGATCATGATTTGCGTGGGCGCGATGCGCGGCGGCAGAACGATTCCGTCATCATCGCCGTGCGTCATCACGACGGTCCCGACCATGCGCGTGCTCATGCCCCAGCTCGTCGTCCAACCGAATTCCTGTTTGCCTTCGCGGGTTTGAAATTGAATCCCGCTCGCGCGCGCAAAATTCTGCCCGAGAAAATGCGACGTGCCGGCCTGGATAGCTTTGCGGTCCTGCACCATCGCCTCGATCGACAAGGT
>JBEEGX010000236.1:0-3575 GCA_041167105.1 Verrucomicrobiota bacterium
GTGAAGTTGCATTGGTCGTCTGGAAATGTTTGGTCGGGATCGATTGCGGTCGAGGCGGGCGCGCCCTTAAATTTCAGCTACGTCAGTCATGCCATCTCGACGAGCGAATATTGCGGCGGAAATTCTACCGCGATCTCCTCGCCGATCAGCCTAACGGTTCCATCAGCGGCCGGTCCGCCGTATTCCGGAAAAGTCATTCGCTATCTTTCGTCCTGGAGCACGGCGAATCTTTTCTTTCGTGACATCACGCAGAATGGCGCGTGGACGACGGCTGGGATGCCGCGCGTCGGTCAGGGGCGCACCGTCAGCGAAAGCGTTTATGAAGTCGGCAACGTCGCTGCGCCCGGCGACGAAATGGAATTCATCTTTACCGACGGCGCCGGTCATTACGATAACGCGCCGGCTCCGCCGCAAAATCCGCAACAAGGAGCAGCGCCGGCCGTTCCGGTTCCGTATCAATCGATGTCGCCGCCCTACAATTATCGGACGCGGCTCGACGTTTTCACGGTTCAGGATGGACAGGTTTACAATTACGATCCACCGGCCGCGGTTTCGACGCCGACGATCGAGCATCGCTTGGTCGGGAGCACGGTCAGCGGCATCCTCGAGCGTTACATCCACATCTATCTTCCGCGCGGCTACGTGCAGAAAACGAGCAAGCGTTACCCAGTCGTTTATTTTCAGGACGGCCAGAATGTTTTCTTTCCCGGCGGCAGTTTCGGAACATGGGATGCCGATCGCATCGCCACTTACGAGATTTCGCAGGGAAGAATGCGGGAAGCGATCGTCGTCGGCATCGACAACACCGGCGATCGCATGTCCGAATACATTCCGCCGGGCGACCAAATTTCCGGCCAGCCAACGGGCAAGGCCGACAAGTTCGTGCAATTCATGCGCGACAATGTTTTGCCGACGCTGGATTACAATTACCGCACATTGAACCAGCCGGGGCAACCGGCCGTGCCCGCGGCCAATATCACGGCGGGTTCGTCGTTAGGCGGAGTTGTCACCGCTTACATCGGGATGACGAACAGCGGCACGTTTGGAAAAATCGGCGTCTTCTCGCCCGCGTTCTGGTCCGCGCCGCACTTCATTACCGACACCCTCACCCCCGCACCGAAGCTGCCGCTCGTCATCTACATGGACATCGGCAGCAGTGAAAGCTCATCGTCGCAGAGCAGCTCAGAAATTTATTGGGAAGATGCGCTCAGGGTTTACAACACGTGGCTGGGCGATGGCTACGCCGTAAACTCGGACCTTCTGATGTGGCCGCAGTGCGGCGCCGTTCACAACGAAGCGGCCTGGAGCGGACGCCTGCCGGCATTTTTCCAGTTCGCGCTTACGGTCTGGAGCGAAGGCAATCCGATTGCCCTGAGAAAATTTCCGCCGCGCCTCGACTTGTCCACTGTCGATCTTTCAGGCGGGTCCGCGCGGCTGCATTTTCTCGCTCCGCGCGGCGCGGCGTTTACTCTCTTTCGCTCGACCGATCTCATGAGCTGGCCGGACCAAACGTTGCTCGCGCCGGCGACGTCCATTTGGGAAGACCGCATCGTGGACGATCCCTTCGCTCTCCCGGCGACGCACCGATTCTGGCGTTTGGAAACAACGCCGACGCCTAACGAGCCGTTGTCGATCTTGCAAGATGGACAACTTCACCGCACGGCAATTGCGCCGCTTTCCAATCCATCGCCATGCGAATGCGCGCGCGGCCGCTCGGATGATCGAAGAAAATAAATTCCTCGATCGGTCCCGGATTTAATTTGCGATAGGCGCCGAGCTTAAGCGCGGTCCGGGCAAAGCCGTCGGGCTCACGCGAAGTATTCAGACCAAATTGATCCGCTTCACGCTCGGTAATACGTGTCACGGTGTTCGTGACCGGCGTGCCGACGAAAAGGAGTGCGCTCAAGATTAACCCGAACAACGGCAGGCCGGCGAGATCGCTAATGCCGCGCACACCCCAACGTTCTCCCCATCTTCGGCTCGCCACGTTGAACAAGACGTTAATCAACGCGAATGCGATAAAAAATAAAATCGCCGAATACATGGTGAGCTTGCCGCCATGGTTGAGAACGTAATGGCCCATTTCGTGTCCCATCACTTCGCGAATTTCGGCAAGCGTGCATTGATTGAGCAAATTGTCGTTCAGCGCGATGCGCGTGGTGCCGAAGGCGCCGGCAACGTTCGCACTCACGCGTGTGGTTTGGCGCGAAGCGTCAACGACAAAAACCTGCGTCACCGGAATTTGATTGGCGCGGGCCATCGCGAGAATCGGGTCGCGAATTTTCGGATCGGTCAGCGGTGTGTATTTATTGAAGAGCGGAAAGACAAAGACCGGTGCGATGAAACTGGCGAGCAAGGAGAAGGCGGTCGCGAAGCCCGCGCCCCAAATCCACCATGTGCGCGGAGAGCGGTGTAGACCGCGATAGAGAAAGACGAGCGCAATCGTTAGGCCAATAAGCGCGACGAGCAATGCTTTGAGCTGGTCGCCGAACCACGGCCCGAATGTTTGCGTGGCCAAACCATATTTATGTTCGCGATAAAACTGTTCGTAAACCGTCATCGGAAAACTGAGCGCGGCGATGATGAGGACAAACGGGACAACGTAGAGAATGACCTGGAGCGATTTTGATTGCGTAGTGCGCTCGGCGAAGTCGCGCAGGCGCGCGGAGATGCGCGATTGCAAAAGCAAGATCGAGATGGCGGCGCCGAGCAGAAAATCCCAGAGCAAGAGCCAGTAGCCGCCTTCAAAATATGCGTCGGACTTTGCGCGCTTATCCGCCGGCACCGTGTCGAGCCACGCTTTGGTCGCGGCGGCCGGGTCGAACGTTTGCGCATTATCCGGCGAAATAATCGCCGCAGCGGGCGCGGCCGGCGACGGCTCCGGTTGGACGGCGAATAGCGTGTTCGCCGCGGAAACCAAAATTAAAACGAAGAGCGCGCCTTTCATCACGGCATCCATAGAAAACGCCGGCGAAAAAGAAAAGCATTGCGTGCTGGACGGCCTCTGGCCGCTACGCCACTTTTTCGTTATGCGCGTGAAACGATTGTCGATCTTTCTTTGCGCAGCGCTGTTCGCGACGGCGCTCGTCACAAGTGCGCAGCAAACTCCGCCGCCCGCTCCTGCAGCGTGCGGTCCATTTCCGAAACTCTACAAAGAAATTGTTTGGAATTGGATGCAGGCGAATCTGGTCGACGCCAATACCGCGAAGATCGAATGGGAAGGGGAACCGATCTGCACCGACCGGGGCAAAAACGGCGAACACCTCTACGGTTGGCTCGTTAATTTCAAGGTGAATGCGCGCAATCGCTTGGGCTTTTACACCGGTTTTCAGAAACACGCAGCCTTGATTCGCGACGGCCAAGTCATTAAAGGAATTGGATTCGGTTACTGAATATGAAAATTTCCAAAGGTAGATGTCGATCTAACGGTGAAGGCCTCGTCCTTATCATCATCGTGCTCGCGATCATCGGTGCGGGCGCGTGGTGGCTTTATTCGCGCAAGAACGCCATGGACCGCGACGCGCGCGCCTTCGGCCGCGAAGTCATTCAACAACTCACCGTCAATCACGATGTGA
>JBEEGX010000237.1:0-25733 GCA_041167105.1 Verrucomicrobiota bacterium
CGCCACGGCGGAGATTGATCAGATATTTGATTGCCGCGATGAAATCTTTGTCGGTAAGAATGCGTTCCGTAAGATCGACATCTATCCCGAGCTTCTGATTCAGTTTGTATCGGCCGACGCGTCCGAGATCGTATTTCTTCGGATCGAAAAATAATCTTTTCAACAACGCACGCGCATTCGCCACCGTCGGCGGATCACCAGGCCGCAATCTGCGATAAATATCCTTCAGCGCTTCCTCTTGATCGTGCGCCGGATCCTTCTTCAACGCCTTAACCACGGTGTCGTCATTCGAGATGTCGATCACCTTCACCTCTTTAACGCCGAGCTTCATGATGTCGCGCACCGTCGCGAGCGTGAGCGGCTCATACGGGCGCGCGACCGTCACTTCGCCGTCGCGCACTTCCGCTGTTAGAACTTTCGTCGCAAGCTTCTCTTCATCGAGCTTCTCACTCAGTTTCAGATTCTCGATGTTGTAGAAAAGCTTGATGACTTCCTCATCGCTGCCGTAACCAAGCGCGCGTAGGAACGTCGTCGCCAAAAATTTCCGCCGGCGTTTGCGGCGATCGAGATAAATATAAAGCAAGTCGGCGGTATCGAATTGCACTTCCAGCCACGAGCCGCGGTCCGGAATAATGCGGAAGCTGTAAAGCACTTTGCCGTTCAAGTGGATGCTCGATTCGAACGCGATACCGGGCGAGCGATGCAATTGCGAAACGACCACGCGCTCCGCGCCATTGATAACGAACGTCCCCTGCGCCGTCATGAGCGGGATTTCGCCCATGTAAACTTTTTCTTCTTTCGTCCCGCGCTCCTCGCGCAACTGGAACGTTACATGAAGTGGCGCGCTGTAGGTTTGGCTTTCGCGCTGCGCTTCCAGCGCGGTCAGCTTCGGCTCGCCAATTTCATAATGCGAAAAATCGAGCACCGCTTTCTCGTCGTAGCTCTCGATCGGGAAAACTTCCTTGAACACGGCTTGCAGGCCGTAGTTCTTGCGTTTGCTAAACTGAACGTCCTTCTGCAGAAAATCGACATACGAGTTTAATTGGACCTCGATAAGATTCGGCGGGTCGATGGCCTCTTTGATGCTGCCGAAGTGGATACGTTCTGCGCGTTCTGACATAAAATTATTCCTTCTCCAACGCTGGAACTCGCGCCGCTATTGAAGACACCGCGAGTGTCTGGGGTTCTTACAGTTTTCGCCCGGTGCGAAGACGACAAAAATGGCAGCGGATCAGTGACCTGTCAAATTGACCTCCACCGTTCCGTTGCCTGCCTAAAATTTGTCCGTCGTCCGCGCGGTTAAAAATAAATCTGCCTGTCTACTTCTAACTGACCAAACCTTCTGCCACGTACTCATCGCGTGCGCAACAAAAAACTTTTCCGCTCGAGCGATTGTCGATCTTGTCGCGCAAGATCGACAATCAACTCGCCGGCAAAATTGTTTACTTAATTTCGACCTTCGCCCCCGCCGCCTCGACCTTTTTCTTGATCTCGTCGGCCTCCGCTTTGGTCACGCCTTCCTTGATTGTCTTGGGCGCGCCTTCCACCAGCGCCTTCGCTTCTGCGAGTCCAAGTCCCGGAACTGCGCCGCGAACTTCCTTGATCACGCCGATCTTGTTCGCTCCCATTTCCTTCAGGATCACGTCGAACGTCGTCTTCTCTTCGGCCGCAGGTGCTGCTGCTCCGCCGCCGGCTGCAGGCGCTGCCGCCATTGCCACTGGCGCCGCCGCACTCACGCCCCATTTGTCTTCGAGTTCCTTAACCAATCCAGCAACCTCTAACACGGTCAGTCCGCTCAGTTGCTCCACGATTTTCGCTGTATCTGCCATTTTCTTTTCCTCGGTTCGCCGCCTTCGAAAGCCTTCGAAGATTTAACCCCGAAAGCTTTCGGGGCGGACGTTTGTTTCGTTTTGTTGCTCGTTAGGCAATCGCCTAACGAAAATTTATCCGGCCGCTTCTGGAGCTGGTCCTTCCTCCTTCGGCGCTTCCTCTTTTGGCGCTTCCTCCTTCGGCATCTCCTCTTTTGCTGCTTCCGCCGTCGGCGCAACTTCCGGAGCCGCCGCTTCAACTTTTGCCGCTTCTACTTTCTCCTCCGCCGGCGGTGTCGGCTCCGCGGCCACAGGCTGAGCCGGCATCTTCGCCGCCTTGGCGTTCAATAATCTGGCCAGGGCCGATGCCGGCTCGTTCAACAAACGAACGAGCTTGGTCGCCGGCGACATGAGCAAGCCTAACAACTGCGCGAGTAAAACATCACGCGGCGGCAAATCCGCCAATTGATTAATCTGCTGCGTCGACAACACCGCTTTGTCGACGATGCCAACCTTCACCGCCGCCACTTTAAATTCGCCGGCGAAGGTCTTGAGAATCTTCGCCACCGGCGCCGCGTCTTTATCGCCAGTCACCACCGCCGTCTGTCCGGTCAATTGCTCCGCCACATCCGGCAAGCCCGAGTCGCTGATCGCGCGCCGCAGAAAACTATTCTTCACCACGTGCACTTCCGCGCCGTTCGCGGCCAGACGCGTCCGCAGATCGGCGAAATGATTCACGTTCATCTTCTGGTAATCGGCCACGATGATGAACGGCGATTGCGAAAGCTTTTCCTTCAAATCGGAAACGATGCTGGCTTTTTCGGGTCTCATATTGTCGATCTTACAATTGTCGATCTTGCATCAAACAGTCACGTACGGCGAGGGATCCACCGGAATGCCGGGCGACATCGTAGCACTCAACGTCATCGCTTCCAAAAATCGCCCCTTCGCTGTGGCCGGCCGCGCTTTCACCACCGCGTCGATGACGGCAGTTCCGTTCTCCACCAGTTTTTGTTCATCAAACGAAAATTTTCCAACCGGCACCGCGACATTGCCGTTCTTATCCAACTTGAATTCCACGCGCCCGGCCTTCACTTCCGTCACAGCCTTCGCCGTGTCGTCTGTCACCGTTCCGGTTTTCGGATTCGGCATTAATCCGCGCGGTCCTAAAACTTTTCCGAGCTTGCGCACTTCCGCCATCGCCGTCGGCGTCGCCACTGCGACATCGAAATCCTGAAAACCTTCCTGCACTTTCTGGATCAAATCTTTGAACCCGACGTACTCCGCGCCGGCTTCCTGCGCTGCTTTCGCCGCCGCGCCTTCCGCGAATACGAGCACGCGGACGTTCTTTCCGCTGCCATGCGGCAACGGACACGTGCCGCGTACCATTTGATCCGATTGTTTTGGATCGACACCGAGCCGGAACGAAACCGTCACCGTCTGATCAAACTTCGTCGGCGGAAATTTCTTCAACGTCGCGACCGCGTCGTTGAGATTGTAATTCTTCTTGCGATCCAACTGCTCGGCGGCAGCGCGATATCTTTTGCTTCGATTTGTAGCCATGTGTTTGATGCAGTTCAAACGCCCGCTGCGATTCCGCAGACAAGCTCCTGCTTAAATTTCCCGCCGCGAATTCCGCGGCAAGGCGTGCAGATTACCGGCGCTTTTAAGATTGTCAAAAGCCATTTTGCTCTGATAAAACGACTCAGTATGAACAACCCCGCACGTTATAGTTTATTTATCATCCTCGGGGTGCTGATAGCAGTGCCCATCGCCGGCGCGCGGCCGGTCGATTTCAAAGAACTCTCGCTCCTGGTCCGCGCGCATGAGAGCGATGCATCGATCAAAGATGAAGTGTCGCGCCGCAAATTGATGCAACCGCTTACCAGCGATCAGGAGAGCAAACTCAAATCGCAAGGCGCGAGCGATTCGCTCGTTTCGTCATTGCGCAGTTCGAGTCTCGTCGCTTCGAAAGAAGAAGCGGCGACCGTTGCAAGATCGACATCTCCACGTGAAGCCGGCGCGCCGATCGAATCGATGACGCATCGTCATGGCCCGCGCGTGCACGTCTTCAACGTCGCGTTCGGTCATCCTGTGAATCTGAGCGAATGGGGCGGCCTCGATTACGAGATCGCGTTCAACTCCTACCGTTTCGCCGGCGAAGATCACATCCAGGCCGGGTTCGTCGATCCCATCGGCACGCGCACGACCGTTAGCCGCGTCATTCCGTCAGCGGGTTTGAGCGAAAGCGAAGTCGTCTCGCAGGATTGGTTTCCGTCGAACTCTGTCCGCAGTTGGCGTTACACGCCGTACGATGTGCGCGGCGATGTCCGCGATGGACGATTCAGTTTCAACGACACACTCTCGGTGAGCTCGCAATCAGTCACGCGCCCCACGCGCATCGATTGGGACAATCCCATTTTCATCGAAGGCCAGCCTTACACGTTCTACCCAGTTTACGGAGCGGGCGGCGTTTCCCTCTATTACATCGGCCGCGCGAGCGATTCGAGCGCGACCGTCGCGGTCGTTAGTCACTGGCACTAATCGCCAGGCAGGATTCGGTGGACGCCGCGCGTCGGTGCCTAGTCCGCAGGCATCGACGCCGGCTCTTCCGTTGTCGATCTTGCAGAAATCTGGAACGGCGGCGTGCCGTTGCGGATAATTTTTCCTTCCTTCATCACAAACGTGACCCGTTCCGTCGCGGTGATATCGTTAGTCGGATCGCCGGGAATCGCGACGATGTCGGCGAGCTTTCCTTTTTCGAGCGTGCCGACTTTCTGCGCGATCCCTAACAACTCCGCATCAGCCGACGTTCCCGCTTTCAACGCATCGAGTGGCGTCATGCCGAGGTCGACCATGAGTTTGAATTCTTTTGCGTTCATCCCGTGCGGAAATACGGCCGAGTCTGTGCCTAGACCAATCTTCACGCCGAGTTTGACCGCGTTGCGAAACATTTCCGAGCGCGCCGCGCCCGCCGCTTTCGCCTTCGCCTGAAGCGCCGGCGGGTAGTTGTCGATCTTGCCCATGATCCACTCGGTCGCCATCAATGTCGGCACGAGAAACGTCCCTTTCGTTTTCATCATCTGCAGCGTCTCCGGTTTCAAAAACGAACCGTGCTCGATTGAATCAACGCCGGCTTCGATCGCATCCTTTGCCGCCTGATCGCCATGGCAATGCACCGCCACTTTCTTGCGCAGCCGATGACATTCATCGACTAACGCCTTCATTTCCTCGGGCGTGAATTGCGGCGTATCGACTTCATCGGCTAACGACAGCACGCCGCCCGATACCGCGGCCTTGATCACATCGGCGCCGTTCTTCACTTCGAAGCGAACGGCTTTGCGAATTTCCGCCGGCCCATCGGCAATTCCATCTGCCGCGTCCGGTTCGCGATTGAACAACATGTCGCGAAATCCACCGGTCGGATCGAAATGTCCGCCGGTCGCGCCAATTCCTTTCGTCGCCACGAGCATGCGCGGCCCGACGACGTAGCCTTTATTAATCGCGTTGCGCAATGCGACGTCGACGCGCTCCGGACTTCCGACGAATCGACTGCCGAGATCGCGCACGGTCGTGAATCCAGCTTCGACCGTCGCGCGCGCATAGGTCGTCGCGCGCAGCGCATGCTCGGAAACATTCATGTCGAGCTCATCGAGTCGGCGCCGGTTGAAGTCGCCCCAGAATTGCAACGTCACGTGTGAGTGCGCGTCCATGAATCCGGGCGAAAGCGTAACGTCACCGAGATCGATCACCTGCGCATCAGCGGGCGCTTGGCCGCCGATCGCGGCGATCTTGTCGCCTTGCACAACGACGGTCGCATTCTGTTGCAACGATTTCCCATCGAACATGCGCGCGGCTTTGAGCACGATCGTTTGATCGGCCGCGTGACCGGGCAAGATCGACAATAACAAAACGGCGACAGCGAAAAGAGAAGGAGTGCGCATTCGTCCGGTTTAAAAAATATCGCGTGCAGCGGCAAGAAAGAACGCCTTGTCTGTCTCGCCGCGCTTCGGTTGAATCGCTTGCATGAAACCTCGGCCGCTTGGTTGTCTCGTTCTCATTGTCACGATTGCGTTGTTGATCGCGCTCAAAACATTCGCGCAAACGCCACCGCCGATTTCGCCGGAGCCGAAACCATCGCCGAGCGCGGCACCGACTGATTACGACATCCGCTGGGGCGTGAAGATCCCGATGCGCGACAAGATCGAGCTGAACGCGACTTTGTATTTGCCGAAATCGCCTAACGACGCGCCGCCGAAGACACCGGTCGTCTTCACACTCACGCCGTATATCTCCGACACGTATCATGCGCGCGCGGCCTATTTCGCGTCGCACGGTTATGTGTTCGCACTTGTCGATGTACGCGGGCGCGGAAATTCCGCCGGCGATTTCGAGCCGTTTGCGCAAGAGCCGCGCGATGGTCACGACGTCGTCGAGTGGCTGGCGCAACAATCATTCTGCGATGGAAAGGTCGCGATGTGGGGAGGCTCATACGCGGGTTTCGATCAATGGGCGACCGCGAAAGAACTTCCACGCGGCCTAACGACCATCGTGCCGGTCGCGTCGGCGCATCCGCCACTCGATTACCCGTCGTATCTCAACATCGGCCAGCTCTACGACATGCAATGGTTCACCTACACAAGCGGCAAAGCCGGCCAGGTAAATTTGTTCGGCGATTCAAAATTCTGGCGCGTGAAATTTCTCGACGCCTACAAGATACACATCGCGTTCAAGACGCTCGATTCGTTCGTCGGCAATCCGAACGTGAGTTTTCAACGCGTTCTCAAACATCCGACTTCCGACGCGTATTACGACGCGATGGTGCCGAGCCCCGAGCAATTCAAAAAGATCGACATGCCGATCTTGTCGCTCACCGGGCAATACGATGGCGATGAACTTGGCGCGCTCACGTTTTATCGCGACCACATGGCGAACGCTTCGCCGACCGCGCGCGCGAAACATTTTCTCATCATCGGCCCGTGGGACCATCCGGGCACGCGCACGCCCACGGACGAAGTGGCCGGCGTGAAGTTCGGCCCAGGTGCGATTGTCGATCTTAACAATCTGCATCGTGAATGGTACGACTGGACGATGAAATCCGGTCCGAAGCCGGAGTTCCTCAAAAACCAGGTCGCCTACTATGTGATCGCGCCGGGAAACAGTGGCGCGAATGGCGAATGGAAATACGCCGACAGTCTCGATTCGTTAGTCGCTAATCCGAAAACATTTTACTTCGATTCCAAAGACGGCGACGCCAACGGCGTCTTCCGTTCCGGCGCGTTGATCGACAAACAACCGCAGAGCGGCGTCGACAAATTTGTTTACGATCCGCTCGACACCAAGCGCGGTGAATTTGTCGAAGGCGTCGAACCAAAAGACAAAACCGCGGGGCTCGATCAGACATTTCCACTGAGCATCGGCGGTGACGGTCTCGTTTATCACACCGAGCCGTTGCCCAACGAAACGCCGCTCATCGGTTGCCCGGCGACGACGTTGTGGGTCTCGATCGACACACCCGATGTCGATCTTGAGTGCGACCTCTACGAAATCCAGCCGGACGGAACGAGTATTTCGATCTGGAGCGATCAACGCCGGTTGCGCTATCGCGAATCGTTGCGCGAAGCGAAACTCGTTAAGCCGGGCGAGATCGTGAAATGCGATTTCAATCCGGGCCTGTTCGTCGCGCGGCGTTTGATGAAAGGGAGCCGATTGCGGCTCGTCGTCACGGCGGTGAACTCAATCTTCTGGCAAAAGAATTATTGCTCCGGCGGAATCGTCGCTGACGAAACGGCGAAGGACGCGCGCACGTGTCACGTGCAGATTTTGCACGATGCGCAGCACGCCAGCGCGATTCAGCTGCCCTTACGCTAAGATCGACATGAAGGTTTTCGCCATTGCGGTGCTGTTCGCGACAACGATTCGCGCCGACTCGTTACCACAACTTGCGGATGATTTTTGGAAATGGCGCGCGCAATACGCGCCCTTCAGCGGCGATGATGTGAATCGAATGGAGCGGCCGGGCGGAACACGTGAGTGGTCGCGCGCAAGCATCGACAAACGCGCGGCTGATCTCGCGCAATTCGATGAGCGCTTGCGCAAGATCGACATGAACAATGCGTCGACTCCGCAGCAGGTCGATTATCGATTGACCGGGTCGGCGCTGGCACGCGTGCATTGGGAGCTCGAGCGCAGTCCGCGCTGGAAACGCGATCCGAATTTTTACATCGAGCAGACGCTGACCGCGCTGGTCGAAGCGCTGACGGTGCCAGCGCCGTACGACGAAGCGCGCAGTCGCGAGATTCTCACGCGCGTCGAAAATATTCCGTCGATTCTGCAGCAGGGCGCGGAGAACCTCGACAACCCGCCGGCGCCGTTTGCCTCAGTTGCGATTCAGAATCTCGACGGCATTCGTGAGCGTCTGCGCAAGATGGCGGGCTCACTCGTAAGATCGACAACGTTAAAGCCGGCAGAGCTGAGCTCCGCGTGCGAGCGTGCCGCGGATGCGCTCGAAAAGTTTCAAGCGCAACTGAAAGAGAAGCTGCCGCAGTTGCCTAACGAGACCGCGATCGGTCGTGACGCCTACGTTTGGTTTTTGCGCAATGTCGCGATGATGCCGTTCACGCCGGAAGAATTACTGGCGATGGGAAATCAGGAATGGAGCCGCGCGGTTGCCTTCGAAGCGTACGAAAAGAACCGGAACAAAAACGTCCCGCCGCTGAAAATCGCGAACAAGATCGACAATTGGATCGCCGACACGGCGGCGAAGGAATCGCAGATCAGAAAATTTCTGGTTGAGCGCAACGTCCTCAGCGTTCCCGATTGGATGCAGCATTACACTCTGCGGCCGATGCCGGAATATTTAGGCGCTCTCGGTTTTGGTGAGAACGACGACTTCACTTCGCGGTCGCGATTAAAAGAGAACTGCATTCGCTATGTCGATCCGCCCTCGGCAAGTGCCGGTTATTTTATGCGCGCAACCGCGCAGGATCCGCAACCACTCACGGTGCACGAAGGAATTCCCGGCCACTATTTCCAGCTTTGTCTTTCGTGGAAACACGAAGACCCGATTCGGCGACATTACTACGACTCGGGCGCGAACGAAGGCATCGGCTTTTACGCGGAGGAGATGATGTTGCAGGCCGGTTTGTTCGACGACAGCCCGCACACGCGTGAGATCATTTACAATTTCATGCGCCTGCGCGCGCTACGCGTGGAGGTCGATGTGAAACTCGCGCTCGGTCAATTCACACTCGAGCAAGCGGCGAAATATCTCGAAGAAAAAGTGCCGATGGATTCCGCAACAGCGCGACAGGAAGCGATCGCGTTCTCGACCGGCCCCGGCCAGGCGATCACGTATCAAATCGGAAAATTGCAGATCACAAAACTTCTCGCGGAGGCGCGCATGAAACAGGGCGATAAATTTAATCTGCGCGCGTTTCACGACTTTATTTGGAAGAACGGAAATGTGCCGATCGCGTTGCAACGCTGGGAATTACTCGGGGACCCGAGCGACGTGCCGGCGTCGAAATGACGCTTCAAAGCGCGCGCGCTGGCATACTAGCTGCATTAAAAGAGGCGAGTTTCACGCCTCGATGCAGTCCCATCCCGTTGTTTTTCGCCTAACGACGCGCTTTGCCGCCATGCTCAGCGCGGCGCTGGTCGTGTACGCACTTCAAACTAGCGCGACGGCGGCGTTGATCATCGACGACACGTTCACCGCTGCCGATAACACCGCGCTCCTCGGCCGATTCCCATCGCCGACTGACGTTCCGGGAACCGCTTACGCCGGCAATGGCAACGTCAGCACCGTTGGCGGATTCACCGGCGGCATACCGTACGAAGCGGACATTCAATCGAACATGGCGCGCGTCGGGGCGGACGCTGGCATCGCCATTAATCTCAACATCGCGAGCGCGACGCAGTTTCAATTGTCGATCGACTTTAACATCAGTAGCCAAACCGAAACACAAGCGAACAACATCCATCGCGGCGCCGGTCTCGGCTTTTTCAGCTCGGTCGCTCTCGGTAGCGGCGGATCTGCGCATTGCTTCAACAATTTCACCGGCCTAACGATCGACCGCACCGGCAGTTTGCGCCTCATTATCGGCGGCGCGGACAGCGGCGTCTTCACTACCGTCGCGGGCTTCGATTCATCCATCACGCACACGCTTTCATATCAAGTGAACACCGCCGTCGGCGCCGGCACGATCGCCAACATTTTGCTCGACGGCTCGAGTGTATCGCTGACCGCGCCGGTAAATACGTTCACCATCGCGCGAACGGTTTACGGCGGATTTTACAATTCGTCGGGTCCCGTGACCGAATTGTCTAACTACGACAACTTCATGGTCGCAACTGTGCCGGAAACTTCGACGCTGATCACTGTCGCCGCCATCGCGGCGATGATTTGCGCACGCGATTTCTTGGCGCGCCGGAAGATGTCGATCTAATCGACGCTCACCCGAGCTTACCAAGGGCATTGCCGATAGCCGAGTCCAGCGCCGATAGTTTGAACGGCTTGAACAGCACCGTCGCGTTCACACGCCGAAAGAAAAACTCGATCGCCGGATTGTTCATGTGACCGGTAAAAAAAATGAAGCGCTGCCCAGCAGCCGGCCGGACCCGCGTCACCGCCCAATAAAACATTTCGCCGCCCATCCGCGGCATCATCATGTCGCAAATGATCAGATCGAAGGGGTCCTTCATGATTTCACGCAGACCCTCCACGCCACTCCGGACCGCCGTTACCTGATGAGAGCGGTAGGTGAGGTAGTCGTGAAGAACGTTTCGGTAATCATCGCGATCTTCCAGGAGCAAAATCCTGAGGCTCGACGGCGCGGGCGTCGCCTCCCCTTTCACGTCAATGCGGTGAGTGACTATCTCAACGGGATCGGGAGTTCGCGGCAGTCGCGGTCGCATAGCGGCAAACCGATTAGCAAAACGGATGCCCGCGGAACATCGCGAGCCGTATCTTTTCGACGAGGAGCAGCATCGCGACCGCCACGGCTCGGTTGATTGTCGATCTTAATCGACGATCTCGAGGCCCATCTGCCGCGCGGTGCCGGCGATAATGCGAAAGGCAGCCTCGTCGTTGCGAGCGTTCAGGTCTTTGCCTTTCGTCTTCACGATATCCATGACCTGTTTGCGCGTGACTTTGCCCACTTTGGTTTTGTTGGGCTCTTTCGAGCCGGCGGCGATATTGGCCGCTTTCTTTAACAGGATCGCGGCCGGCGGCGACTTGGTGATGAAGGTGAACGATTTGTCTTTGAAGACGGTGATGACGACCGGGAGAATATCGCCGGCTTGTTTTTGAGTGGCGGCGTTAAATTCTTTGCAGAACGCCATGATGTTGACGCCGCGTGGTCCGAGCGCGGTGCCGACAGGCGGCGCCGGGTTCGCCTGACCGGCCGGGATCTGCAATTTTATGTGAGCGATAATTTCTTTGGCCATACAAAAATGTGATTGTCGATCTTAGCCGCGTTCGACCTGCCAGTATTCCAATTCCACCGGCGTAGCGCGTCCGAAAATTGTGACCGACACACGCAGTTTGCCGCGTTCCGGATCGATTTCTTCAACGATGCCGTTTTGATTTTGGAACGGGCCATCCGCGACCTTCACTGTCTCGCCGACTTCGAATGAAACCTTCGGCTTCACCTTCTCTTCGCGCTCTTTCATTTGCGCGAGCATTTGCTCGACTTCGGCCGGTCGCATCGGAATCGGTTTGTCTTTCGTGCCGGCAAAACCGATGACGCCGGGTGTGTCGCGCACGAAATACCAGGTGCGGCCGACGAGTTGGTTTTGCTCATCGAGCAAATGCATGTTCACGATCAGGTAGCCGGGGAAAAATTTCCGCGTCGTTTCGCTTTTCTTTCCCTTTTTGATTTCGGAAACGCGTTCGGTCGGGACGAGCACTTCGTAAACCAGATCGCCCATTTCTTCCGTCTTCACGCGCTTCTCGATGTTCTCCTTCACCTTGTTCTCCTGGCCGGAGAGCACGTGAACGACGAACCATTGATCTTTTGCGGCGATCGCGGCCATATCAGTGAATCTTGGTGAAGTAATGAACCACGTTAACGAGAACGAAATCGAAGAGCGCGACGTAACCGCCTAACAAGAGCATCGCGATGAGGACAACGAGCGTCGAATCGATCAGCTCCTTGTATTTGCGAATGCCTTTTTCTTTCGGGTCCCACGGCCACGAAGCTTTTTGCAACTCGACTTTTACTTCGCTGAAGAAGTTTTTCGTCTTCGTGATCATGGAGATGTCGATCTTGTCCTTGTCGATCTTGCCACACGCCAGGAGGGACTCGAACCCCCAACAGGCGGTTTTGGAGACCGCTACTCTACCAATTGAGTTACTGGCGTAAGGTTTTGCCTTCGCAACTTACTCGACAATATCGGCCACGCGACCGGCGCCGACGGTTTTGCCGCCTTCGCGAATAGCGAACCGAATCGTCTTTTCCATCGCAATCGGCGTGATGAGCTCGACCTCGACCGAGACGTTGTCGCCCGGCATGACCATTTCCACGCCGTCCGGCAATTTCACCTGGCCAGTCACGTCCGTCGTCCGGAAATAAAATTGCGGACGATAATTCGTAAAGAACGGCGTGTGACGGCCGCCTTCCTCTTTGCTCAACACGTAAACCTCCGCCTTAAATTTCTTGTGCGGCTTGATCGAGCCGGGTTTGGCGATGACCTGGCCGCGCTCGACGTCTTCCTTTTTCACGCCGCGGAGCAACACTCCGACGTTGTCGCCGGCGCGCGCTTCATCGAGAAGCTTGCGGAACATTTCAATGTCGGTCGCCGTCGTCTTGGCTGTCGGTTTAATGCCGACGATCTCGACTTCCTCCATTTTCTTGAGGATGCCGCGCTCGACACGACCGGTCGCGACCGTGCCGCGACCTTCAATGTTGAACACGTCTTCCACCGGCATGAGGAACGGCTGATCGATCGGTCGATCCGGCACAGGGATGTAATCATCCACCGCCGCAACGAGCGCGAGAATTTGTTTCTCCTGCTCGGCGTCGCCGTTGAGCGCCTTCAACGCGCTGCCTTTGACAATCGGGATTTTGTCGCCCGGAAATTCGTATTGCGTGAGCAGATCGCGCACTTCCATCTCGACAAGATCGAGAAGCTCGGGGTCATCGACCATGTCGACCTTGTTCAGGAAGACAACGATTGCCGGAACGCCCACCTGACGCGCGAGCAGAATGTGCTCACGAGTTTGCGGCATCGGGCCGTCCGCGGCCGACACAACGAGAATTGCGCCGTCCATCTGCGCTGCACCCGTGATCATGTTCTTCACGTAGTCAGCGTGGCCCGGGCAATCGACGTGCGCGTAATGGCGCTTGTCGCTTTGATATTCCACGTGCGCGGTGTTGATCGTGATGCCGCGCTCTTTTTCTTCCGGCGCGTTGTCGATCGAATCGTAAGCACGCACCTCGGCGAAACCTTTCTTCGCCAGCACGCTGGTGATAGCGGCGGTGAGCGTGGTCTTACCGTGGTCGACGTGACCGATTGTGCCGACGTTTAAGTGCGGCTTGTCGCGTTTAAATGCTTCCTTGGCCATATCAATTCTCCTGTCGTGTTTTGCCTAACTAATTAAAACTGCATCCAACTCACTGTCGTCCCGTCCGCGGACTCAACTGAGAGCCCATGACCGGGATTGAACCGGTGACCTCGTCCTTACCAAGGACGTGCTCTACCAACTGAGCTACATGGGCCGGTCTGCCTCCCGCACCTCAGAACTAAAAGTCCCAAAGCCGAACAATTTCGAACGACCATGGGACCACTTCGTTCCGCGCAAAAAGCGAGCGGAAAAGTAGCAGCCGCCCCAAGCGTGTCAAAGAAATTTCTGGCGGCGGCGCTGCCGCCGTCTGTCGCGGCAGAACATGTCGATCTTAGCAGATGTCGATCTTACGCTACCGAATGCGGCTGCTGGCGATTTCCGGTTTTCCGCGCGTCATCAATCGCACCACCGCCGCAATGATTCCGATCACCACGATCGCGAGCACAATATTAAGCGGCGTGAACAATTTCGACTCGGCCGCCGGTGTCGGCGTCGCGCTTGGCGGCGGCGCGTTCTTGTTCGCCAGCATCGTGCGCGCGTACTGCAACCGCTGCACCGTTTCGTAATCCTCCGGCTTGATCTTCAACGCCGCCTCGTCATCCGCGATCGCTTTTTCGTAATCCTGCATCAACGCGTAAGTGAAGCCGCGCCGCGAGAGCGTCTCGGCGTCATTCGGATTCTTCGACAAGATCAACGTGTAGTCGGCGATGGCCGCGTCGTAGTTTTTCAAGCTGCGGTTTGCCAGCGCACGTTTGTCGTAATTCTGGGGATCGTCCGGCTTCTTTTGGATCGCGGTCGAAAAATCGGCTACCGCTTTGTCCCATTGTTGTAAGCCCATTTCGGCAAAGCCGCGGAACTTATAACCGACCGCGTCCTCCGGTTTGAGCTCGACCAGTTTATTCGCGTCGTTGAACGCGTTTTGATAATCACGCTGATCGAGCTGCGCCTGCGCGCGGCCGATGTAAGCGAAATCATCTTTCGGCGCGAGCTCGATTGCCTTGGTAAAATCCGCCATCGCTTCCGCGAACTTTCCGGACGACCGGTAGGCCGTGCCGCGGTTTACATAGTTGCGCGGATCCTTCGGATCTTCCTCGACCGCTTTTGTGAACTCGGCGATGGCTGCGTCGTATTGCTTCTGTTGCGCCAGCTCCACGCCTTTCGAGGTGTGTTCGCTGGCACCGCCGCCGCGACGCTTCGCCTCTGCTGAAAGCGTCAGTCCCCCCACACACCACGCAATGATGATTGCTTTGCCGATTTGTTGATGATTGATCATGCTCATCTGTTGTCCTCCGAAAGCGATTCGTTTCTGAGCGCGCAATCGTGGGTAGCCTGATCAATTAAATCAAGCAATGTCTGAACGTTTGCCGGTCGATCTTCCGCCTCACGCCAATCTCTCCCGCGGATACAGCGCAGTTTTTGCCACCATCATCATCTGGTCGCTCCCTTCGCTTTTTCAATTCTATCTCCTGCGCACCTACGATCCGTGGACGCAAAATTTCTACCGCTACGCCGTGGCTTGCTTGTCGATCTTGCCCTTCGTTTTTCTCCGGCGCGGCGGCAAGATCGACATGCACGCCTTCGCCATTTGCCTTCTCCCTTGCCTGCCGAACGTCGTCCACCAAATCACGCAAGTGATGGCGCTTTTCTACATGGGCCCGGGCGTCTACGCCATTTTCACTCGCACCTCTGTCATCTTCACTGCGCTGCTCGCGCTTATCTTTTTTCCCGAAGAACGCTACGTCATTCGCCAATGGCAATTCCTCATCGGCACTTTGCTCGGTTTGTTAGGCGCGTTCGGCGTCATCTGGTTTCAACCCGGAAATCACGCGCAAGATCGACATGTGGCTTTGCCCGGACTCTTCATCGCCTTCACCGCGACGTTCTGTTGGGCGCTCTACGGCATCTTCGTCAAACGTCCCAGCGCTGAGCTCGGCTCCATCCGCAGCTTCGCCGTCGTTAGTCTCATCACTTCCGCGTTCCTCCTCCCGCTCACGCTCATCTTCGGCAAGATCGACATCCCACTTCACGCCAGCGCGCACATGAATCTGATTCTCATCGGCTCGGCCGTTACCTGCATCACCATGGCGCACGTTCTCTATTACGTAGCGATCAAGGAAATCGGCGTCGCGCTCGCGCAAACCTTGCAACTTCTCTGCCCGTTAGGCGCGCTCGCATTGTCGGCGTGGATTTTTCACGAACGCCTGACCAGCGCGCAAATCTACAGCGGCGTCATCTTGCTCATCGGCGCGTTTCTCGCCATGCGCACTAAACCGATCGCCACCACTGAGTCGGCAGAAAATTTGTGAGCGCGCCACCACTGCGACGCGGCGTCGGCACGCTTGCGCTCGTTTTCATTCTGTTCTTCTGCACGTCGGGCGGCCCGTACACGACCGAGACATTGATTCATTCCGTCGGCCCTGGGTTGGGATTGTCGATCTTGATTCTCATCCCGCTCATCTGGTCGCTGCCGGAAGTGCTCATCGTCGGCGAGCTCGCGAGCATGTTGCCGGAAGAAGGTGGCTATTACCGCTGGGTCGATCGCGCATTCGGCCGCTTTTGGGCCTTTCAAAACGGCTGGCTCACCTGGATGTATTCGCTGGTCGACATGGCGATCTATCCCGTCCTCTTCAATCAATATCTGCGCTTCTTCCTGCCAAATCTCGATCCGCGACTCGAATGGCTCATCTCGTTAGGTGTAATTTGGGGCGCAACCTGGATTAACTTGCGCGGATCAATCCGTGTCGGTCGCGCCTCCATCATCGCCGGCTCGTTCGTCATGCTCGGTTTTTTGACGATGTCGATCTTGTCCGCGCCGCACATCAATCACATTCCATGGCGGCCATTCGCCTCCGCAGACGCTCACGGTCTCGGCGGACTCGCCGTCGGCATCTCGATCGCGCTCTGGAATTACATCGGCTGGGACAACGCATCGACCGTGAACGGCGAAGTGATCGATGCTTCGCGCACTTATCCCCGCGCGCTCGCCATCGCGCTGCCCTTTGTCACGCTCGGTTATCTCGTGCCGCTGCTCACTTCGCTCGGTGCAACCGATTGGTCGACGTGGAGCGAAGGCGCCTGGCCGCAAATCGCCGCCGCTGCGACCGGTATGCGTTGGATCGCAATCTGGATCGCTCTCGGCGGAATGATCAGCGCACTCGCGCTTTTCAACGCGCTTCTGCTCAGCTACTCGCGCATTCCATTCGTCCTCGCCCTCGATGGATTATTGCCGAACAAACTCGCTAAGATCGACAATCGCTCCACCCCGCGAAACGCCATCATCATCTCCGCCATCTTCTATTCCATCTTCGTCCTCGTCCCCTTCGGCAAACTCGTCATCGCCGATGTCCTCCTCTATTCGCTCGCGCTCTTTCTGGAATTTTTCTCCCTCATTCAACTGCGCAAAGCCGAACCCAATTTGCGCGGCCCATTCCGAATTCCGTTAGGCCGCCGCGGCGTCATCGTCCTCGCCGCGCTCCCGATGATTGTCCTGCTCGGCGTCGTCGCGATCTCATTCCGCGACGGCGAATACGGCCTGCCCGCAATCATCGGCGCCACAGTTGCGATTGGACTCGGACCGATTGTTTACGCATTCGCTACGCGCCGGGCGCATAGCCGATCGCTTCCATCCAGTCGCTAAACGGCACTACGTAATCTGAAAGATCGATGCCGCCATGCGTCTTGGCGGATTGCAAAAGCTGCAATACGAATTTCCCATTCCGCGCACGATAGAAATGAGCGGTTGCGACTTCGGCTCCGCCACGCTCGAAGAAAACCAGTTCGTAGATTCGACTATTCACGCCGCGATCGACATTTCTCAAGAGCGTCGGCGTGGAAAGGCGCTTCTGCATTTTCGCGATTCGGTACGCGTCATTGATCACTTCGATTGGATGGCGTTCGCCGCCGGGTTGCGGATCGACGACTTCCGCCACCACAATATGGTCTATCTTTCCGACCGAATTCACCGCGATCGGGTTTGGCATCGTGTTCGGTAGCGGCAAATCTGATTCAACTTCAACCGGCGACCCATCACTTCGCACGATGTCACGATTCGTTCGGTACTTCGCGAGTCCGATTGCGGCGATAATTGCGAACAGAGCGATGCTAGCGGCCAAAGCCAATGGTCGCGCCTTTGCCCAAAACCAAGGGTCATCGCGAATGTCGATTAAGTTCATCGGACGCGAAGATTCAGTTTTCAGTTCCGCGGCGAATTCTTCTTTCAATGCGCGCGCCATCTCGCGCGTTTCATCGACATAGCGCTGCGCTTCGGGCGACTCCGCGACCGCACGTGCGATTGTCGATCTTTTCGGCTCGTCGAACTCGTCGAGCGCGAATGCGGTCAATTTCGGATCATCAATGTTCATGTTCAGGTTGTTCTGGGTTCGAATTGCAGAAAATCTTTCGAGGCCTGCCCGTACTTTTGCCGCAGCGTTTTGAGCGCGGTGTGAATGAGCACGCCCACGTTGTTTGCGTTCGTCTTTGTGATCTCGGCGATCTGTTGATAGCTAAGATCGTTTTGAAATTTTAGTTGCAGTACTTCTTGTTGCCGCGGCGGCAGCGTCGCGATGATGCGCATCAAAAATCCGGTGGCTTCCTGTTGCTCGAGACGGGTGAACGGCATCGGCTGCTCGTCTTCATGCGACTCAATTATTTCTTCGTCGACAAACAGCATCCGCTTTTCTTTGCGGCAAACATTGAGTGCACCGTTTCGACAAACGGTGAAGAGCCACGTCGCCGGCTCTTCCGCAGTGGATGTCGATCTTGCGCCGTTGCACTGATATTTCATGAAAGTTTCTTGCACCACATCGCGCGCTCGTTCGCGATCGCCCGTGATGCGCGAGGCGAATTGCAGCAGCGGAATTTCAAATCGCCGCATCAACCTTTGCATCCGCTCATCCGCGCTCGCGTCGGCGTTCGCCATATCCTATGAAAAGATTAACCCGCATCGCCGCGAAACATTAGGAGATTCTTGCCGCCGTTCAGAAGGATGCGCCGGTGAGTGTAAACGTGATTGGCACGCGCACATGCTCCGGTGTTCGAGCTTTAAATCGCCAGCGTCTCAACGTGTTCACGGTCGATTGATCCAAAATCGCGCTGCCCGTGGTTTGCGTCATCTGCGCCTCGATGACAGTGCCGCTTGCCGCGTCGATTGTTAGACCGGCAACACCTGAGCCGGTTTCGCGTCGACGACGCGCTTCATACGGATATTCCGGCCGCGGGGCAGACAGCGCAGCCGTTTTTACGGTGGAGAACGAAGCGGACGCTACACTTCGAGTCGGCAAAACTGGAGCGATGCGAGCCGGGCGCATCACCGATCGTAACTCCTGCTCCTGGAAATCATTTTCGACATTCGGCATCGCAGGCGGATCCGGCGGTGGAATGTCGATCGGCGGCGGGGATTCTGTTTGATCGACAACAACCTCCACGATCGCTGGCGGTAAAACGCAAACGATGTCCGGCGGCTGCGCGCGGTTTGCGCCAAGCGCAATGGCTCCGCCATGGATCACAATTGCGCACGCAAATGCGAATGCAGCCATGCGCCTTCCATGTGCTCGGTAAATTATTGCTTTGTTCATTGGGAATTCCTTTCACCGAGATGAACACGCGAAGTGCGCTAATCTTAGAGCCTTGTCTTCGCAATTATGGATTGCCAAATCCACCGCGGCGTTTTCACTGTTCCCAATTGATGGACTTAAAGTCGTATCTTCGATCTCGGCAGAAGCAGATCGATCGTGCGCTCGATCGATTCTTACCTAACGAGAAGACGAGACCGGCGACGATTCATAAGGCGATGCGGTATTCGCTCTTCGCGGGCGGGAAACGGTTGCGTCCCATTTTGTGCCTCGCGGCGGCGGATGCGTGTGGCGGCAAGATCGACAATGCCATGCCGCTCGCTTGCGCGATGGAGTGCATCCACACCTACTCGCTAGTCCACGACGATCTCCCGAGCATGGACAATGACGATTTCCGTCGTGGCCGCGCGACCTGCCACAAGGTTTTCGGCGACGGCATCGCGGTGCTGGCAGGCGATGCGTTGCTTACGGTCGCATTCGAAATTGTTTCGCACACGAAACCGCCGCATCGCTACGATCCGTTCACGCTCTTGCGTGAGGTCGCGGTCGCCGCCGGCAGTCGCAAGCTCATCGCCGGACAGGTGGCGGACCTCGAAGCCGAAGGACGAAAGGTCAGCCGGGCCGATCTTCGTTACATTCACGAAAATAAAACGGCGGCGATTTTGACCGCTTCGGTTTGTCTGGGGGCGATGAGCGCAAACGCGACGGCGAAGGAGCTGGCTGCGATCACGAAATTCGGCCGTTCGTTAGGCCTGGCTTTTCAGGTGATCGACGACATTCTCGACGTTACGCAAACGAGCGAGAAGCTGGGCAAAAGCGCGGGCAAAGATGTGGCGGCGCAAAAGGCGACGTATCCGGCGGTGATCGGTTTGGATGCGTCGCGCATCGAAGCGCGACGCCTAACGAAGCAGGCGCACAGTTCGTTGTCGATCTTCGGGGCAAAGGGCGAAACGCTGCACGCGCTGGCGAATTATCTCCTCGAGCGCGAATACTAAGCTTTAGCGATAACGACGCAGTTGGTCGTGTCGGCGCGGCAGACCGAAGAAACAAACGGGAATGATCGCGAGCGCAGCCGCAGAAATGAATACGCCGATGGCAAATGGCATCGTGAATGTTTCCCGGCCAAACTCGGTTGACGTTCCGCCGATCACAAACAGGACGAGTGCGGTGAGCGCGACGATTTCCAAAATGAGAAAACGCGCGAGCTTTCTCCGGCGTCGCGATTTCCGGCGCGGCACACGATCGAGCTCTGGAAATTTCGGCACGATCGCGGGTGGCGCAGCCGCGATTTTCATCTGCACTGTTTCTTCAACTTGCGTTGCCTTCATTCCCTTTAACACAACAGGCCACCGCATTGCTGCGATGGCCTGCTAAGAGAGCCCAGGCTCTCGTTAGTCTTTCTTGCGGCGTTGCAGCAATGTCGGCGCGCCCGCGAGCATACCCGCACCGCAGACGCTCAGGATGGGGAGCAAAGCCGACATCTCCGGTACTGGGACCGACACCTGACCGACGTTGTCGATCTTCGTGCCGGCGTTCGGGCCGCTGCTACGCGTCGCTTCGGCGGCAAAATTCGACGAGCGCAGTTGGTTGGTGGACGCGATCAGGGAGAAATCGCCGATGAAGGACGAGCCGATGATCGGCGTCGTGCCGTTGTATGTCCAGGTGAGGTTGAGAAGATTTGGGTCGTCGTTAGGTATGACCAGCGACGGGTTCTGGCCAACGAGCGAGGACGAGAACGTCCAGCCGGACGGCTGCTGATTCGAACCGAGACTGAAGTTACCGAAATCGTAAATGGTAAAGAAATCTCCCGCGTTTGCCTGTTGATCGACCGTCACGTTGGTCGAGTAATTCCAAATGAATCCGCCGCTGACGGGCGCCGGTGGTGTCGGTGCAAGCGTCGGAATGATGTCCGCGCGCGCGCTGATGATCCCCGCTGCGATGAAGGCTAACAGATAAATGCGTTTCATGTTTCCCTGGTGAAGTTGATGTGCGCATTGTGCGAGATTCCACAAGCCGAAGTCAATATAATTTTCATACCGACTATGACTGACAACGCCGTCAGAATTTTCCTGACACTCTCAATCGGCGCCGCTGTTAGGCTATCGCGAGGTTCGGATCGATTTCCTCTTGGACCAGCGATGTCGCGCCTTTAGCCAGGCGTAACGCGGCGGCGAAAGCAATCATGGCCGCGTTGTCGGTGCACAGCCACGGCGGCGCGGTTTTTAGCTCGAGATGGTTCCCGGCGCTCGCCCGCGCGATTTCGCGACGCAACTCTTCGTTGCAACTCACGCCCCCGCTGATCGTGACAAGATCGACATGGTACTTTCGCGCCGCCGCCATTGTCTTCTGCACCAGAACATCGAGCACGGCCTGTTGAAACGACGCGCACACATCGGCGAGATAATCGCCACGCAATTTCGGCAACAGATAACGCACCGCCGTCTTCAATCCGCTAAAGCTAAAGTTCGCCGAGTCCGGCATGCTTCGCGGCAAATCGAAACGTTTCGCCTCGCCGCCGCGCGCAAGCTTTTCAATTTCAGGACCGCCCGGATAACCGAGGCCTAACAACTTCGCCACTTTATCGAACGCTTCACCGGCGGCGTCATCAACGGTGCGGCCGATGATTTCGTAATCGCCCACCGCGCGGACGAAGATCGACATGGTGTGTCCTCCGCTGACGATGAGCGACACGTTCGGGCGAATCTCCGCGTCGCCGAAGAAGGGCGAGAGCAGATGGCCTTCGAGATGATTGATCGCGAGATACGGTTTCGCGGTCGCGATCGCGAGACCTTTCGCGATCGAGGCGCCGATCATCAATGAGCTCGCGAGACCGGGGCCGGAAGTGGCCGCGAACGCATCGACATCGACGATGTCGATCTTAGCGCGATCCAGCGCGCGCTCGAGTAAACGTGGCGCGTGCACGAGATGATTCCGCGATGCCACTTCCGGAACGACGCCGCCGTATTTTTCATGAGCTGCGATCTGCGACGCCACTTCGCTCGCGAGCAGTTCGCGATCGCGCAAAATCGCGATCGCTGTTTCGTCGCAAGAGGTTTCAAGCGCTAAAATTGTTCGGAATGAATTCACCGCAGAGATCGCTGAGCACGCAGAGAATACATCAAGGCTCCGCGTTCTCTGCGTCCTCCGCGGTTATTTTTTGATCGCTTCCGGCTTCGCCCCGTTTTGCTGCGCGTAAATCATCACGCCTTTCAGCGCATCGACCGCGCGCAACATCTGCGGATCTTTCGATTTGATCAGTGCAATCTCGTTCTGTGTTTTTGCGTCAGGGCTGCTGCGCGTAGCAAAGAGCGCGCGTTCCTCTTCCGGACTCATGGCTACGCGAATGTTCGGCGCGACGCCGTTGCCGTGAATGACCTGCTTGCTCGGCGTATAATATTTCGCGGTCGTAAATCGCAAGGCCGAGCCGTCCGGCAATTGCAGTACGTTTTGCACCGATCCTTTTCCAAATGTCGTTTCGCCCACCAGAATCGCGCGCTTCAGATCCTTCATCGCGCCGGCCACGATCTCCGCGCCACTCGCGCTGCCTTCATTGATCAAGACCGCCATGGGAAATTCCGGCCGTGGTTTCGCGGTGGAAGGTGTGGTGTATTCGCGCTGCTGCGACGGTGTCCGGCCCTGGGTCGAAACGACTTTCGTGTTCGGCGGCAAAAATTGCGCGCTGACATCGACCGCGCTGTTGAGCAAACCGCCCGGATTGTTGCGAAGATCGACAATCAACCCTTGCATCCCCTGCTTCTGCAATTCATCGAGCGCCTTCGACAGTTCGTCTGCCGTCGGCTCGTTGAACTGAATCAGGCGCACATACGCGATCTTGAACGGCCCGGTGAGTTCGGCGTCGAGCAAGTGTGCGTTCTTCACGCTCTGCACTTTGATCTCCGCCCGCTCCAGCGTGTAATCCTTCACTTCTTTCGTCGATGGCCGCAGCAAAGTCAGCGTCACTTTTTGGCCGGGGGTGCCGCGGAGAAGATTCATCGCGTCCTGCAAATCCATTCTGTCCGTGGTCGAGCCGTTGATTTTCAAAATCTGATCGCCGGACAGAATGCCGGCCCTCGCCGCCGGCGTGTCTTCCATCGGACTAACGACCGTGGGCAATCCGTTCTTCATCGACACTTCAATACCGAGGCCGTTGAACCGGCTGCGGGTGTCGTCCTGCATCTCGCGAAAATCATTCGCGTCCATGTATTGGCTGTGCGGATCGAGCGAACCGAGCATGCCTTTCATCGCGCTCGTGATCAGGTCGTGATAGCTGGTTTTGTTTCCATCGACGTAATCCTGCCGCAGTAATTGGATGGCTTTGGCAAAAATCGCGATCTGCGAATAACCATCGTCTTCCTGTTGTTCGTTAGGTGCGGAGAAGGCGCGCAGGCCGAAGGCAAAAGCCAGCAGCAGCAGGCAACCACAGGTGGTCAAGAGGAGGCGACGTTTCATTGTTCAACGCAAAACATTGCTCAAGGCGCGTTTTAGGTAAAGGTGCAACCCATCACGCCGAAATGAAGATGTCGATCTTGCATTGCGCCGCAGTGTTGCTTCTGCCGTTGTCGATCTTCGCGGCGCAAACGCCCGACCAGGAGTACGAAGCCGTGGCCGAGGAATACATCAAAGGTTACCTCGCCGCCCGGCCATTGCTCGGCACGTCGTTAGGCATGCATGAATACGACGGCAAAATCAGTGATTACAGCCGGCTCGCGCTCGATGCGGAATTATCGCGACTGCGACGGTTCGACGACCGGCTCAGGTTATTCGATGCCACGAAATTAAGTCAGCGGCAGGGAATCGATCTGCGCATTTTGCAGGCGGCGATCAAGCGCGAGCTCTTCCAACGCGTCGACATGTCGATCTTCGAACGCGACCCGATGGTCTACGCGCGCGCGGCCGACGTGAACGTTTATCTCAAACGCAACTTCGCCGCGCTGGAAGATCGCGTGCACAGCGTCGTGCAGATCGAGCAACAGATTCCGAACATCGTGATCGCGGCGAAAACGAATCTGAACGCGGTCCTGCCGAAGCCATACGTCGAGCTCGCGATTCAAGTGGCGAAAGGCTCGGCCGATTTCTTGCGCAAGGATTTGGTCGAAGCGACCAAGGACATCAAAGACGATCGCATCAAAGCCGAATTGACGGAGTCGAATCGGCGCGCGGCCGCGGCGCTGAGTGAGTACGCGACCTGGCTCGAACGAGAATGTTTACCAAACGCGTCGCCCGATTTCGCGATCGGCGAAGAAAAGTTCCGGCGGCTGATGACCGAGACGGAACTTGTCGATCTTGCGCCGGACAAGTTGCTCGAAATCGGCCTGACGGAGTTGAAGAAGGAGCAGGAAGCGTTTGCCGCCGCCGCAAAAATTGTCGATCCGGATAAATCGCCGGTCGAAGTTTACAAACAAATCCAGAGCGAACATCCGACCGGGGAAAATTTGATTCCGGAGATCAGCATCACGCTGGAGCAGGTGCGAAAGTTTCTCAGTGCGAAAAAGCTGGTGACGATTCCATCGGAAGTGCGGCCGCAGGTGAAAGAGACACCGCAATATCGGCGCGCGACTTCGTTCGCGTCGATGGACACGCCGGGCGCCTTCGAGAAGCGCGCGACCGAAGCGTATTACTACGTGACACCACCGGAAGCGGATTGGCCTAACGACCAGAAAGAGCAATGGCTAACGTCGTTCAACTACTACACGTCCGACATTGTTTCGATCCACGAAGTTTATCCCGGGCATTACGTGCAGTTCCTGCGCTTGCACGCGTCGACCGCGAGCAAAGTGGAAAAGATTTTCGCCAGTTACGCGTTCGTCGAAGGCTGGGCACATTACTGCGAGAAGCTGATGGTGGACGAAGGATTCGGCGCGCCACCGGAAAAAAATGCGACGAATACAGACACGAAACGCGCGGCGAAATATCGCATGGCGCAAGCGGACGAAGCGATGCTGCGGCTCTGTCGCTTGTGCGCGTCGATCAAAATGCACACGCAAAAAATGAGCGTGGCGGATGCGACGAAGTTCTTTCAGGACAACTGCTATTACGAAGAAAAGCCGGCGCGCGCTGAGGCGATGCGCGGGACGTTCGATCCCGGATATATGAATTACACGCTAGGCAAATTGCAGATCTTGAAACTGCGCGAGGATTACAAAGCGCAACAAGGCGCGGAGTTTTCGCTGCAAAAATTTCACAACGAGCTGCTCAATCACGGTATGCCGCCAATTCGTTTGCTGCGCGAGCTGATGCTCAAGGACAAGAACAAATGGGGCGAAGTATTGTGACGCAGTCGATGTCGATCCGCGTCCGCGCGGCGAGCTGGCCGGCGACTTCGCGGCCGATGCCGCGATTTGCGCCGGTCACCAGCACCGTTTTCATTTTTTGCCTAACGAGGGCAGCTCGCGCGGCGTGACCATGGTGAAGAGCTTTTCCGTTCCGCGCAAATACATCAACGGCGAGGTCACGCCAATTTCGTCGCCGACCAAACGTTTGTGCAAATCGTCGATCGTCGCGATCGCGTAACCTTTGAATCCAACAATGATGTCGCCTTTACGCAAACCAGCGATCGCCGCCGGGCCGCCGTCTTCCACTTCGGCCACGAGCACGCCTTGGTGTTTTTCCAGTTTGTGAAATCGCACCACGCGCGGATGCAGCGGCACGTTTTGTCCGGCCACGCCGATGGAGCTGCGACGAATTCGGCCGTTGCTAATCAACCAACCGGCCACGAGATGCGCGGTGTTGCTCGCGATCGCAAAACAGATTCCTTGCGCGGGCAAAATCACCGCGGTGTTAACGCCG
>JBEEGX010000238.1:0-5073 GCA_041167105.1 Verrucomicrobiota bacterium
CTCCATTCGACCGCAACCGCGATCGCGCGCGATCTTTGCAAGATCGACAAGTAACGCCCGGCCGTATCCCTTCCCGCGATGCTCCGGCCTAACGAACAGATCTTCCAGATACAATCCGGATTTGCCCAGCCACGTCGAGAAATTGTGAAAGAAAACCCCGAACCCGACCGCGACATCATCTTCGAATGCCAGCCGCACTTCCGCCGCCGGCTTCGCGCCGAATAAAACCTCGCGCAGTTGCTCCTCCGTCGCCGTCACATCGTTCGGCGCGCGCTCATACGTGGCAAGATCGCGGATCAATTCCAGAATCACCGCCACGTCGCCGATTTCCGCCGGGCGAATGTGAAATGCGCGCTCATTCATGTTCGCACTCTCGCGAACGCGCGCGAACTGTCACGTGAGTTTGCTTGACGAATTCGCGCGCGGTGCTGACGTTGGCGCATCGTGGAATACACCGACGCGCCCACGCAAACGCAATTCGAGACGAGCACCGACACGATGCAATGTCCGTATTGCGGCGCGACCTTGCCGAAAGACGCGCAGGCCTGCACCCAATGCGATTGGACGCGTGACCAAACCGAGACCGCCGAAGGCAAAGCGAGCGACGCCGTCGCCGTCATGCTTAGCGTCATTCCCGGCCTCGGCCATATCTATAAAGGTCATCGGCTCATCGGCGCGCTCATCATGTTTATCGGAACGCCGATGGCGATACTTATCGCCGCGATCACCTTCACCTTCACCGCCGGCTTCGGCGGACTGTTGCTACCGCTCTGGTGGTTCGGCGTAATGTTTCACGTCTGGGCCATCGAAGATCGCGTTGGCCCGACCACGCAGGACGAAGGCGAGCAATACTAAGATCGACAATCGTAATTCTTGGCCGCGACTTCGCTAATTCACGACGAAGAAATCTCTCTTCGATTTATTGATCTCTCAGAAACGGTCGCGGCCAAGTTTGTTCGGATGCTTCCGAAATCCTGGACCATCGAGAAACGTCGCTGGCGAAAGACGGAGAATGTCTTGCTCGCGATTGAGCTTTCCCGAAACCTAGATGTTGAGCGGCTTTCCGATGCTATCCGGCAAAGTCGCATTCCGCGTCGTAAATTTGGAATTTGGATTTCGCTAGTGACAGAATCGGATCACGACGGTGTGACAGTTCCGATCTGGATTTGTGACCTGCACCAGCGAATTGGCGGAAAGATCGACTTTTCGGTAACGCTAGTTTGAAGCTGACACCTTCACTGCCGAGTAAATCTCTCCCAAAATCTCCCCCATCCCGTACCGAAATTTCCAATTCGGATAGTGTGATTGAAACTTTCGCACGTCGCTGATCCACCAGATGTGATCGCCGATGCGGTTCGTCTCTTCATATTTCCAATTTAGTTTTTTCCCGCTGATCTCCTCGCACATCGCGATCGCTTCCAGCATCGAACAATTGGAATGCCGACTGCCGCCGATGTTGTAAACCTCGCCTGCGCGTGGTTGCCTAACGAACGCGGCGAACGACTGCACGAGGTCGAAGCTATGAATGTTGTCGCGCACCTGTTTGCCTTTGTAACCGAAGACGCGATACGGCCGGCCGCTCACGGTGCAGATCATGAGATAGGAAAGAAATCCGTGCAGCTCCGCGCCGGCGTGCGCCGGCCCGGTCAGGCAACCGCCGCGAAAACAAACCGTCGGCATGCCGAAGTAGCGGCCGTATTCCTGGACTAACAAGTCCGCCGCCGCTTTCGACGCGCCGAAGAGCGAGTGCTTCGTGCAATCGATCGACATCGTCTCGGAAATGCCCGGCTCGTATTCGTGGCCGGGCTCGATCTCCCACCGTTTCTCCAGCTCGCGCAACGGCAATCGATTCGGCGTGTCGCCGTAAACTTTGTTCGTCGATGTGAAAACGAACGGCGCGTCCTTGCAAAAATTGCGCGCGGCTTCGAGCAGATTGAGCGTGCCGTTCGCGTTCACCGTGAAATCGGTCTGCGGATCGCGCGCCGCCCAATCATGCGATGGTTGCGCCGCCGTGTGCACGATGGCGGTGATGTGCGCGCCGTGTTGCTTGAACAAATCGTTCACCGCATTCGCGTCGCGAATGTCGATGTTGTGATGCTCGTAACCGCCAACGTTTTTGAGTAATTCGTCGCGCGTCTTCTTCGTCGAAGCTTCCGCGCCGAAAAATGAAGCACGCATGTCGTTGTCGATCCCGACCACGCGCGCGCCGTCATTCGCGAAATGCTTCACCGTTTCCGAACCGATGAGTCCGGCGGAGCCAGTGACGATGACGATCTGCATGACGATGTCGATCTTAGCGCAAAACACGTGAACACGCGCGTCTGGGGAGCGCACGCGGCTCGCGTGCTGGTTTCGGCGGCTCGCCGAAACAATCTTTTGAAAAAGTTCGCGATGGCGAGGCCGCCATCGCCCACACGCGAGCCGCGTGTGCTCCCCAGAAAAACCTCGCGTTCATTCGCCAAGAATCCAAGTTAACTTTCCCTCCGTCGGCTTCACCCGCGCAGATGGATATTGCGCATCGCCGCCGAGCACGTGCTCGATCAGCTCCGGATTTTTCTTCGCGTTCACCAGAAAACAAACATTCCGCGCCGAGTTGATAAACGGAAACGTGAACGTGATCCGCCAGGTGTTGAACTTCGGAACAAAATTCGCGACCACGCGCCGCGTCGTTTCATTGAGCGCCGCGGTCTCGGGAAACAAAGACGCGGTATGTCCATCGTCACCCATGCCTAACAAAATCAAATCGTGACGATAGTTTGGCTCGAGCTGTTGTTCATATTCGTGCGCGGCGATCTGCGGATCAATCTCGCCGCGCATCCGCAGCACCGATTTCTCCGGAACGCCCGCGGGATCGAACCAACTCTCGCGCGCCATGCGGTAATTGCTCTGCTCGTCATCTGGCGGAACGCAGCGCTCATCGCCGAAGGTGAATTGCACGCGCTCCCATGGCAGATTCTCCCGCGCCATCTCCGCGTAAACCGGTCGCGGCGTGTTCCCGCCGGAAAGCGCGATGCGAAATTCATCTCGCGCGCCTAACGACGTCCGTGCAAGATCGACAATGAAGTTCGCCGCGTC
The DNA here is from genome assembly GCA_041167105.1 of Verrucomicrobiota bacterium. Classification (GTDB taxonomy): domain Bacteria; phylum Verrucomicrobiota; class Verrucomicrobiia; order Chthoniobacterales; family UBA10450; genus JAJPGZ01. The sequence goes on from JBEEGX010000238.1 coordinate 3,076, forward strand.
AGCGACGAAGTTCTTCGTGCGAATAATTTCGCGGCTCACTCAAATCGCACAATGCGTCTGCCCGCGCTTCGCGAGATAGCGCTGATGATATTCCTCCGCGCGCCAGAATTTCGGCGCCGGTTCAATCGCAGTCGCGATCGGCTTCGAAAATTTTCCGCTATCGCTCAACTTTGTCTTCGCCACTTCCGCCGCCGCTTTCTGCTCGGGCGAATGATAAAAAACGACCGAACGATATTGCGTGCCGACATCCGGCCCCTGCCGATTCAACTGCGTCGGATTGTGATTGGAAAAGAAAACATCGAGCAGCTTCTCATAACCGATGCGCGCCGGATCGAACTCAAGATCGACGACTTCGACGTGGCCGGTTTCGTCCGTGCATACATCTTCATACCTCGGATTGTCTTTCGCGCCGCCGGCGTAACCGACCGCGGTGTTAATCACGCCATCGAGATTTCGAAAGGTTTCTTCCACGCCCCAAAAACATCCCGCGCCAAACGTAGCCTTCTCGGTCGTCATGCACTGACCATCTCGCGAGAAATTCAGCCGCGCAACAACTGAGACTTGCGTTGCGCGTCGCGCCAAATGACGATGTCGCTCTTATGCCGACGCCGACGACCTTCGAGCAAACGCGCGCGCCTTTGCCGGTGCGTTTACTCAATCGCGTCGGCCGTCCATTCGTAAACCGAAAATATTCCGGGAACGAACTGATCGACCTCGCAAAACAACGTAGCGGTCTCGACGATTTCGGGGGCGGCGAATTTTTCGAGCCGCTCTCGCGGTTGCTCGAATCATGTTATCGCGAAGCGCGGCTGAACGTGGTCGGCAAACTCGCTTTGCGCGCGGATGTCGTGCGCACGTTGTGCAACCGCCTCGCCCTCGTGCAAGATCGACAATCGCATGCCGACATCGCGACGCAGGAAATTCGCGCGCCGCTTTTCATCGTCGGCTTGCCGCGCAGCGGCACAACCTTGCTGCACATGTTGCTCGCGGCCGATCCGGAAAATCGCGCGCCGCTCACGTGGGAAGTGATGACGCCGTCGCCACCGACGAACAAAGATCGACATCGTCGCATCGCGCAGGCACAAAAGAATCTGGCGAAGCTGCGCTGGCTCGCGCCGACGTTTCACCACGTGCACGCGATGGGCGCGGAGTTTCCTCAGGAATGCGTCTCGCTCATGAGCCCGACATATTTGAGCGATCAGTTCGACACCATGTTCAACGTGCCGACGTATCGCGCGTGGTATTTGCAACACGACCTGCGACCGGCTTACGAATTCCACCGCCGCTTTTTGCAACATCTGCAACATCGACATCGCGCGACGCGCTGGGTTTTGAAAGCGCCGGCGCACATGTTTGCCGCGCAAACGTTGTTGTCGATTTATCCCGACGCCCGCTTCGTCCAAACACATCGCGACCCGATCGACGCTCTCGCTTCGGTCTCGAGTTTGATTGCCATTCTCCGCCGCGTTTTCAGCGAACATGTCGATCTTGCACAGATCGGCCGCGACGCCGTCGATTACTGGGCCGAGGCCATCACGAATTTTCTGCGCGAGCGTGATCGTCTCCCGCCAGAGCGCGTGCTCGACATCAGTTATTCCGACATTCGTGGCGACGCGATCGCCGCCGCGCGACACATCTACGAGCATTTCGCCTGGCCATTTACCCCTGAGATCGAGCAACGAATGCGCGACATTCTCGCCACCCAATCGCAAACGGAGAATGGAAATCATCGCTATCATCCCGCGCAATTCGGTTTGAACTCACGCGAACGGTTCGCCGCGTATTGCGAGAGATTTGCTCTTGGAGGGACGACCTCCGTGTCGTCCCAAACTTTGGGACGCGACGGAGCGCGTCCCTCCACTCACATCACCATTCCGCCATCGACGCAGAGCACCTGGCCGGTGATGTAGCTGGCTTCGCTCGAAGCGAGAAACGCGACTGCGCTGGCCACGTCGGCCGCCTCACCGACTTTGCCTAACGGAATGCGCGATTGAATTC
>JBEEGX010000239.1:0-6053 GCA_041167105.1 Verrucomicrobiota bacterium
CCGACAAAAAAGATTTCTTTGGTTTCGGTGTGGGCGTCGGCGTTGGCGTTGGGGCAGCGATGAGAGATGTGGAGAACGCGAGTGCGAGTAGCGATGTCGAAAAAAAGATTCGGGCGGTCATAAGAAACATTTGCTCCCGACATTGGTAACAAACGTTCGGGCATTCGAGCAATGTCGAAGCGCGACCATGCACATTACGCGGCGTGATTGCGATAATTTGCGCGCGAAGATTGACAGTGTTGAATCGCGCTGCTTCTATACGACTTCGCGTTCTCCGGAAATTTCCGAGCGCTTCCTGCAAGATCGACAATTATGCCCTCCACTGAAGTTATTTTGACCGAACACGTGCCCGGACTCGGCGCCGAAGCGGACGTGGTGAAAGTGCGTCGCGGATTCGCGCGCAATTATCTTTTGCCGCACGGCAAAGCGCACGAAGTCACGCCGGCCGCGATGCGCCAGCTCGACAACTTGAAAAAGAAGCGGGCCGAACGTGAAGCGGGCGAGTTGAACGAGGCCGAGGAAACTGCGCGTCGGATTAACAAATCGCATCTCACGTTCACACTCGAGACCGGCGAAGCGGGCAAGGCGTTCGGTTCGATCACGGCCCAAGACATCATGAACCGGCTCAAGAACGAGATCGGCGTCGAGGTGGATCGACATAAGATTGTGCTCGAGCATCCGATCAAGAACACGGGCGACCACGAAGTCGCAATCAAGTTGCATCATGATGTGACCGCGCAATTAATTTTCGTGGTGAAATCTTCCGAAGCGCCGAGATCAGCCGAAGCTGCGCCGGCCGAGGAAGAACCACCAAAACACCGATCGTTTTTCCGAAAAAAGAAAGAATCCTGAGCAATGGCGATTGAACCGTCCCCCGGGACTGGTCAAACGCCTCGAAAGACAGCGGGCAATGGCGCTGGCCGAGGTGGCGCGGCGCGGAACGGCGGAAAAGTTACTGGTCGCTCGCCAACATCTTCTTCGCAGGATGTTCACCGTTCGCCGCCGCATAGCGCCGAAGCCGAGCAAGGCGTGCTCGGGTCGATGTTGCTCTCGCCGCGCGATGTCATCGCCGAATGCGTCGAGCGCATTAACGAAGAATATTTCTACATCCCCGCGCACGAGACCGTTTACAACGTACTTGTCGATCTTTGGAATGCCGGCCAGGCCATCGACCTGATCACGTTCACGCAAGTTCTGCGCGATCGGAATTTGCTCGACGCCATCGGCGGCCCGTCGTTCGTGACCAGCCTTTACACATTCGTGCCGACGGCTGCGAACGTCGATTACTACCTCGGCATCGTCCGCGACAAATACATCCTCCGGCAGATCATTGCCGCCGCGACCGAATCGGTGCGTCGCGCCTACGAAGAGCAGGACGAAGTGAACAATCTGCTCGACGAAGTGGAGCAGGCAATTTTCGCGGTCGGCGATTACCGCTTCAAAGGCCAGATGCTGTCGATGAAGGACCAGGTGATGGAAGCGATCGAGGCGATCGAAAAACTTTACGAACGCAAAGGCGGCATCACTGGAATTTCCACCGGCTTCATTGAGCTCGATCGCATGACCAGCGGATTGCATCCCGCCGAGATGATCGTGATTGCGGCGCGGCCGAGCATGGGCAAAACCGCGCTCGCCATGAACATCGCCGAGCACGTCGCGATCAATGAGAAATTGCCGGTGGGCGTGTTCAGTTTGGAAATGAGCAGCCAGCAGCTCGTGCAACGTCTGCTTTGCTCGCGCGCGCGCGTGAATCTGCAAAAGGTGCGCGACGGGTTTTTGGCCGAGCGCGATTTTCCGAGCCTGACCGCGGCCGCGTCGAAATTAGCTGAAGCAAAAATCTTCATCGATGACAGCGCGGGCTTGAGCATTCTCGAATTGCGCGCCAAAGCTCGTCGGTTGAAAGCGCAACACAACGTTGCGCTCATCATTGTCGATTACCTGCAACTGCTAAGATCGACAACTCGCCGCGCGATGGACAATCGGCAGCTCGAGATCTCGGAAATTTCCGCCGGACTCAAAGGTCTGGCGAAAGAGTTGAAGATTCCGGTGATCGTGGTCGCGCAGTTGAATCGACAACCCGAGCAACGCACTGGCGGCAAACCGCGCCTGAGCGATTTGCGCGAGTCGGGCTCGATCGAACAGGATGCCGACCTCGTCGGCCTGCTCGTTAGGCCGGAGATTTACGAGGAAGACGAAGAGGCGAAGCAGGAAAAATCCGGCGAAGCTGAGCTCATCATCGCCAAGCAACGCAACGGTCCGGTCGGCGAAATTCCCCTCACCTTTCTCAAGGAATTCACGCGCTTCGAAGATCGCGCTCGCAACGTGAGCGAGCCCGACGAAGCGTTCTAGTTGTCGATCTAACGCAACGCCTTCGCTGCTTCGACGACGTGCTTGGCGTCGATGCCGAATTCTTTCATCACTTCGGCGCCAGGCGCGCTGAGACCGAAGCGATGGAGCGCGATGATTTTGCCGTCGAGACCGACGTATTGGTACCAAACGTCCGGCACGCCCGCTTCGATGGCGACGCGTTTGCGGCAATTGTTCGGTAAAACTTCCTCGCGATATTTTTCGGGCTGTCGATTGAAGCGTTCGAAACACGGCATGGAGACCACGCGAACGCCGTCGCCGAGCTCTTTCGCCGCAGCGAATGCGTGTTGCAGTTCACTGCCGCATGACATCAAAATTATTTCGAGCTTTGCTTTTTCTTTGATCGCGATGTAACCGCCGCGGGCGACGCCTTCACGACGCATCGCAAGATCGACATCGTTCATTATCGGCACAACCTGGCGCGTTAGCGCGATTAAAGTCGGGCCGTCGATTCGTTCCATCGCGGCGGCAAACGCGCCGACGGTTTCTTCGGGATCGCCGGGACGAATGACGTCGATCTGCGGCATGACGCGCACACTGCTCACCGTTTCCACCGGTTCGTGCGTCGGCCCGTCTTCGCCGACGCCGATGGAGTCATGGGTGAAGATGTAAATGTTCGGCAACTTCGACAACGCGGCCAAACGAATCGATGGCCGGCAATAATCGGTGAAGACGAGAAACGTCGCGCCGCTCGCGCGAAAAACTCCGTGATACGAGATGCCGTTCATGATCGCGCACATGCCGTGTTCGCGAATGCCGAAGCGAATGTTGCGACCTGCGGGCGTCTCGCGCGTGAAATCCCCCCCGTCCTTGATGTAATTCAAGGTTGAGCCGTGGAGATCGGCGCTGCCGCTCACGAGAAGCGGGTTCGCCTGCGCGATCGGCTGCAAAACTTCGCTGCCGGCTTTGCGCGTCGCCAGTTTCGCGTCCTTCGGAAACGCCGGAATCTTCGCAAGATCGACATGTACCTTTCGCGCGATGCCGTCATCGAGCATCTGCGCCTTGTCCGCATTCTTCTTGCGCCAATCGCCGTATGTCTTTTCCCAAGTCGCGTAGTCCGCGAGCAATTTCTTTTTGTGCTCCGCGAAATAATCGTAGGTCTCTTTCGAAACAAAATAATGCTCATCCGGCAACCCGAGCCCCTTCCGCGCCGCATCGACAAACTTCGCTCCCGCTTCGCCGTGCGCTTTAAACGTCCCCTCCACTTCCGGAATTCCTTTGCCGATCAAAGTGTGCGCGACGATGAACTTCGGTTTCCCGTTATCGTTCTCCTTCGCGGTATTGAGCGCGTCGAGAAACGCCTGCATGTCCTGGCCGTTGATTTCCTGAACGTCGAAACCGTAAGCCTTGAATCGCGCAGCGGTGTCTTCGCTCTGCGTCATTTTCGCCGGCGCATCGAGCGTGACCGCGTTCGAATCGTAAATCAGGATCAGATTATCGAGACCGAAATGCCCGGCGAACGCGCTCGCTTCCGCCGACACGCCTTCCTGCAAACAACCGTCGCCGGCCAGACAAATGCAGTGCTGATCGAAAACGCGGTGCTCGCTGGTGTTGAATCGCGCCGACGCCATTTTCATCGCCACCGCGATGCCGACGGAATTCCCCACGCCCTGGCCTAACGGACCGGTTGTGCATTCGACTCCCGGCGTTTCGAAAAATTCCGGATGCCCCGGCGTTTTCGAATGCAATTGCCGGAAACGTTTAATCTCCGACATCGGCAAATCGTAGCCGCTCATGTGCAGCCACGCGTAAAGGAACATCGAGCCGTGACCGGCGGAGAGGACGAAGTAATCGCGATTGATCCAGCGCGGCTGGTCCGGATTGTATCTGAGCGCATGACCATAAAGCACCGCGCCCATTTCAGCGCAACCGAGCGGCAGGCCGAGGTGACCCGATTGCGATGCTTGCACCGCGTCCATGGCCAGACCGCGAGCTTCAGTCGCGGCGCGCGAAAGCGCTTCGTTGTTCAAAGACATGGGCCGACTATGAAGCTGGCAAATCCGAAATCCAAAACCTAAATTCGAAATCTCGTGAACCAATCGCTGCTACTTCACGTCGTGGAACGGATCGAAGGTTTGATCGGCAAATTACCGTCGGCGATTCAGAACCCGATCCTGAGCGAGCTCACACCGCTGAAGGAATTATTTTTGCAGCAGCGCCTGCCGCGCATCGTGATCGCTGGCGGGGAAAAAGCGGATTCGTTAGGGATTCCTTTCGCGGCCGGCGTGCATGTTTGGCAGGACGCGAATTTTCCCGGCGGCGGCACGATGTCGATCTTCGATGCGCGCGGCACAGACGCGCGGCAAATCGAAGAGGAATTGAAACGCGTGCCAGCCGACATCATTCTCTTTCTCGACGAAAGCTCGCGCGGCCCGCGCAAGATCGACATCGAACTGTTGCAGCGCATCGCGCAATGGAATCCAAACGTAAAAACGATCGGCATTACAGAACGCGAGGAGCGTTTGCGTGAAGCGATTGGCGACCGGCTCGCCGCCGTGGCGACATCACCGAAAGAGTTGATGCCGATCTTAGCGCGCGAAGTGCCGGACCAAGCGCGCATCGAGATCATTCGCATTTCTCGCGACAAAAACGCGCAGCACGAAGTTTCGCAGGTCCTGATCAAATCGACGGCCGCGATTTGCACGGCGATCGGCGCGCAACCCATTCCGCTGGCCGACATGCCAGTCCTGACCACGCTCCAGCTCGTGATGGTCTCCGGCATCATGTACTTGAGCGGGCGCGAGCGGACTTTGCGCGCCGCGACCGAATTTGTGGGCGCGCTGGGCGCGAATGTGGGCGCCGGCATCGCTTTGCGCGAAGGCGCGCGCGCGATTTTGAAATTCCTGCCCGGCTGGGGGAACGTCGTTTCGGGGATGGTGGCCGGCGCAGGTACCTTTGCCATCGGTCGCGCGGCGGAAGCGTTCTTCATCGAAGGCGTTTCGATCAAGGACGCGCGGCGGACCTATCGAAAGAGCCGGAAAGCGGCAGAGACGCCGAAATTGCCCGCGCCCGCCGAGCCGAAAAGGCGCAAAACAGCGAAGCGGAAGCGGGGCGCGAATAACTTGTGAATAAAAGGCCGCTTTCGGCGCGATTTGTTCACAGCTTTTTGTGAACAAAGCCGCGGCTCCTCGTGTGGTAATTGTCGATCTTGCGTGAAGCTCTCGGAAATTCGTACGACGCTGCGTGAGATCGGCGTCTCGCCCGTTAAAACGCTCGGGCAAAATTTTTTGCACGACCGCAATCTCAGTCGCTGGATTGTCGAGCAAGCGGTGATCGGGCCTGGCGACTACGCGGTGGAGATCGGTCCCGGTCTCGGCGCGATTACGGAATTTATGCTCGCGAACGGCGCGCGCATTCTCGCGATCGAAAAAGATCAGCGCCTCGTGAAATTTTTGCGCGAGCGGTTCGTTAGCACGCCGATCGACATTCATCACGGCGACGCACTCGACTTCGATGCGCGCACGTTGTTTGCGCAGCCGCAGGTGAAGTTGCTAGGCAATTTGCCGTACAACGTTGCGAGTCCGCTTCTACTGCGCTGGTTGCAGCATCCGAGCCCGTTTTCCCTCGTAATTTTGATGTTGCAGAAGGAAATGGCGGAGCGACTCGCGGCTGCGCCGGGAACAAAAAACTACGGCGCGCTCAGCGTGCAAATGCAATTTCGTTACCGCATCAAGCTGCTGCGCACG
>JBEEGX010000240.1:0-4273 GCA_041167105.1 Verrucomicrobiota bacterium
CACGACGTGCTTTATCGACATCTGCTCATCGCGAAAGGTCAGTCGTCGGATCAGGAAACGGGCGCGTGTAAATCTGTGACCGGTGCGCATCGCATCGGCGAAGTCGTCATGGTCGATCAATCGGCGCTCGCGCGTACGCCGCGTTCGACGCCGATCTTGTATCTCGGACTTTACGATCGCGTGCGCGAACTTTTCGCGGCGCAACCGGAAGCGATGTCGCAAGGTCTGACCGCGAGCGCGTTCTCGTTCAATTCCGGCAGCGGACGATGCGAACGCTGTTGCGGGACCGGATTCGAAAAGATCGAGATGCAGTTCCTGAGCGATCTGTATGTCCGCTGCGCCGAATGCGAAGGAAAGCGTTTCCAGCCGCACGTGCTGAAAGTGCAATTGCGCGGCAAATCAATTCACGACGTGCTTGAGCTGACCGTGAGCGAAGCGATTCCATTCTTCGCGCAAATCGGCGAGGAGAAAACTTTATCGAATCGTCTCGATGTTCTCGATGAAGTCGGACTCGGGTATTTACGGCTGGGTCAACCGTTAAACACGCTCAGCGGCGGCGAATCGCAGCGCTTGAAGTTGATCAAGCATCTGACCGACACGCAGTCGACCAATGGTGATCGCGCGCATGATCTTTTCATCTTCGACGAACCGACGACGGGTTTGCATTTCGATGACGTCGCGATGTTGCTGCAATTGTTCCAGCGATTGGTCGATCGCGGCCACTCGTTAGTCGTGATTGAGCACAACCTCGAGGTCATTAAGTCGGCAGATTGGATTGTCGATCTTGGCCCGGACGGCGGCGACGCCGGCGGTGAAGTCGTCGCGACGGGGACGCCCGAACAAATCGCGAAGATCGACAAGTCACACACGGGGAACTTCCTCCGCGGAGTTCTGGGGAGCGCAGGCCGCCGGCCTGCGGTTCGCGGCGGCTCGCCGCGAAAGATCACCTACACGAATGGCGAGGATGAAGTTTTAGCACGCGCAGCAGAAGTTCCGTTCGGCGAGCCGCCGAACGCCACAGGCCAGCGGCCTGTGCTCCCCAGAGACAGAAGCGGAGATGGCGCGATCCAGATTCACGGCGCACGCGAACACAATCTTAAAAGCATCGACGTGAACATTCCGCGCGACCAAATGGTTGTGATCACGGGATTGAGCGGTTCGGGGAAATCGACGCTCGCGTTCGACATTCTCTTCGCGGAAGGGCAACGCAGATTTCTCGATTCGATGTCGCCATACGCGCGGCAATTCATCGAGCAACTCGAAAAACCAGATGTCGATCTTGTCAGCGGACTTCCGCCGAGCGTCGCTATCGAGCAACGCGTCACGCGCGGCGGCGGCAAATCAACTGTCGCGACCGTGACGGAAGTTTATCATTTCCTACGATTGCTCTTCGCTAAAACCGGAACGCAGTTTTGCCCCGAGTGCGATTTGCCGGTCGAAAAGCAGAGTCTTGCCGCAATCGTTAGGCAAGTTGAGACGGCGGCGAAACGCGGACCGCTCAAAGTTCTCGCGCCGCTCGTGAAAGCGCGAAAGGGATTTCATACCGACGTCGCGCGCTGGGCCGAGCGCCAGGGATTCGACACGCTCTATGTCGATCAAGAGCTCATCCCAGTGAAGCAGTTCCGAAAACTGGAGCGATTCAAGGAACACACCATCAGCGTTGTCGTCGGCGTGATCGACAAGAAAAGAATCTTGAAGGCGCGCAATCTGACGCAGCGCGCGCTCGACATCGGTCGCGGTACCGCGCATCTGCTCGATTCGAAAAATCGCGTAACAGTGATGAGCACGGAGATGAGTTGTCCCGGCTGCGGCCGCGCGTTCGAAGAACTCGATCCGCGATTGTTCTCGTTCAATTCGCCGCACGGCCAATGCGAGGAATGCGGTGGGTTCGGCGAAATCTGGAACCGCGATTTGAAATCGATTCAGGAGAGCAGCGATTCGGAATTGGAGAAAGAACTCGCGGCCGAGCGCGAGGTGGAATGGATCGACGAGAGCGAGATGACGGAGTGTCCGGCTTGTCACGGTTCGAGGTTGAATGCGATCGCGCGGCACGTGCGCGTGCAGGGATTCACCATCGATCAGTTCACAAATCTTTCGGCGAGCGAATCAGCGGACAAGATCGACAAGTTGAAGTTTCGCGGCACGCAGCAAACCATCGCGGCAGATTTAATTCCGGAAATTCAACAGCGTTTGCGTTTCATGGAGAATGTCGGTCTCGGTTATCTCGCGCTCGGCCGTTCGGCGAAAACATTGAGTGGCGGCGAGTCGCAACGCATTCGGCTGGCGGCGCAGCTCGGTTCAAATCTTCGCGGTGTGCTTTACGTGCTGGACGAACCGACGATCGGATTGCACGCGCGCGATAATTTGCGCTTGCTCGATACCCTCGAAGCATTGCGCGAAAAGGGAAATTCGTTAGTCATCGTCGAGCACGACGAGGAAACGATGCGGCGCGCAGATCACATTGTCGATCTTGGCCCGCGTGCAGGAATTCACGGTGGCGAAGTCGTCGCGACCGGAACATTGCGCGACATCACCCGCGCGAAAAATTCCGAGACCGGAAAATATTTGCAGTCGCCGCCGCAACATCCCATTCGCAAATCGCGGCGCAGCTTAAAAGATGTCGAGCAATGGATCACGATTCGCGGCGCGAAGGCGAACAACCTGAAAAATGTCGATGTTCGTTTTCCGGTCGACCGGCTCACCGTCATCACCGGAATTTCCGGTTCCGGAAAATCGACATTGATGCATGATGTCCTTTGGCCGGCCGTGCGCGACGAGCTCGAAGAAAAGAAGCGCGGCGGCAACGGTCATCTTTTTAAACTCGTAAGCGGCGCGAGTGAGATCGAAGCCGTCTACGAGGTCGATCAATCGCCTATCGGAAAAACGTCGCGCTCGACACCGGGCACGTACGTGAAAATTTTTGACGAGATCCGAAATCTTTACGCGCAGCTGCCGGTCTCGCGCATGCGCGGATATTCGGCGAGCCGGTTTTCGTTCAACGCCGAAGGTGGCCGCTGCGAAACATGCAAAGGCCAGGGCGACATCAAACTCGAGATGAATTTTCTGCCGAGCAGTTATGTGCCGTGCGAGGACTGCGGCGGCAAACGTTACAATCCGCAGACGCTCGAAGTTCTCTATAACGAAAAATCGATCGGCGACGTCATGAACATGACGATCGAAGAAGCGGCCGAATTTTTCTCGGCGCATCCGAAGATTGCGCGCGCGCTCAACTTGTTAGTCGATACCGGACTCGGTTATCTCAAGCTCGGCCAGCCGAGTCCGACCTTGAGCGGCGGTGAAGCGCAACGATTGAAACTGGTGACGCAATTGAAACGCGGAGTAAGTCGCGCGGCGAACGAGCGCATTCGCAAAATGCGCAAGCCGGGTTCGACGTTGTATCTGCTGGAAGAGCCGACGATCGGATTGCACATGGCAGATGTCGATCTTCTCTTGCAGGTGCTCCATCGATTAGTGGACGAAGGCAACACCGTCATCGTGATCGAGCACAATCTCAGCGTCATCGCGGAAGCCGATTACATTGTCGATCTTGGCCCGGAAGCGGGCGCCGATGGCGGCGAAATCGTCGCGTGCGGCACCCCGGAAGAAGTGGCCAAGAGTCGCATCAGCCGCACCGCGCCATTTCTACGCGAGCTGCTCGGTAGAAATAAAGCGGCCTAACGAATGCTCGCTTACTACGTTCACGATCTCGACCCGTTCGTTTTCCACATCACGCAAAACATCGGGCCGCGTTGGTATGGACTCGCCTACGTTCTCGCGTTTCTTGCCGCGTATTTAATCTTCCGATGGGAATCCAAACGCGGCTACGCGGATCTGCCCGAATCCCGCGTCGGCGATTTCATCAGCAGCGTGGCGTTGTTCGGCGTCATCATCGGCGGCCGCCTCGGTTACGCTATTTTCTACAAGCCGGAGATGTTCGCGCATCCATTGTCGATCTTGCGGGTGTGGGAAGGCGGCATGGCCAGTCACGGCGGCATGATGGGGATTTTATTGTTCGCGTTATTTTACGCGCGCCGAAACGGATTTTCCTGGACGAATCTCGGCGACAATCTCGTCATCAGCGCGCCGATCGGTTTGTTCTTCGGACGCTGCGCGAATTTCATTAATGGCGAGTTATTCGGTCGTGCGACCGGTGTGAGTTGGGCCGTGCAATTTCCAAAAGAGTTGTTCGATAATCCCGATGAAGCGCAACGCGCCGTCGCCGTTTGCAGTAAGATCGACAACTCCCTCGTCACGCCGGACGCGATTATCGTCG
>JBEEGX010000241.1:0-19122 GCA_041167105.1 Verrucomicrobiota bacterium
ACCGCGTAAGATCGACAACTACTTTTGACATCGCGGACACCACGCCGTGGTGCGACCGCCAACGGTCGCGCGGCGCAACGGCGTGTGATGTTTCGGGCATACTCCGGTGCGGTTCCAGCGTTCGTGAATGAGCCAGCCGCGCGGCGGATCGGCGTAATTAACGCCGAGCGTTTCAAGCGATCGACGCGCGACGAATTTCGTTTCGCGAAACAATACTGCGCGTTCTTTTTCGCCTAACGATGCCGCGTGCCGCGCCGGCAGAATCTTCGCGCGCCACAAAATCTCGTCCGCCATCCAATTTCCGATTCCGGAAAAGCCATGTTGCATGAGCAGCACGGCTTTGATCGGCGCTTTACCATGTCGATCTAAGAAATTGTCGATCCAACGACGAGTGAATCGTGGCGAAACAATTTCGGGAACTTTATCGCTCCACCAATCAGGCGCATTGGCGCCGTGATGAAAACGGACGCGGCCAAATTGCCGCGAATCGCGAAAGACGAGCGCGCGCTTTCGCAGGCGAATGACCAGATGATCATGTTTGGCTGCCCGATAATCGCCCGACTCGACGCGCAACGTTCCAGTCATGCCGAGATGGATTCCGAGCCAATTGTCGCCGGAGAATTTAAAGAGCATGCGTTTGCCGCGTGCTTCGGAGCTCAACAATTTCTCGCCGATGAGCCGTTGCATCCCCCGCGTATTTGTTCCGCGGAAGACGCGCTTCCGCACATGTAACGCAAGATCGACAACTACATCTCCGCGGCCGGCATTCCACTGTTTGCGATACCAGTCGACCTCGGCCAGTTCGGGCATCGCGCAACCTGCACGCGCTTGCGCCGCGTGCTAGATTTACCCGTGGAAAAAGTCATCATCGTCGGCAGCGGCTGCGCCGGACTAACGGCCGCGATTTACGCCGCGCGCGCAAACCTCAGCCCGCTCGTCCTTGAAGGCCGCCAGCCCGGCGGGCAACTCTCGACCACGACGATGGTCGAAAATTTCCCCGGATTTCCGGACGGAATCGACGGCCCGCAGTTGATCATGAACATGCACGCGCAGGCGGAGAAATTCGGCGCGCGGTTTTCATACGGCGAGGTCACGGAATTCGATCCATCGAACAAACACATCCGCATCAAAGTGGATGACGAGGAATGGCTGGAGACGCAGGCGCTCATCATCGCAAGCGGTGCCTCGGCGCGATATTTGAATCTGGAAAATGAGGAGAAGCTGATTGGTCACGGCCTAACGAGCTGCGCGACGTGCGATGGCGCATTTTACAAAAACGTGCCGGTGTGCGTAATCGGCGGCGGCGATTCCGCGGCGGAAGAATCGCTTTTCCTCACGCGCTTCGCTTCGAAGGTTTATTTGATTCATCGGCGCGATGAACTGCGCGCATCGAAGATCATGGCCGATCGCGTGCTCGCGAACAAAAAGATCGAGCCGATCTGGAACACGGTTGTGACCAAATACGTGTCCGACGCAAAAGGCGAGATGCGCGCGGTCATGTTGCGCGACGTGAAGACGAGTGAGGAACGGGAGCTTGAAGTCGCGTGCGTGTTCGTCGCAATCGGGCACGATCCGAACACGAAGGCGTATAATGGAAAGCTGGAGACTGATCCTGAAGGATATTTGATCTCGCGACATCTGGTGGAGAGCAAACACCCGGGCGTTTTCATCGCCGGAGATGTTTCCGATCGCGTTTACAAGCAAGCGATCACCGCTGCTGGCACCGGTTGCGCCGCCGCGATCGAGGCCGAGCGCTACCTGAGCGATCTCGAAAACTGATTTGTCGATCTTCGCGTGAAGATTTGCGACGTGACGCAGTTCTATTCGCCGGTCAGCGGCGGAGTGAAGCGGTACGTTCACGAAAAGAGCGAGTACATCGAGAAGCATTCGCCCGACGATTCGCATGTGCTGATCGTGCCTGGTCCGAAGACCGAAGTGACAACGAATGGAAGATCGACAACGTACTCGATTCGTTCGCCGCTGATCTCGCGGCGTTCGCGTTATCGCGCGCTTCTCAATCTTAACGCGGTCGCTGAGGTGATGCAGCGAGAGCGGCCGGACATCATAGAATCAAGCGATCCATACCAAATTGCATGGAAGGCGCTCGATACCGGGCGCAAGCTCGGCCTCCCTGTGGTCGCCTTTTATCATTCGCATTTTCCGGAAGCCTATCTGCGCACGAGCGCGAAATATTTTGGCGAACGCATCACGCGCGCGGTCATGGATTTCTCGGCCCGATACGTGTGCGATCTCTACAATCGTTTCGCCGCCACGTTCGTGCCGTCAGAAAAACTGGCGGAAGTGTTGCGCAAATGGGGCGTGGAAAACGTGCACGTCGTGCAGCTGGGCGTGAACACGGAAATCTTCAATCGACAACGCGATGGCGCTGCCGGCATGCGTGCTTCGTTAGGCGTGGCGAGCGATCAGACATTTCTGCTCTACGTCGGTCGTCTCGCAAAAGAGAAGAACACAAAAACATTGTTCGATGCCTTTGAGCTTTTGCATCGCCACCGGCCGCACGATTTCCACTTGCTCGTCATCGGTGACGGACCGGACCGGGATCGCCTTCTGAAAACGCAACGCCGCAGCGATGGAGCTCTGAGCTGGATTCGTTATTGCACCGACTCGGCGGAGCTCGCGCGTTATTATCGCGCGGCCGATCTTTTCGTTCATCCGGGCGTGCAGGAAACTTTCGGGCTCGTCGCGCTCGAGGCGCAGGCCTGCGGCACTCCGGTTGTCGGTATTCGCGGCAGTTACATGGACCGGATTATTTTTCACGAACAGGAATCCTGGGCGCGCGAAAATTCACCGCAAGCTTTGGCCGAAGCGATTGAAGCGCAGAGCGAAAAGAAGTTGTCGATCTTAGGAAAGGCCGCGTCCGTGTCAGCCCACGCCGGACACAGTTGGACGCAAGTCTTCGCGCAACTGTTTTGCATTTATCGCGACCTTTGCGCAAACTATCGCCGTCCCTGATGCAGCCGAAATCCGACTTCACCATCCGCAGCTTTCGCGCGAGCGACCGCGAGGCCGTGCGCAAGCTTTGTTGCGACACCGGATTTCTCGGCGCGCCCATCGATCCGGTCTACGAAGATCGACAACTGTTCGCCGATTTTCTCACGACCTATTACACCGATTGGGAACCGGAGTCGTCATTCGTCATCGAGATCAACGGCGAGATTCGCGGTTACTTGTTAGGCTCGCGCAAACCGCTGCGCAATCAGCTTTACTCCTTCTGGCAAAACGTCTCGTTGTTTTTGAAAGCGCTCACGCGCTATTTCCGCTACAACTCCAAATCGCGAAAATTCATTCGCTGGACGCTGGCGCACGGTTGGCGCGAAGTGCCCGCGCCGCCGCGGCGCGTCCCGCATTTTCACATCAACCTGCTGCCGGACGCGAGACGCATGTCGACCACGCGCGCATTGATGAGCGCGTATCTGAGTTATCTCTACCGTTGCGGCGAGAAGCGCGTTTACGGGCAAATCGTCACCTTCGAAAGCCGGCGCGGCGAACTCATGTTCGAGCGCTACGGGTTCAAAGTTTTGAATCGCGGCGAAGTCACGAAGTATAAGGCGTTCTATCCGGAATCCGTTTACGTCAGCACCGTGATCAAAAATCTTGAGACGGCCGAACCGCTCACGGTCACGACGCGCACGCGCTCGTAAGATCGACATCTACTTTTCGGCGAAACTGATCACGCCAGTCCACTCCTCCGGCCCGCCGTTTTTCTGCGCCTCCACGATTTTGCGCAGATAAAAATCTGCTGGGCCATCAAAGCCCCCGCGTGCCGTCATGGTTCGTTCCATCAGAATGCGCGCTTCCTCCAGCTCTGCTTCGCGAAATGCTTCCACTGCTTTTTCAAAAACTTCGATCCAACCGTGGTCGTTAGGCCCGTCTTTCTCGCGACAGAGCAGTTCGTGGATGACGACACTGTTCTTTTTTCCAGCGAGCCGAAATTCGCCGAGGTGTCGCGTGACGTAGCGATTGTCGATCTTGCGCCGGACCGCATCGGAGATGAGCACCTGCGTGCCGAGATATTTGTTCAGGCCCTCGAGACGCGAGGCGAAGTTGGTCGTGTCGCCGATCATCGTGTAGTCGAATCGATGGGAGGATCCGAGATTTCCCGCGAGCACCTGGCCGGTATTCACTCCGACGCGCGTGCGCAATTTGTGACCCTGGACATCCAGATCGGTCAATCCACGTAAGTCACAGGCCGCTTCGACGGCGTGCACAGTATGCTCGAGATCTTCAAGCGGTGCGCCCCAACCCGCCATGACTGCATCGCCGAAATAATCGATGATCGTCCCGTGGTAGCGGAGAATGCATTCGGTTGTTTGCTCGAAATAGGCGATGAGCGTGCGCGAAACTTCTTCCGGCGTCAGCCCCTCCGCCATCGTCGTAAAATTTTGCAGGTCGGTGAACATGATCGTGGCCTCGACCATTTTCCCGCCTGGTTTCAAATCGAAATTAGAATCGGCGATTTTGTCGGCCATGTGCGACGAGAGGTAAAAGGAGAAGGCGTTGCGCAATTGTTTGCGCCGGCGTGATTCGCGCACGTATTGCGCGCCGACCGCCCAGATAAGGCCGAGGGGCATTTGAATGCCGGACGCGACGAACCAGTTAAACCAAACGCGCTCATGCCAGACGAACCACGTCGCCAGCGCGGTAATCTCGACGCATGCGGCCAAGGCAATGACGACTGCGATCCACGGTCGAAAGATCGACAATCCCCCGGCTAAAAGACCGATCGCGAGGATGAAAAATGTTTCCGCGCCGCGCGACTCGCGATGAAGCCATTCGTCCCGCAGCAGGTTCAGCAAAATCGTCGCGTGAATTTCCAAGCCGGTGGAGAAACGATGGTTCGCGCGCGAAAACGGTGTCGCGAATTCGTCGCGCTTTTGCTGGATCCCGCTCGCGACATTGGAACGCCCGCCGATTAAGACGATGCGATCTTTGAAGTAATCGGATGAGACACCGTCGGGCGCGAGCGCTTGCGCGAAATTGACCGCGGCCAATGTGGTCGGCGGTCCGTAATAATTAATCCAGCGCGGCGGGTCGACCTCGCGCTCACTTCTTGTCGATCTTGCACCGAGCAGTTCCGCTGCTTTCCAAGTCGCGGTCGGAATGTTGTCCGTTCCGACGTAGAGCTGCCGCACTCCGTAGTCGGCATCGACTGGTTTGAAGGCGAGCAATCCCCAGCCCGCCGCCGCTTTGCGCAAAAGCTTGATCGGCGGCAAGACGCGCTCCTGATTCACGCCGCTCATCGGTTGGACAATTTCCAGCGCGCCGCCGAGGACGACGTGGCCATTGTCTTGCATCGCCTGCGCAAAGCTCTGATCCGCGGCGGCGTCAGGACCCGACTGGTCGAATACAACATCGTAAAACGCGAGGCGCGCGTGATCGTTCGTTAGGCGTGCGAGCAATTGCATGTGCAACGCGCGATTCCATATGTCATCGAGCGGCTGATGTAGTTGCTTCGCCGAATCGTCATCATGATAAACGAGCACGACGTCGTGCGTATCGAGAGGTGCGCGCCAGAGAAATGGAAGATCGTAGCTCAAGCGTGCGAGCGGTTCGGCGAAGGAATAGCGCAAACACGCGAGACCGATGATCAGGCAAAGAGCGCTGCCGCTCAGCGCGGTCAGCGTACGGCTGAGATGTTTCCTCGCAAGATCGACAAGTCCGCTTCGGACCAGCACAAGATTCATCGACAACTGCACGCGCTAATGCCGCGGCGGCTGCTCCGGCGAAACCACGTCCGCCGGATTGATCGTAAACGCGTTGCTGAATCCGACGAAGCCGGTTTGTTTTTGCAAACGTCCTTTGCCTTGGAGAACACGCGCAATCATCTCGTAGCAACCCGGCGACTGATGGAAGGCCACTCGCATGATCTCCCCAGCATCCGACGGATCCGCGTCTACGCCGGCGGCAACAATTTCCGCGATCGCTTCGCAATCGCTCCCTTTCGCAGACTCCAGCGCCGCCGCGATAATTTGCGCAGCCAACACCCTCCGCGCACGCACTGCGGCACTGATCATTTGCGGCGCGAAGTGTGGCCATGCTTTAACGGCTGACCGGACCGCCGCCAGCAAATCCGATCCCGGCGCATTTTTCAAGGTAGCCGGCGACGTCAGCTGCGCTTCGATCAACAAATGCCACGCGGCGCCATTCTCGGCCAGCCGCCCGGACTGCTTTTCCGGCTTCGCATCCGGTGCGACATCGACTTGCTCACCGGCATGCACCAGCACCGCGCCGCGCGCGTTGGAAAGTTCCACTTCGCCTTTCAACATCGTCAAGATGGTGTGCTGTTGCGCGGTCACGCGGAGCAGAAATTCCGTGCCGCGGATCGCGCCGTTCGCCGCGGGCGTGTGAAAATTAATCTCGCGCGATTTTTCGCGACTGAAAAAATAAGTAGAACCCTGGTTGAGATCGAGCGTCGCTTTTGCGCCGGCTTGTTGCGGCGGCAGAATCTCGATTGTCGTCAACTCGTCGATCCGCAGCACGCTGGCGTCGCCGAATTTCGCCGCCGCGCGACTTTCTTCGCCCGTCCGTAAACGATCATGCACCGTCAGAGTTTGTCCAAGTTGCGCGCCCGACCAGGCTGCGCTCGGCTTTGCGAAATCGACCACGTTAGTTTTTTCGAAAAGCGTGGCCGCATTGTCGCTCGATTGAGCGAACGCAATCGGTGCAAGCAGAATAGCGCTCAGCACTGCAACCGCCGTAAATTGGCGCGGCACAGCTTCGAAGTATTGACCTTGCTTTCAGTTAGGCAAGGCCAATCCGCAAGGGCGAAGATCGACATCTTGTTAGATAGACATCTCTGCGCTAAGATGCGCCCCTTTGGCCGGCATAGCTCAGCTGGTAGAGCAGCTGATTTGTAATCAGCAGGTCGTCGGTTCGAATCCGTCTGCCGGCTCCATTTCGAATTGATGAAGCGCGCGCGCGTCCCACTCATTTGTCTTGGTTTGGTCGCGCTCGTGTGGGCCGTCTTCGCGCAGACATTGCATCACGGCTTCATCAACTACGACGATCCGCTATACGTCCTGCAGAATCCGCACATCCGCGGCGGCGTGACGTGGCCGAGCGTGCAGTGGGCGTTCACGCATGTGCATTCGCAAAACTGGCACCCGCTCACGTCCATCTCGCACATGCTCGATTGCCAGCTTTTCGGCATCAACGCCGGCGCGCACCACGCGATCAATGTGTTGCTGCACAGCATCGCGGCCGTTTTGCTTTTTGTTTTTCTCGCGCGAACGACGAATACGATTTGGCCGAGCGCGTTTGTCGCGGCCGTGTTCGCGATTCATCCGCTGCGCGTCGAATCGGTCGCTTGGATCGCAGAGCGGAAAGACGTTCTCAGCGGCGTCTTTTTCATGCTCACACTGATCGCGTATGCGCGGTATGTGCGAGCCCCGTCGGTCGCGCGCTACATCAACATGTCGATCTTGCTCGCGTGCGGAATGATGTCGAAGCCGATGCTCGTGACTGCGCCGCTTGTTCTTCTGCTGGTAGATTACTGGCCGCTCGCAAGATCGACATCGTGGAAGTTGATCGTCGAGAAGCTCCCGCTATTCGCGCTCTCGTTAGGCTCAATCGCGGCCACGCTTCTCGCACAAAACTTCGCGCTCGGCTCCGTCGAAATGCTGCCGTTAAAATATCGCCTGACCAACGCGGTCGTCAGTTACGTCGAATACATCGGACAGATGTTTTGGCCGCGCGATCTCATTCCGTTTTATCTCCATCCGGAAAATCGGCTGCCGATGTGGCAGATCGCAGCCGCGCTCCTTCTCTTGCTGACCATTAGTCTCGCGGCCGTCGTTAGGCGAAAACAAAATCCGTATCTGATCGTCGGTTGGTTTTGGTTTTTGATCATGCTCGTGCCAGTCATCGGCATTGTGCAGGTCGGATTGCAGGGTCACGCCGATCGCTACACGTATCTTCCGCAGATCGGTTTCTACATTGCGCTAACCTGGCTGGTTCTCGATCTCGCGAAGAAATGGAGATCGCACGCGATCGTCCTCGCGCCAGGCGCGATCGCCGTTGTGACGACGTTGTCGATCTTAGCGTGGAAGCAAACGGCGCATTGGCGCGACACCGAATCGCTCTGGACTTACACATTAACCGTCACGCCCGAGAGCGACGTCGCGCACACCGGTCTCGCCGGAATTTTATTTGCGCAGGGAAAAATCGACGATGCCATCGCGCATTATCGGCGGGCGATTGCGTCGCGTTCAGGAAATTCGGGCGCGCAACATGGCCTCGCCGCCGCGCTCACCCAGCAGCACAAAGTCGATGAAGCGATCGAGCATTACGAAAAAGCGCTCGAGCTTCAGCCGGACAATATCGAAGCGAGCAACGCGCTTGCGCTTTTGCTGGTGCATCGCGGCGATTACGGCGGCGCGACTCGCTGGTGGGAAAACACGTTGCGTTACGAACCGGATGACGGCAACGCGATGAGTAACCTAGCCTGGATGCTCGCGACTTGTGCGGATCGACAACTGCGCAATGCGTCACGCGCGGTCGAGCTGGCCGAACATGCAGATCGATTGGCCGCTGGCAAAAATGCAATCGTGTTGCGCACGTTGGCGGCGGCTTACGCGCAAGATCGACAATTCGATCGCGCGATCGCGACAGCCGAGCGGGGTGTGCAAATCGCGGTCACGAATGTGCAGCCGACGGTCGCGGACGACCTGCGCCGGTACATCGACATGTTCAAACGCGGCGAGACGTTGCCGTGATTTAGAATTGCGAGCGAAACGGAATCATCAGCCATTCCGTCGTCCGTTCCCAAAGCGAGCGCTTTCGAAATTGCTCCAGCGTGTATACGTGCGACTGCGCCAAATCTTTTTCGAAGCTCGATTCCATCGTGCGCGAGAATTCCGCGTCGTAAACCACGACATCGAGCTCCTCATTAATTTCCGACGAGCGCGCATCGAGATTGGACGAGCCGAACATGGCGAACAATCCGTCCACCACCATCGACTTCTCGTGAATCATCGTCGGCTGATATTCGAAAATCTTCACGCCGCCTTGCAGCATTTTTCCGTAAGCAGAGCGGCCGGCCGATTTCGTCAGCGGTTGATCGTTGTTAGGCCCGGGCAAAAGCAGACGCACATCAACATGTCGATCTTTCGCCTTCACCAATTGCTCCACCTGGTCGTCGGTCGGCGTGCAATAGGCATTCGTGATCCAAATGCGTTTCGTCGCCGCGGTGAACGCGACCGCTTCGATCAAGGGCACCGGCGCCATGGAAAAAGATCGCGACGTTACCACCTGCGCTTTCAGATTTCCGGCTGACTCGAGTTTGGGAAACTGGCCGGCGCCGGTCAACGCTTCACCAAAAGTTTTGACCCAATGTTCCTGAAACGCCGCCTGTAAAGTGGCGACGAGTGGGCCTTCGATTCGGATTTGCGCATCGCGCCAATGATCTTTGTCATGCGCGTGCCCGGACCATTTCTCCGCGAAGCCGACGGCGCCGGTGAAACCGATTTTTCCATCGACAACGAGAATGCGGCGATGCGAACGGCGATTCGTCCGATCGACCCGCCACGAATGCGTCGGATGATAATAGGAAAACTTGCAGCCGGCTTTTCTCAACATGCGCACATCGGAATTGTTCAATCGCCAGCCCGAGCCGATGCCATCGAGCAGAACGCGCACTTCCACGCCGTTGCGCGCGCGGTCGCAAAGCGCATCGCGAAATTGGTTGCCGATTTCATCGGAATAAAAAATGAACGCCTCGAAGTTGATCGTGGCTTTGGCCGCGCGAATCGCGTCGAGCATCGCGGGAAAAAAAGCGTCGCCGTTTTGCAACATGTCGATCTTGTTGCCGGGCACGAGAATGGGATCGGCCAGGGCGAGAGCGGACCCGACGAATTCCGGATCGCTCACGGCGAAGGTGTGTTCGAAGTGATAGGGAACGGTATGGCGTCGAATGAAGAGCAGACAGAACACGAGCACGAGCGTGAGAAAGAAAAGCGTCAGGCCGATCCAGTCGCCGACCGTCAGTCGCCAGAGCGGATTATTCAGCCAATGCGCGCGACGCGGGCGTTTTTTTGCCATTTGTTAGGCCGTTCCGGCGAAGTGAAGATGCTCGAGAATGTTACTCCGCAGACGCAGGAATGCTTCGCTGCTGCGATCGCGCGGCCGTGAAAGGTCGATGTCGATCTTGCGTTCGATCCGGCCCGGTGCCGGCGTCATGATGATGATGCGATCGCTCATGTAAATCGCTTCGTCGATGTCGTGGGTCACGAGCAGCATGGTCGTGCGCCGCGCCTGCCACAGCCGCAACACTTCATCCTGCATCTGCATGCGCGTGAAAGCGTCCAGCGCGCCGAGAGGTTCGTCTAACAGGAGAACTTTGGGATGATTGATGAGCGCGCGGGCAAGCGCAGCCCGTTGCGCCATGCCGCCGGAAAGATGATGCGGATAGGCGTTGGCGAATGTTTCAAGACGGACCAGGCGCATGAAGTCATCGACTTCGGCGCGTTTCTCGCGAAGTAATCCGCGCGCGACCAAACCGGCTTCAATATTGCGGCGAACAGTGAGCCACGGAAAAAGATTTGGATCTTGAAAGACGAGCCCGCGTTCCGCGCTCGGCTCCGTGATTGGTTCCGAACCAATCGTAAGCTCGCCGGAATCCGGTGAGTCCAAACCGGCGATAAGACGGAGAAGTGTCGATTTGCCGCAACCGCTCGGTCCGATGAGCGCAACCAATTCACCGGGCGCGAGCGAAAGCGAAATGTCGCTCAAAACCAGGCGGCGCGTAAGCGGATCGTCGGGCGCGGCGAAGCTTTTGGAAATTCCGCGAAGAGAAAGCGCCGCGGATTCGGCTGCGGCGAGCGCTACCATTTGATCACGCCCTTTTGCCAGACGAGCACGCGGTCGCGCACTTTGAAGAGCAAGGTCATGACGCTGGAAAAAAATGCGGCCATGATGATGAGCGCGGCAAAAACTTTTCCGTATTCGGCCCAGCCTTGCGCCCAGCTTACATACCAACCGAGTCCCGATTTCACGCCGATCGATTCGGCGACCACGAGCGTGAGAAATGATGCACCGAGTCCCATGAATAAGCCGATGAAGATATTCGGAATCGCCGCCGGAATCGCGACGCGAAAAATCAAATAGCCGCGCCCGGCGCCGAGCGTGCGCGCAACATCGAGATAGGAAGCGCGCGTGTTGGAAATGCCGGACGCGGTCAGCATCGTGACCGGAAACCAGACGGCCAGCGCGATCAATAACGCCGCGGAAAAAACGGCCGACGGCGAGATGACCATGGCCAGCGGAATCCACGCGGTCGCGGGAATCGGGCCGATGATTTTGAGCACCGGCATTCCCCAATAGCGAATCGGCGAAGACCAGCCGATGCAAACACCGCTGATCACGCCCGCGATGACGCCGAGCGCGTATCCGCTCAAAAGCAAAAGCAGCGAATGCCACGTGCTGTCGATCAAGAGCGCGCGATCGTTGATCAAGCTGCGCAAAATTGCCGGCGGGCCGGGAAAGTATGGAAGCGGAAGCAAGCGCAGGCCGGAAGTGATCACGTCCCACGCGGCGAAAAATAAAATGGCGGCGGTGAAGATCGGGCACATGTGCCGCATCCATCGGCGAAGTGCCGGCCAAAAACGTTGCGCGACCGCGAGGACAAACGAGACGCCGATTATTTCCCAAACGAAAAGCGCGTAGGAATGCGTTTCGACGCGCGGCTCGTTATGCAAGATCGACATGTGCATTCCGAGCGCGGCCAGCGCGGCCATCGGAACGGCGAACATCGTGCGCCAGCGCAGTCTCGGAACGGATGCAGATGTCGGCGCTGGCCGATCCTTCACTTCTGCGCCGCCAACACCTTTTTCGCTTTGCAGCATGACTCTTCCGTGTCCGACAAAATCAGCTCGGCATACAAACGAATGTCCTGATCGGGCGCAACCTGACCGCCAGCGACTTTTTCGACTTCCAAATTTTGGAGCCATTCATCGGTCACGCCGTCGAGATGGCCGAAAGCGCGCTTGGCCAACTCATCAACATTCGTCGTCGGACTCAACATGCCGGCGACCTTCATTTCGGCGGCGGCAGATTTCACGGCGGCATCAGCGCCGGAGACGCTCGGGACATAACGCAAATGCGAGATCGCGACCGTGTTTAACTCCGGATTGGAAGCGAGATATTTTTTTTCCACGGACAAACGCGCCGCTGCCGCCGGATTCGTCTCAACCCATTTCGCTGCCTTCAACAACGCGCGCGTCGCCGCCGCCGCTGCCTTCGGATTCGCCCCGAGAAATTTTCCATTCACAATCACGGCGCAACAATATTCATCCTTGTACGGCGCATCCGCCGCCTGATCGGCGACGTTTCTCACTTTGCCTTCCGCGAGCAACAAACTTCCGATCGGCTCCGAGTCCGCGACCGCGTCCACTTCGCCTTTATCGAGCGCGAGGCCGAGCTCACCCGCCGGAAAAACACGCCAGGTAATTTCTTTGCCGGCGTCGATTCCGTTCGCGCCGAGCACGCGATTAGCAAAAATGAATGGCGGCGTTCCCATTCCCGGCACGCCGATTCGTTTTCCGCGCAGATCCTTGATCGAATGAATACTACTTTTTGTTCCAGCCTGGACACGCAGACAGCCGCGATGAATTCCCCCGGTGAACTTCACGTCGAGGCCCTGCTCGATCGGTTTTAAAAAATACATCACCAGATGATGCGTGATGTCGAAGCCGCCGAGCGCGAGCACGTCTTTGTAATTCGCCCATTCGCATTTCACCAGACTGACATCGAGCCCTTCGTCCTTGAAAAAACCTTTTTCAACGGCGGTGAAAATGGGCGCTTCACATGTCAGCCCGATATAACCGACACGAACCTTGTTCGATGCGGTCGGAGAATTGCCCTTGCCGCAACTAGCGAGCAGCAACGGAACGACAATGATAAGCGCGGCGATTCTTGGTTTGCGCATTGAAACGGTGAGTCTAAAGCAACTGGTAAGGATCGACATCCACATTCGCAATAACGTCTTCGGGCAACGGCAACTTGTCGAGCGTTTCGCGCACGAGCCGGCTTAGCCGCACGATCGCGGCGCCGCGCAGCAAAATGTGAAATCGGAAGTGTCCCTGCAGTTTTTCCAGCGGCGCCGGCGTCGCTTCGCCCACGATGAATTCTTCGCCTAACGATTCCTTCAGGCGCCGCGCGAGGGTTTCCGCGGAAAGTTTCGCGCGAGCTTCGTGTGTCGATCTTACAGTGATGAGAACGGCGTGTTTGAACGGCGGGAAATCGCAGCGCTCGCGGAATTCGAGCTCCTGTTCGAAGTAGCCGGAGAAATCGTGATGCCGCGCGAATTGAATCGACGGTGAAAACGGCGTGTAAGTTTGCACGAATACTTCGCCGGGCGTTTCGCCGCGGCCCGCGCGGCCGGCGACCTGCGTGAGCAGCTGAAACGTGCGTTCGCCGGCGCGGAAATCCGGCAGGTGCAACGAGAGATCTGCGTTGATGATTCCGACGAGCGTCACATTCGGAAAGTGCAGACCTTTCGCGATCATTTGCGTTCCGACGAGGATGTCGATCTTGCCCGCGCGAAAACTGAGGAGCGTATCGCGATAAGATTGTTTGCGCGTCATCGAGTCGGCGTCCATTCGTTTCACGTTCGCCTGCGGAAAAATTTGCGCGACGGTCGACTCCACTTTCTCGGTGCCGAACCCCGAATAAATGAGCGCGTCTTTCCCGCAGGCCGGACATTTCTTCGGCACGGCCGCAGTGTGACCGCACAAATGACAACTCAAGCGTTGCGAATGTCGATGAAAAGTGAGCGCGACGCTGCAATTCGGACAAATACGCGCTTCGCCGCAATTGCTGCAAAGAAGCGATGTGGAAAAGCCGCGCCGGTTCAAAAACAAAATCGTCTGCTCTTTTTTCTCGAGCCGTTTCGCAATCGCCGCGCGCAATTTCTCCGACAAGATCGACATCTTATTTTCGCCGCGCGCTTCCTGGCGAAGATCGACAATGCGCATGAGCGGCATCTGGTTGTCGTCCACGCGCTGGGTCAAAGTCGCGAGGACATACTTGCCAGTCGTGGCGTTGTAATACGACTCGAGTGACGGCGTCGCGCCGCCGAGCACGACGACGCACTTGTCGATCTTCGCGCGCACGACCGCGACATCGCGCGCGTGATATCGCGGCGCTTCTTCCTGTTTGTAGGTCGTCTCGTGTTCTTCATCGACCACGATGAGGCCGAGATTTTTCAGCGGCGCGAAAATCGCGCTGCGCGCGCCAATGACGATGCGCGCCCGGCCGGAGTTGATCTTGTGCCATTCGTCATGCCGCTCACCTTCGGACAAATGGCTGTGCAACACCGCAACGGTGTCGGCCGATTCGGCGAAGCGACCTTTGAATCGCTCAACCGTTTGCGGCGTTAGCGAAATCTCCGGCACCAACACAATGGCGGTGCGGCCCAGCTCGAGCGTCGTGCGAATCGCCTGCAAATAAATTTCCGTTTTGCCGCTGCCGGTGACGCCATGGAGCAGAATCGGTTTTGCGTTTTCAGGATCTGCCAGCGCATCGGCGACCTTCTTCAACGCGGCGACCTGTTCTTCGTTAAGGACCAGATTCGCCGTCGCGAGAAATTCTTCCTCGCTGTGCGGATCGCGCTCGACCGTTTGTTCGCGCACCTCGACCAGCCCCCGCTTCACCAGCGCGCGCAAGGTCGCATTGTCGAGCGAACTGTTTCGTAACAATTCTGCGGCAGCGGTCGGTTCGCCCAGTTTCGTAATCGCATCGAGCAACTCCGCCTGTCGCGGCGCGCGACGACGCAACATGTCGATCTTGTCGTTGTCGATCTTAGCGGCCGGCAGGACGAACAGTTGCTTTTTGAAACTGACCTTCGCCTGCCTAACGACCTGCGGCAGCACGCTGCGCATGACCGTTTCGATCGGGCAGCAATAGTACGCGCTCATCCAGCGCGCGAGCTCGAGCAGCGATTCGTTCAGCGCCGGCGTGTCGCCGACCAGCGCTTCGATCGGCCGAATTCCTTTCGCATCGCTTTGCGCAAGCAGCGCGATCACCGTCCCGAGGGCATGTTTGTCGCGAAACGGAACCCGCACACGCGAGCCGACGCCGATCCGTTCCGCGAGCGTTTCCGGCACGGCGTAATCGAGCTCGCGATGAATAGCGCGATCGATGATGACGCGGGCGAAGCGCGAGTCGGTAGGCATGAGCACGCTGGAATTTAATTGAAATTTCGTTCGATCACGAGCATGAGCACGAGCACGAGCACGAAAAAATGATCCGCTTTACGTTTAAGTTCATCCTATGCCTGTTGCTTGCGTTGGCGGCGAGCTTCAGCTGGCTCGCCGTGCGTTCAGGCGATCCACTCTACACACTCTATGAATGGATGAGCCCGTTGCGATTTCAGCAATACGATTCGCTCATTCAATCGGTCGCGGCCGAACACGAGCTCGACCCGATGCTGGTGAAGGCGGTGGTGTGGCGCGAGAGCCGGTTCGATCCGAAAAAGGTCGGCAGCGCGGGCGAACGCGGTCTCATGCAAGTGAGCGAGAAAGCGGCGGCGGAATGGGCGGGTGAAAACAAGATCGACAATTTCCAAGTGGAGGATTTGTTCGACGCGAAACGCAATCTCGAGGCCGGCAGTTGGTATCTGCATCGCGCGGTCGAGCATTGGAAAATCGAATCCGATCCGATTCCATTCGCGCTCGCCGAGTACAACGCCGGCGCAAGTCGCGCGCAACGTTGGGCCGGCGGCGACGCGAATACGTCGATCTCAACGCGCGATTTTTTGCGCAACATCGACTTTCCGGCGACGCGAAAGTACGTGGAGTCGATTATCGACCGCTACCGTTTTTACAAACGCCGCGGCCGGATGTGACGTGTTCGATTGCGGCTTCGTCACATTCAAACGCAAAAATAAATTCGTCGACGTGCCGATGTCGATTTTCGCTTTGATCGTCTGGATATCGCCGTTGGTCGCGAGCACTTCGTCCTGCGTGGTCGCGTTGCTCCACGAAACCAAGTCGGTCGATTGCTCGACCTGATAGGTGATATCGGTCGCCGGCGCGACGATCTTGTCATAGGTGAGCGTGAGAAAATTTCCTTCGATCGCCACGCGCGGCTGCGCGATTACGCTCCCGATCCAGGCGACTTCGCTCGCGATGTTACTCGCGTAAAAGCCGGTCGGGACCGGCAGCACGCCTGTGATCTGGGTGAACGCGGCGCCATTCCATTCGTAGTAGCCGCGCGCATCGAAAACCGCCGCGGTAAATCCGGCCGATGGTGATGGCGCGGAATACAGATCGTCCACCGCGAAATTAATCCCAGCGAGTTTCCACGAACCATCGAGAACATCCTGGATGAAAATTGCGCCGCCAGAATCGCCGACCGAAAGATGCGCTTCGTTCGGACGATCGTTAGGCACCGCCGTCGGCTGATCGAACGTCGCGTAGATCAATTCGCGTCCCTGGTAGAGAACAAGATTGGCCACGTCGTTCTCGCCCCAGCGTTGCACGCCGTCGCCCGCGCTCCAGTTCCAACCGCGCGACGCGCCGTCGAGAAAAATCTCCGCACCGCGTTGCGTGCCGCGTCCGATCACGACCAGATGTTTGTTGAATAGATTGTTCTCAGCCGTATAAAGCGGCGCGAAGGTCGGAAATGTTTCGTGCACCTGCCAAATGAGCAGGTCGCTTCCGGCTAGCGAATACGATTGCGTCGCGGTGTAAGTCGCACCTTGATAGACGAACGCGCCGCCGCCGGCATTACCGATGTGCGCGGCGCTGATGAAAAAATGCGGCGCGATCGGCGTGCCGAGGAGTCCGCCCCATTGTCCTTCGAATTGCCAGCCGCTATTCGCGAGCGGGCCCGCTGGCGCGGTCGTGTTCGCCGTCGTATCGCCCGTCCGGTAGAGAATGACGCCGCGCGCGCTCAGTAGCGCGAAGATCGACATCGTACAAACGGCGGCGAGCGTTTTCATCCGGGGGGCGCGTAAGATACATCAACCAGCGAAATCGCCAGCGATTTTTGCGTTCATGGCGGCGACAGCGCTCAAGTCGATCGGCAATTCCACGCCGCGTTCCCGCAGCGCTTCAATCACTTTTTCGGTTGGGATATTTCCAACGAGGGCATCCTGCGCGAATGGACAACCCCCGAGTCCGCCGATCGCCGAATCGAATCGCCGGCAACCTGCATCGTAAGCCGCGAGCACTTTCGCCACCGCATCGCTGGGTGCGCTGTGCATATGAATGCCGATATCGATGTCGATCTTGTCGAAGGCGGCCATGACTTCGCCGATCAATTGCGCGGATGCGAGGCCGACCGTGTCCGCGAGCGAAATCGATTCCACGCCAAGATCGACAATCGCATGCACGAGCCGCCTCACTTCATCGACGCTCCATCCATCACCGTAAGGATTTCCGAACGCCATCGAGATGTACGCCACCATCTCCACGCCGCTTCCGCGAATCGAACGCAGCACCTCGAAATTTTCTTCCGGCGATTGATTCTGATTTTTGCGCAGAAACGTCGGCGACACCGAAGTGGGGAATCCGAGCGTCGTTACGCGTTTGGTCGCGAGTGCGCGCTCTGCGCCCCGTTCATTCACGACGATTCCGATAATCTCGACATCGTTAGGCAAATCGATTTGCGCGAGCACCTCTTCGCTGTCCGCCATCTGCGGCACCGCTTTGGGCGAAACGAAACTCACCGCGTCGATGTGTTTGAATCCGGCAGCGATGAGCGCGCGCAGATAACGCGCTTTGAGCTCAGTCGGAATCACTCGCGGCAAGCCTTGCCACGCGTCGCGCGGGCACTCGATCAGTTTGATCGACATCGTGCTGGAGAGTTTATTCTCCGCAAAGGGTTCAGCAATGACGAAGGCCGAAATCGCAAACACGCTTCAGGAAATCTCGACGCTGCTCGAGCTGAAGGATGAAAATGTTTTCAAAGTCCGCGCCTATGCGAACGCGGCGCGCTCGATCGAAGCGTGGGGCGGCAGCTTGTCCGATCTGCAGGACGAAGAAGCGCTCGCGAAGATTCCCGGCATCGGCAAGGCGATCGCGAGCAAGGTCAAGGAACTGGCGAGCACCGGTTCGCTGAAATATCTCGAAGAACTGCGCGGCGAATTTCCGGCGGCAATTTTGGAATTGTTTTCCATCTCGGGGCTCGGCGCGAAAAAAATCAAGGCGCTGCATGAGCAACTGAAGATCAATTCGATCGATGAATTGCTGAAGGCATGTCATTCGGGTCGCGTTGCGGAACTTCCCGGATTTGGTGAGACGACGCAGGCGAAGATTTGCGCGAGCATCGAGCAACGCGCGAAACATGCCGGCTCGTTTCAATTCGGCCTCGTCGCGAATGAGGCCGAGGATTTGTTAGGCAAACTACGCGCGCATCCCGAAGCAGTACATGTCGATCTTGCCGGAAGTTATCGGCGCCGGAAGGAGATCGTGCGCGATCTCGATTTCATCGTCGCGACGACGAAGCCGGATGAGATCACGAAATTATTGCTCGGACATCCGCTGACCGAGTCGGTCATCGCGCAAGGTCCGACGAAGACGAGCGTGCGTTTGCGCTCGGGAATTCAATGCGATCTGCGCGTAGTCAGCGCGACCGAATATCCGTTCGCGCTCAATTATTTTACCGGAAGCAA
Organism: Verrucomicrobiota bacterium; assembly: GCA_041167105.1. Lineage (GTDB taxonomy): Bacteria > Verrucomicrobiota > Verrucomicrobiia > Chthoniobacterales > UBA10450 > JAJPGZ01. The sequence continues at coordinate 18,635 of JBEEGX010000241.1, forward strand.
GGAGCACAACATCGAGATGCGCAATCGCGCGCTCAAACGCGGCTGGACCTTAAATGAATACCGGCTCGCGCCGTTGCCGCCGGATCCGAAAGCGAAACGCGCAAGATCGACAATGAAGATTCCGAAAGTTCGCGATGAGCCTGATTTGTATCGCGCGCTCGATCTCGATTACATCCCGCCGGAACTGCGCGAGAACTGCGGCGAATTCGACGCAGCGGAAAATCACACACTGCCGAAATTGATCGAGCGCGAAGATATTCGCGGGACGTTTCATTGTCACACGACCGAAAGCGACGGGCACAACACGCTCGAGGAAATGGCCACCGCCGCGCAAAAGCTCGGCCTGGAATATTTGGGAATCGCCGAGCACAGCAAGAGCACCGTGCAAGCGCATGGGCTCGATGAAACGCGATTGCGTGCGCAGGTCGCGGCCATTCGCAAGCTGAACAAGAAGCTGAAAGGCTTTCGCGTTTTCGCCGGCGTTGAGT
>JBEEGX010000242.1:0-10340 GCA_041167105.1 Verrucomicrobiota bacterium
AATTGCTCGCGACGGAAGATTACGTCGCGGCACTCGGCGCGCTCTCCGGCAATCAGGCGATGCAGCAGGTGAAAGCGGGATTGAAAGCGATTTATCTGAGCGGGTGGCAGGTGGCGGCAGACGCGAATCTCGCCGGCCAGATGTATCCGGACCAATCGTTGTATCCGGCGAACAGCGTGCCGGCGGTCGTTAGGCGGATCAATAATGCCTTGCTAAGAGCAGATCAGATCGACAAAGGCATCGACTGGCTTGTTCCAATCGTGGCGGATGCCGAAGCAGGTTTCGGCGGTCCTCTCAATGTGTTCGAACTAACCAAGGCGATGATCGACGCGGGCGCGGCCGGGATTCATCTCGAAGATCAACTCGCGAGCGAAAAAAAGTGTGGGCACATGGGCGGCAAGGTTCTTATTCCGACTTGCCACGCCATCCGCAATCTCGTGGCGGCGCGACTCGCGGCTGATATCGAAGACGTGCCGACGCTCATTATCGCGCGCACGGATGCGAACGCGGCGAAGCTGCTGACGAACGATGTCGATCCGCGCGATCAGGAATTTCTCGCGGGTGAACGGACGAGCGAAGGATTTTATCGAGTGCGCGCGGGATTGGATCAGGCGATTGCGCGCGCGATCAGTTACGCGCCGTATGCCGATCTTGTTTGGTGCGAAACGAGCGAGCCGAATCTCGATGAAGCGCGGCGTTTTGCCGAAGCGGTGCGCGGCGAACATCCCGGCAAATTGCTAGCGTATAATTGTTCGCCGTCGTTCAACTGGAAGAAGAAACTCGACGCGGCGACGATCGCGAAGTTTCAGCGCGAGCTCGGCGCGATGGGTTACAAATTCCAATTCGTTACGCTCGCCGGATTTCACGCGCTCAATTACTCGATGTTCAAACTCGCGCATGGCTATCGCGATCGCGGGATGACGGCATATTCGGAATTGCAGGAAGCGGAGTTTGCGGCGGAGGCCGATGGTTACACCGCGACGAAACATCAACGCGAAGTCGGCACCGGCTACTTCGACGAGGTGGCGAAGGTCATCGCCGGGGGTGATTGCGCGACAGTGGCGCTGCACGAATCGACCGAGGAAGCGCAGTTCCGCTAATTGTCGATCTTCCTCGTTGTCGATCTTGCAAGGAGGCGGCGGATTTTCTTGAATCCAAACGAGCCGCCTAACGCATCTCATAACCAAAGGACGCTTATGAAAACATTCCTCATCGTATGCATTTGCTCGGTCGGCTTGAGCGCGGGCCTGCTCGCGCAAAGTCCGTCCGCCTCAGCGACAGCGAGCGTGGCCGCGACCGCCTCGCCGACTTCGTCGCCCGAGAGCGAGCTGGAGCGATCGATCCGGAAACATCAGAAGAAGCATTTCAATTTCACGATCGGCGACAAGGATGCGAGCGAAGGCGATTCGGAAAAGAAATCCCATGGCAACGGCGACGACATCCCGGAGTTCGTGCTGCCCATCGTGGCCGTGGTCTTCTTGTCGATCTTCGGCGCGCCGGTATTGATCGTCGCGGTGATTTTGTATTTCGGATTTTCCAAAGGCCGCATGCAGCATCGCACCATCCGCATGATGGTGGAGAAAGGTCAGCCGGTGCCGGCGGAATTAATTGCGCCTCCCGCGCCGGCGGTGCGGCAACGTTCGGACATGCGGCGCGGCGTTGTCTGGTCGACGCTGGGCCTGGGCGTAATCTTATTTCTCGGCGCGGTGAATGATTGGGAAGGCGGCGCGTGGTCGGTAGGCCTCATCCCGTTCTTGATCGGCGCGGGTTATTTATTGATTTGGAAACTCGAAGGAGGAAAAGCGAAGGCAGACAACCCGCCGCCGCTGCCCTAACCTCCGCCCGTGGAGTTGACCGATGCGGACCTCATCGCTCGCGTTCTTGTCGATGACGACCAACATGCCTTTGGCGAATTGGTTCGACGCCATCAATCGGCCGTGCGCGGAATGTTGCGCCAGCTCGCGCGCAACGATCTCGCCCTGGCGGATGATCTGTCGCAGGAGGCTTTCATTCGTGCTTACAAAAACATCCGCAGCTTTCGCGGTGAGGCGAAATTTTCGACGTGGCTTTATCGCATCGCCTACAATTGCTTTCGCGAGGATGCGCGGCGGCGAAAGGAACTTGTCGGTGTCGATGAAAGCCGATGGCAGGCAGAATTGGACCCGCAGAGCGTGGACGCGGGATTGAGGCATGATCTTATGCACGCATTGAATCTGCTGCCATTAAGCGAGAGGAGCGCAGTGATGCTTTGTTGTCAGCAGGGACTTTCGCACGATGAAGCGGCGCGCGTGCTCGACATTCCGCTGGGAACGGTGAAGACTAACGTATTGCGCGGCCGGGAAAAACTTAAACGAACATTAGCAGCATGGGCGACGAGCTAAGATCGACAATCACTGAGGACGCGTTAGATCGACAACTACGCGAAGCCGTGCCCTACGTTGATGACGCCGGGTTCACCGCGCGCGTCTTGGCGCGTTTGCCCGCGCCGCAGCGCGAGCGCCAATCGGTTCGCGGCGCGATTTTGCTCGGTCTCACTTTACTCGGTAGCGCGCTGGCTTATGTGCTGACGGACAGCGGCCGTTTCATTTTGGTGAGCGTCGTGCGCCTGGCGAATCTTCCCGTTGCATCGGTGTTCATTCTTACGTTTGCGATTGGCGTATTAGCGATCGGCGGAGCTTTCGCTGCCGCCATGGCTAAGCTGCACGAAGCGCGGACTTAGGCAGGCTTGCATTGTCGATCTTCCGCGCGAAGATGCCGCATGCTACGAAACATTCCGAGCTCCGCACTCAAGCAACTGGTCCGACTTTCCGAGCGCCGCGAAGGGCTCATGTCGCAAATTCAACAGATCGATCGCGAAATCGTTCGCCTCGAAAGCCGTTTCGGTGTGCCGGCGGCGGACGATCGTTCAGCGGCGGTGACGATTTCATCCAAGCCGCGCGAGCGCAAAACCTCGGGCCGACGGACGAAACGCGGAGCATTGCGTGAAGCGATCGTGAACGCGCTGCGCGCGGCAGGAAAACGAGGGAGCACGGTTCGCCAACTTTCGCAGAAACTGCGTGTGCCCCCGGCGAATCTCTACGTGTGGTTTAACGCCAGCGGAAAAAAAGTTCGTGGACTCAAGAAGATCGGACCCGCGACTTATCGGCTAAGCATCTAAGACAGGGCGCGGGCGGCCCGCACATCTTCGGCGATTTGCTGCTTGAGCGCTTCCACACTCGCGAATTTTTTTTCCGGCCGCAGATATTTGAGGAAACGGACCTCGACATCTTTGCCGTAAATGTCGCGGTCGAAATCGAAGAGATAGATTTCCAGCACGCGCGCGTGTTTGCCGGATGAAACCGTCGGGCGCACGCCCAGGTTCACGAGGCCGCGCAAGAGTTGGTTGTCGATCTTAGCTTCGGCGAAGTAGACGCCGTTAGGCGGGAATTGTTCGCTATGTGCGCTTAAGTTCGCGGTCGGGAAGCCGATTTGTTTTCCAAGATTGTCTCCGTGCACGACCGTGCCGAGAATGCTGTACTCGCGCCCGAGCATCTGCGCGGCGCGGGCAAAATCGCCGTGCTCAACCGCTTGACGAATCGCGGTACTGCTCACAATGTCCCCGTTCACAGTCACGGGCGTAATTCCGACGACGTTGAAATGCGCGCGCGCGCCGAGTTGTTTGAGTAAATCGAGATTACCGGCGCGGCCTTTGCCAAAGGACCACTCATGTCCGACGCAGATCTCGCGCAGCGGTTTTGAATGCGCGACAAGTCGCTCGACAAATTTTTCAGGAGGTGTGGCGGCGAATTGCTTGTCGAAAGTAACGACGAGCAAATGGTGAACGCCGAGATCGCGGATGAGCGCAATCTTGTGTTGGGTGGCAGTGAGAAGGTGCGGCGCCTTTTCCGGCCGCAGAACTTTTTCGGGATGCGGATCGAAAGTGACAACGACCGGTGTGCCATTCGCAGCGCGCGAATGTTCGGCGGAAGTTGAAATGACCGCTTGATGTCCGAGATGGACGCCGTCGAAGACACCGATGGCGAGAAAAAGCGGACCGCGCAATTGGGCGAGTTCTTCGATCGAACGCAGGACGTGCAACATGTCGATCTTAGGCGCCACGCATGCGCGAAACCTGCGGCAAGCTAAGAATGCGGCCGACGATCTCTTCGCGTGGCTTAGCTTTGATGTCATCGACGGATATGGCAAGATCGACATCGAAACGTCCGGACTTCGTGCGGCGAAGGTTTTTCAGGTGTGCGCCGCAGCCGAGCATGTCTCCGATATCGTGCGCGTAGGTGCGAACATAAAAGCCTTTGCTCGAGTGAACGGTGAAATCGATATCGGGCAACGCGATGTGATCGATGGAATACGAATAGACGTGGACGAGGCGCGGCTCCCGCTCGACCGTTTTGCCTTCGCGGGCCAGCTTATAAAGCGGGACACCGCCTTGTTTCTTAGCTGAGACCATCGGCGGCAGTTGGTGGAAATCCCCGCGAAGCTTATCGAAGGCGGCGCGGATTTGCTCTGCACTTAGTTCCGGGACCGGTCGCGTCTGGAGGACTTCACCTTGTCGATCTTGCGTACTTGTCGATCTACCGAGCGTGAGCGTCCCGCAATAAACTTTGTCTTCGCTCATCAACAAATCCTGAATCTTCGTCCCGCGCCCGATCGTCAAAATAAGCAAGCCGGTGGCGATAGGATCGAGCGTGCCGCAGTGCCCTACCTTTTTGATGTCGAGCTTCCGCCTAACGATGGCGACGACGTCGTGCGACGTCATACCATCGGCCTTGTCGACGAGCAGAACGCCGTCAGGAGTCGCAGCCAACGACATTTCGAGTTTCCTCCAAGACTTTCTCTTCGACTTCCGCGAGCGAGCCGCGCATACGCGCGCCGGCGGCAAGTTTGTGACCGCCGCCTCCGAACTTCGTCGCAATCGCACACACGTCCGCCTTCGGGTTTTTCGATCGCATGCTCACGCGCACCTTGCCGTCGGTCAGTTCTTCAAAGAACACAGCGACGACCACTCCGCGAACCGCGCGGATATGATCGATGAGGCCTTCGTTGTCTTCCGGAAAAACGCCGAGATCGGCCGCAGTTTTTAGGCTTAAGCTGAAGCTGGCGACGCGATCTTCACATTCGAAGCGAAGTGTTCGCAGGAGTTCGCGCAACAATTCGATGCGTCGTCGCGGATACGTTTCGTAGGTGAGTTGATTGACGCGACCGACATTGACGCCGGCGTGAACAAGCTTGGCCGCGATTTCGTATGTGCGCGCGGTGGTGTTCGGATATTGGAACGAGCCGGTGTCGGTGGAGATGGCGACGTAAAGATTTTCCGCGATGTCGCGATCGAACGGCAGACCCTGATCCTGGATCAATTCGTAAATGATCTGGCCGGTCGCGGGAGAATTGTCGTCGATGTAAACGAGATCGCCGTAACGCGGATTGCTTGGATGATGATCGATGTTGATCCATGTCTTAGCTGACTTGACGGCAGCGAACGCGTTGCCCAGCCGATTTTGAATGGCGGTGTCTAAGGCAATTGCAAGATCGACATCTTCTGCCTCGGCCGGTGGCTTAGATACCAAATCGGAGCAGGGGAGAAAGCTGTACTTCTCGAGCATGCCTTCTTCATTCCAAATGCGGACCTCTTTGCCGAGCTTCTTGAGTGACAGGCCGAGCGCCAGCTGGCTTCCGAGCGCGTCGCCATCGGGCCGCACGTGACTCATGACGGCGATACGTTGATGCGCGCGGAGGGCTTTGCCAATTTCCGCAAAGGTGGCCGCGTTCACTCGGAATCGTTCGGCTGTTCGATTTCCTGCAAAATCTCGATGATGCGCGTGCCGCGCTCGATGGAATCGTCGAGATGAAAGACGAAATGCGGGGTGTATTTGAGAACGACGTGACGCGCAAGCTCCGTCTGCATCGCGACCCGATGCTCTTCCAATTGCGATAACACGTTTTTGTTTTCGCCGAGGACGCTCACGTAAACGTGCGCCTTCTTCAGATCGGCCGCGACGTTAACCTGATTGATGGTGACGAGCGCGTTCTCAAAGGTAATTTCGCGCGCGACGATAATGCTGAGCTCGCGCTTGAGAAGTTCGTTCACGCGTAGTTGTCGATGTTTCATGACCCACTCCCCTCGTCCGCCGCGGCGAACGCCAATGATTAAAGTTTCTGCGCGACCTGCTCGAGCTGATACGACTCGATAATATCGCCGACCTGATATTCGCTGAAATCGCCGAGCTTGATGCCGCATTCGAGACCGACGCGGACTTCCTTCACGTCGTCCTGGAATCGGCGCAGGGTCGAGATTCCACCGTCGTAAACCGGCTGACGTCGGCGCACAACGCGCGCGCGTGCCGTTCGCGCAATCCGCCCATCGGTGACGAGACATCCGGCGACGATGCCTCTGCTCAGCTGGAAAACTTGTTTCACTTCGGCGTGACCAATGACGGTCTCGCGATGTTCCGGATCGAGCAATCCAGCCATCGCCTCTTTCATCTGGTCGATGAGCTCGTAGATGATGCTGTAAAGTTTTACCTGCACGCCTTCAGACCGCGCGGCCGTGACGGCGTTGCTTTCAACTTTGACGTTGAAGCCGACGACGACCGCGTTCGACGCGCTCGCGAGCAAAATGTCCGACTCCGAAACTGGACCGACGGCGGCATGCACAAATTCAAGGTCGACTTTCTTGGTCTCGATCTGAGTCAACGCGCCGGTAATCGCTTCCAGCGAACCTTGCGCGTCGGCCTTCAACACGATCTTTAAAGTCTTTTTGCCGTCCGCGGCCTCGAGCAATGTTTCGAGGGTGGCGCGTTGCGGCGAGGAAAGTTTATTGGTGCGCTTAGATTCGAGCCGCTCATCGCTTAGCTGCTTAGCTTCGCGCTCGGATTCCATAACTAAGAATTCATCGCCCGCATTAGGCAGCCCGGTAAATCCAAGGACTTTCACCGGCGTGGCCGGGCCGGCTTCCTTAATCATTCTGCCCTGGTCGTCGATCAACGATTTCACTTTGCCGCTGTAGGTGCCGCAAATGAATGCATCGCCGATTCGCATCGTGCCCATTTGCACGATGACGGTGGCGGTCGGGCCGCGACCGGGTTCGACTTGCGCTTCGATGACGGTCCCGCGCGCTTTCGCCGTCGGCGATGATTTCAATTCCATCACTTCGGCCTGCAGCGTCATCATTTCGAGCAGTTGATCGATGCCCTGGCCCTTCGTCGCGGAGACCGGCACGACGATGGTTTCGCCACCCCAATCTTCCGGCGTGAGCTCGAGATCTTGCAGCTGCTTTTTCACCTTGTCGATGTTCGCGCCAGGCAAATCGATTTTGTTGATCGCGACCATGATCTTCACATGTGGCGCGGCCTTGGCGTGATTGATCGCTTCGAGCGTTTGCGGCATGACGCCGTCATCCGCGGCGACGACGATCACAACAATGTCGGTCACATTCGCGCCGCGCGCGCGCATCGCGGTGAACGCCGCGTGCCCCGGCGTATCGATAAAGGTCACGCGCGCGCCTTTGTGATCGACGGTGTAGGCGCCGATGTGTTGCGTGATTCCGCCGGCCTCGGCCGCGGCCACGCGGGTTTTGCGGATCGCATCCATGAGCGATGTCTTTCCATGATCGACGTGACCCATGAACGTGATGATCGGCCCGCGCGGTTTTAATTCTTCTTCCTTCTGAACCACCGGCGCAGGCGGCGCGACCACGACCTGCTCGACCTTGTGCACGCCACCGCCTTTTTCGCGCCGCTCTTTTTCGAGGACGAATCCGTGCGCTTCCGCAATTTTCGCCGCGATGTCGGGTTCGATCGTCTGATTGATGTTTGCGAAAATATTGAAGTTCATCAGCTCGGCGATGACCTGATGCGGTTTTAAGCCGAGCTCGGCCGAGAGCTGCTTCACAATGATCGGCGGCTTGATGTGAATGACATTCTGCGGCTCTTCTTCTTCGGTCGCAGGCGGGGCCGTTGCTTCCGGCGCAAGATCGACATCTACCTTTGGCGGCTCGGCCTTCGGAGGCTCCGCTGGTTTCGGCGGAGGAGGCGGAGCAGGCGGTGCGGCCATTGACTCGCGAATGCGTGAGATCGGCGGCAACACCGTCGTTTTCTTTTTAACTTCGCCGTCCTCAGATTTTTTCGGCGGCGCCTGTTTGTCGATTAACGAAACAGTTTCGACATTGCGTTTCGGCGCCGGCGGCGGTTTCGGATGAGCCGGCGGTTCCGCCGGCTTCTTAGCTTCATGGCGCGGAGCTGGTTTCGCCGGCTCCGGTTTTTTCTTAACGACTTTCGTTTTTGCGGCCGACGACTTCGCCGCGACGGTTTTGTGCGACGCCGTTTTCTTCGCTGCCTTTTTGCTGGTCGTTTTCGTTGCCATTCTGTTCTCTAAAAATCTTCATCGCTCAAGCGGGTTAGGCCGAGCCAGCTTTCTGCGCCTCTGCTTCTCGCGGCACAGCAGCGTGAATTTCCTGCGCCTTCGCCTCATCGACGCCGAGAATATCCACGAAATCAGATACGTCCGCATCGCGCAATCCTTCTAAATTAGTGAAGCCGGATTTCACCAGCGTCATTGCCTGTTCGGATGTGATCGGCAATGCGGCCGCGAGCGTTTGCGCGGCGTGCGCGACCTTTTGTTCGACCGCGTGCGTGGCCGAAGTGTCCTTGTCGATGTTGATTTCCCAGCCGGTCAATCGCGAAGTCAATCGCGCGTTCTGTCCCTTCTTCCCGATCGCGAGCGAAAGCTGATCTTCCTCCACCGAAATCTGCACGCTCTTTTTCTCGATATCGAAGACGAGATTTCTCACCTTCGCCGGCTTCAAAGCCTCGAGCACATATTCCTTCGGATCCGAGCTCCAGCGAATGATGTCGACCTTTTCGTTGTTCAGCTCGCGCACAATATTCTTCACGCGTGAGCCGCGCATGCCGACGCACGCGCCGACTGGATCGACTTTTTCGTTCGCGCTGCAAACTGCGATCTTGGTTCGATAACCGGCTTCCCGCGCGATGCCGCGAATCTCGACTGTCCCGTCCGCGATCTCGCTCACTTCCATTTCGAAAAGACGCCTAACGAAATTCGGATGACTGCGCGAGACGATGATCTCCGGGCCGCGAATTCCGTTGTCGACCGCGACAACGTAGGCGCGCAATCGATCACCGACGTTATAATCTTCCACCACCACGCGCTCGCGCTGCGGCATGATCGCTTCGAACTTGCCAAGATCGAGAATCACATCCGAGCGATCGAACCGGCGCACCGTGCCCGAAACAATTTCGCCGGCGCGGTCCTTGAACTCCTCGTAAATCATCTCCTTCTCGACCTGCCGAATGCGCTGCATCATCGCCTGTTTCGCGGTCTGCGCGGCGATGCGGCCGAAATTTTTCGGCGTCACTTCCACTTCCACTTCGTCACCAATATTTACGTCAGCTTTGATGTGGCGCGCTTTGTTTAACGAAATTTCGTCCTGCGGATTGGTGACGTTTTCCGCCACGATCAATTTTGCCAAGGCGCGGATTACACCGGTTTTCGGATCGATATCGATGCGCAGATCGCGCGACGCGCTTACACTTTTTTTCGAAGCCGACAGCAATGCCGTCGAAACCGCCTCGAGCAGGATGTCGCGTTTGATTCCGCGTTCCCGCTCCAGGTAATCGAGCATGGCGATAAATTCGGCGTTCATAAAAAACATCCAGTCCGCAGACGAAAAAGAGTGGGACACCTGCTCCCACTCCTTCCACCGCGGACTAGGACGCTTACTGTAGATTTCGCGAGGCAAAGGTCAAGCGGGCAAGATCGACATGGACAAGATCGACATGTGCGCAACAGTCGAACGCATGTCGCGTCTGCCGCCGCTGCTGTTGGTGACAATTGTGTGGGCGGCGATTTATTTGCCGGCGCTCGGATTGTTCGAGATCAAAGGCGAGGAAGGCCGGCGCATTTTGCCGGCGATGGCGATGATCGAGAGCGGCAATTATCTCGTGCCGCAAGTGGGCGGCGAAGCGTATTACCGCAAACCGCCGCTGATCAACTGGCTCATCGCCGGTTCATTCAAAATCTTTCACGCGCGCAATGAATGGACCGCGCGCGTTCCGTCGGTGTTGTCGATCTTAGCGGTCGCTATTGCATTCGTTACCGTCGCGCGAAACACACTCGGCCGCGCCGGATCGATAATGGCGGCGCTAATTTGGCTAACGAATTTCGGCTCCCTCGAAAAAGGACGCCTGGTCGAAATCGAAGCGCTCTACATTTCGCTGTGCGGACTGGCCATGATCTTTTGGTTGAGTTGGTGGCAGGAACGCCGCTTGCCCTGGCTCACGTGGACCGTGCCGTGGATTTTTCTCGGCCTCGGCTGGCTCGCCAAA
>JBEEGX010000243.1:0-24231 GCA_041167105.1 Verrucomicrobiota bacterium
TGAACTTCTTCGCCAGCAATCTTGGGCCGCAAGCGAGGCTGAGTTATCCGCCATCGCAATTGACCACGGTGCAAACCCAATTCACTCAAGTCGGGGTGCCGCAACAGCCGATCAACATCGAGGAACACGTCACCTTCACGTCGCAGTTCTTCGAGCCGCGCGGTTATTTCACGGCCCACCTGCTTTATCCCACTGGCGGGGCGACGATGCAGGTCGCGGTCTCGCATCCGGTCACCAAATGGCAGATCGACGACATGACGTTGACGGTGGATCGCGCGCCGCGGTGATTGTCGATCTAACGCGCGACCAATTCGTCTAACGAATCGAGACAAAGCTGCGACCAGGTCTCGAGCGAATCGCGCCGCGCCATCAATTCCTCGCGCGAAAGAAACGCGAGATTCGTAATCATGGCCTCGCGCTTTCCTACTTTCGGCTCCGCGAGTTTGAACACGTGCACAATTCCCAAATGCACGCGGCCGACTTCCGTGCTGTCGTCGTTTAGGAGCGCGACGATGCGATCGTCGAACGCACTGTCGATCTTGATTTCCTCGTTCACTTCGCGTTCGACGCCCGCGCGATAAGCCGCTTCATCCAGCGCGAAAAGCGATTCATCACTTTCGTTCATGTGGCCGCCGATGCCGATGGAACCTTTCGCGACCAAGCGCTGCTCGCCCGCTTTTTTGCCGCGCACGTAATGCAACACCTTCTCGCCGCACGCGAGTAGCACGTACGGAATGATTTGTTTGTGCGTCGGGTCGTTCTCCGCCTGCGCGCGCGACAGAAAGAAATTGTTTCCTCGCGAAAGGATTGCGCCGAGATATTTCTGCGGCTCGAAGTTAAGCCCGTGAAAAGCGCCGAGCTCGTCGAACAAACTGCGTTTGATCACGAGAATGTTTTCGTCCGGAGGATTCAATTCAGAAGGAATAATTGAGCCCAACCTGCGGGCCGAGAAGATTCAAGCTCGGGTTCGGATCGGTTTGGCCGCCATTGGAAAAATGTTCGTAAAGCACGCCGGCGCTGAGCGACCAGTGATTGTCGATCTTGTACGTAACCCCGAGCGCGGTCAGAATATTGAAGGTGAAATCCTGGCCCTGCGATCCGCGCTTGTCCGGATGGCTATCGATCCAGCCGAGACCGAGTCCGCCGGAAATGAACGGCATGAAGCGACTGTTCGGCCTAACGAAGTTGTAACGCAGACCGAAATTCAATCCGTAGTAAAAGCTTTCGACGCCGCGGACGATCGGCTGCGCTTCCGCGGTCAGATAAAATTGATTGTAACCGCGCAACCAATCGTCGCGGTCGAGCACACCCCACCGCACACGGCCGGTGATGAATTGCGGCGCGACCTCGTAGTTGTCCGGATTTCCGGCAACGCCGAGCAGATAACCCGATTCAACCGCAACTTCGAAGCGCGGAGGATCCAGAATGCTCGTCGAAAAATCGGTGACGTCGCGTCCGGCGAATGCGGATACGAGCGCGATGAAGAAAATAATGCAGCAAAGTTTTCTCACGATGTGATCAGCGATTCCGAATCTGTAGCGGCGGTCTATGACCGTCGCAAACTTGGGACCAGAATTCAGCGACGCTCATAGAGCGCCGCTACAGAAATCGGCAAGATCGCGCGGTAATTCGCTCGTCCATTCCAGGTCATCGATCGCCAGTTTGGCGGAATGGAGCGCGTGCCGCGGCAAAAGTAATTGTCGATCTAACGCGGTCGTCCAGCCGGTTTCGATGAACTCGAGATAAAGCTGCTCGTTAGGCCCGTAAATCTTGTCGCCGACAATTGCGTGACCGAGGGATGACAGATGCACGCGAATCTGGTGCGTTCTTCCTGTTTCCGGTTTCGCGCGCACGAGCGCGAACTTCGCGCCGGCAGTTGTCGATCTTGTAAAACGTTGCTCGACCGAAAACTCCGTCACCGCTGCCGCGCCGTTCGGATGAATCGTCTGCTTCAACCAAATCGCACTATGTCGATCTTTCCCTTGTCGATCTAACGGCGCATCAACCGTCGTCGTTTCCCATTCCGGCCAACCCCACACGATGGCGAGATATTCTTTCGCGATGCGCTGCTCTTGCATGGCGAGACCGAATCGTCTCGCCGTCGCAGAATTTTTCGCCACCAGCACGAGCCCGCTCGTTTCGCGATCGAGCCGATTGACGATTGAAACTTGCCCGCCATTCGCGATTTCAAAGGCAAACAGGTCGCGCAATTGTTTCCATAACGTCGTTTGCTGCGTCGGTTTCGTCGGATGCGCCAGAAGAAAGGGCGGCTTGTCCACGACCGCGTAGTCGTTGGTTTCGTCGATGATTTTGAATTCGCCGGCGCCTTGCATGTCGATCTTGCGCAGCATTCGTTGACTTGACCTGCAATGCAAAACCGCTTTACCTAACGCCTCGCCGATTTCCCTGTTGCCGTGGACCTAAAAGACATCCAAGCCATCATCGATCTGATGAAGGAGAACGACCTCTCCATTTTCGAAATGGAGAAGGACGGGCTCAAGATCAAGCTGCAAAAAGAATCGGCCACGCCTAACGGGCAAACGGTTTTGGCGGCGCCTATTGCGCTGGCGCCGGCGGCTGCGCCCTCTGCTGGCGGCGCCGCCCCTGCCGAAAAGCCGGCGGAAAAATCCGCGCTCAAGGAAATTGTGTCGCCCATGGTCGGGACGTTTTACCGCGGGCCATCGCCGGGCGCGCCGCCGTTTGTCGATGTGGGCAAGGAAGTGGACGAAGACACCGTCGTCGGAATCATCGAGGCGATGAAGGTGATGAATGAGATCAAGGCCGAGGTGAGCGGCGTGATTGCGGAAGCTTTGGCGGAAAACGGCAAGCCGGTGCAATTCGGCCAGGCGTTATTCCGCGTTCGTTAGGCGTGTTCGAAAAAGTTCTCATTGCGAATCGCGGTGAGATCGCGCTGCGAGTTATTCGCGCGTGCAAGGAGCTGGGCATTCGCACGCTCGCGGTTTACTCGGAAGCGGATGTCGATTCGTTGCATGTGCAGCTGGCGGACGAAGCGATTTGCATCGGCGCCCCGCCGAGCAGCGAAAGTTATCTCAAGATCGACCGGATCATGTCCGCCGCGGAAGTGGGCGATGTCGATGCCATTCATCCCGGCTACGGATTTCTGGCCGAGAACGCGCACTTCGCCGAAGTGTGCGAGAGCTGCAAAATAAAATTCATCGGGCCGCCGATCCATGCGATGCAGGCGATGGGCGACAAAAATTCGGCGCGAGCATGCGCGCGCAAAGCCGGCGTGCCGGTGACGCCGGGCAGCGACGGGCTCGTCGTCGATGAAAAAGACGCGGTCAAGGTCGCGAAAAAAATTGGTTATCCGGTGATGATCAAAGCGGTCGCGGGCGGCGGCGGCCGCGGCATGCGCGTCGCGCATAACGAGCCGAGTCTGCAAGCGGGCTATCACGCCGCGCGCATGGAAGCGGAGAAAGCGTTCGGCAATGGCGATGTTTACATGGAGAAATTCATCGTGAGTCCGCATCACATCGAATTTCAGATCGTGGCCGATAGTCACGGGCACATCGTGCATCTCGGCGAACGCGATTGTTCGATTCAACGGCGCAACCAAAAAGTAATCGAGGAATGTCCGTCGCCGCTCATGACGCCGGCCTTGCGCAAGAAAATGGGCAACGCCGCGATCAAGCTCGCGAAATCAGTCGGCTACGAAAACGTCGGCACGATGGAATTTCTGGTCGATCAACATCGACATTTTTATTTCATCGAGATGAACACGCGCATTCAGGTCGAGCACACCATCACCGAAGAGGTCTACGGTTGTGATTTGGTGAAGGAGCAAATTCGCATCGCCGCGGGCGAAAAATTATCCGATCACGTCGCGCACGCGCAGCCGCGCTTGCACGCCATTCAATGCCGCATCAACGCCGAAGATCCGCAGAAAGAATTTCAACCATCGCCTGGGCGCATTAAATTTTATTATGCGCCCGGCGGCCGCGGCGTTCGCGTCGATTCGCATGCTTACACCGGCTACACCGTGCCGCCGTATTACGATTCGCTCATTGCGAAGATCATCACCATCGGCGCGACGCGCATCAACGCCATCGACCGCATGCGACGCGCTCTCGACGAGTATTACATCACTGGAATCAAAACCACGGTGCCGTTTCACGCCGCGATGATGCGCAATGGCGAATTTCGCGCGGGCAATTACGACACCGGCTTTGTCGAGCGCGTGATCAATTCCGACGCATTCCAGCTCACGCCGCCGCCGAGTAAGTTGCACGATTAAGGTGCGCGCGCCCGGCGACTGCCATCTCTACGGCATTCTCGATCTCGGCTACATCTCTCCTAACGAATGCGCGCCGGTCGCCGAGCAGATGATCGCGGGCGGCGTCGACATCATTCAACTTCGCGCCAAGAGGATGTCGATCTTGCAGATTGTCGATCTTGCGCGCGAAGTTCATGACGCAATCGCGCAGCGCGTTCCGCTCATGGTTAACGATTACGCTGAAGTTGCGCGCGAAGTTCCGGTGGAAGGGGTGCATGTCGGCCAGGACGACGACTCGATTGCGAATGTGCGTTCAACCGTTGGCCGTGAAATTATTGTCGGCAGGTCGACGCATTCACTCGAACAAGCTCGCGCCGCAGCGAGAGAAGGCGCGGATTACATTGGCTTCGGTCCGCTCTTCGCCACGCCGACCAAGCCGGATTACGCGCCGATTGGCCTGACAGATATCGAGAGGGTGCATGTCGATCTTGCGCGGCCGATTTTTTGTATCGGCGGAATCAAGATCGACAATCTCGCCAATGTCATCGCCGCCGGCGCGAAGCGCGTCGTGATCGTGTCCGGTTTGTTGCAAGCGCAAGACATTGCCGATTACGCGCGGCGCTGTAAGGAATTGCTATGTCAGTCCTAGTCGTCGGCTCGATCGCGCTCGACACCGTTAAGACGCCGGTGGAGGAACATGCCGATCTGCTAGGCGGCTCGGCCTCGTACGCGGCCCTGGCTGCGAGTTATTTTTCGGCGGTGCGTCTGGTCGGCGTGGTCGGTGATGATTTTCCCGAAAGCGAATTCGAATTTTGGAAATCGCGCAAGATCGACATCGACGGCGTCGAGCGGGCGAAAGGCAAAACGTTTCGCTGGTCGGGCGAATACGCGTGGGACTTGAACACGCGCGAGACGCGCTCGGTCGCGCTCAACGTTTTCGAAACGTTCAAGCCGGCGCTGCCGAAATCGTATCGCCAAACCGATTTCGTTTTGCTGGCGAACATCGCGCCCGCGTTGCAATCGCACGTGCTCAGCCAAATGGAGAAGCCACGTTTCGTCGTCGCCGACACGATGGATTTGTGGATTCAAACCACGCGCCCCGATCTCGACGCGCTGCTGCCACATGTCGATCTTTTAATCCTGAACGACAGCGAAGCGCGCGAGATGACGAAGGAGACGAGCCTGATCAAAGCCGGCCGCAAGATTCGTTCGTTAGGGCCGAAGTATGTCGCAATCAAAAAAGGTGAGCACGGCGCGTTGTTGTTCGGCGACGAAGACGAATTCTTCAGCTGCGGCGCGTATCCGCTGGAAGACATTCACGATCCGACCGGGGCGGGGGACACGTTCGCCGGTGGGATGGCCGGTTATCTCGCGGGCACGACGAAGAACGTGCACTTCAACGATCTGCGCAAAGCGATGATCTACGGCAGCGTGCTCGCGAGCTTTTGCGTCGAGAAATTTTCGCTCGAACGCCTGCGCGATTTGTCGATGAAAGAAATTCAGGCGCGCTACGAGATGTTCAAACTCATGAGCCAATTCGAAATAGCGACATGAGAATTCGCATTGTCGATCTTGTAATTGTTCTCGCGCTTTTCGCGACATCGCCAATTGCGGACGCGCGCCCGAACTCGTTTGCGAAATCGCGCCCGCAAAACGTTGCGTCGCGTTCCGGGTGGCAAACCCTCGACGATTGCCACTTCGTCGCGAACGCATCGAACGACGGCGACAGCTTTCACGTTACGAGCAAAGGCAAACCATATTTGTTTCGGCTCTACTTCGTCGACACCGCGGAAACCGACACGTCGTTAGGCGAACGCATTGAGGAGCAGGCGAAATATTTCGGCATCACACCAAAGCAAACGGTCGAGGTCGGGAAAGTCGCGGCGCAATTTACGCGCGAAAAACTGATGCAGCCGTTTACCGTGCGCACTTGTTTCCAGGACGCGCTCGGTCGCAGCAAAATGGAACGCTTTTACGCCATCGTGCAGACACCGACCGGCGATTTGGGCGAACAGTTGATCGAGAACGGACTGGCGCGAATTCACGGTGCGAGCGCGAACCCGACCGGACTGCCGCGCGCAAATATCGAATGGCAAAAACTGCAGCAGCTCGAGCGCGATGCGAAATTGGAGAAGGTCGGCGGCTGGGGGGTGAATGCGGGGCGCATGCTTGTGCATTCGCAAAAAGCGAACAATCGCGCCGGGGTCGATCCCTTCGATGCCTTCTTTCATCCCGAGCGAGCAGCGCAAACCACGGGGTCGACCAAACCGCAGGATTCATTCGATGCGTTTTTTCATCGCAACCGTGACGGGCAAGGGACGACGACGGAATTCGGCGTTCGTGCAAGATCGACATCTTCATCTGCGACGGCGACGCCGGCGCCCGCGCCGTCGGCGGTTGCTGCGAAAATCCCGAACCCGCGCAAGCTCGACGTCAACACCGCGACGGAAGAACAGTTGACGAAAGTTCCTGGCGTCGGTCCGGTGCTGGCGGCTCGCATCATTGCGGCGCGACCGTTGAAATCGGCCGACAATTTGAGGCAGGTCAAAGGAATCGGCGATACCCGCTACGAAAAACTGCGGCCGTATTTCAACTGAGATTTAATGCGCGGCGCGTTAACGCGAGGCGCGCCGCCGAGACCAAGCCGCCCCTGCGGTCGCGACCAGGCCGATGCCGATGAGAACCAGGCTTGAGGGCTCAGGAACAATCGCGAGGCCGTCGAGCAAATCCCCCATTTCTAAACCGACTTGCGTAGCCTGGCCTGTGTTCAGATCGATCGTGTAAAAGCGCGAAATGCCCTCCGCAATATTTTGCAGCACGGCATAGCCGACATTAGTACCTGAGGAAAGGTCGGTGAAAATGTCGAATCCGACGAGCTGCGACGCATCGACGCCGAGCAAGCCGACCGTGGTCAGGGTGCCGGCATTCGGCGGATTTTGAATCACGAGCGCATTGCGGACCGTGTCGATTCCGTAAAGCGTCGTGGTCGTGGCGCCGGCGAAATTGTTGGTGTAGGCCGAGCCCACGATGTTCGGGTCTTGCCCGGCAAAAATGTCGCCCGCTGCATAGCTGACCGGCGTGTCGGTCAGGGTCACGCCGGTGGTAACGTTGACGCGCAAATTCTGATTTGCATTGCTCACGATGCGCAGGCGATCGGCCACCGGATTAAAATCAAAGCCGTAGCGCGATCCGTTCAGGCTCGTGTCCATAGTCGAGACGAGCGTGGCCTGACCCGACAGCGGATTAATGGTATAAACGCGTGCGGAACCGGCCGTGCCGCCACCTGTTCCGACGGCATAAAGTTGACCATCAGCAGGACGGAAATCGATTCCGATCAGGTCGTCATTGGCGACGAGGCCGCCGATGTGATCAATAGCGAGAACGACGTTTGCCGGGGTCGCCGTATCAAACTGAACCAGGCCGTTGGTGTTGGTCAATGCGTAGGCGGTAAGAGCCTGCGCCTGTGCCGAAAGACCAAATATTACGGCCGCGGTAATGGCTAAGGCGGAAAGGATTCGGGAGTGCACATAGCTGTATTCGGAAAAGCCCTTCGCGCCGGATGCCTCGCTGGGAAAGAAAAGCGCGCCCGTGAAGATTCGAACTTCAAACCTTCTGATCCGTAGTCAGATGCTCTATCCAGTTGAGCTACGGGCGCGAAAGAGCGTGTAATTTGCGGAGGAAGCCGCAGCCGTCAACCGCGCTGCAGGGTGATGTGGACGAGCTCGGCCGGCGCGTGCACGCGCAGCGGATACCAATTGCCGACGCCGTTCGAGACAATGAGCTGACTCGCGCCGCGCGTGTAACGGCCCGACCAATAACGAAACAGCGCGGGCCCGAAACCGACTTGTTCGTTCAACATCAATTGGCCGCCGTGCGTGTGGCCAGAGAGAGTCAGCGGCAGGTTCGCTTCGGCCGCGGCATCGAAAGCGTGCGGATGGTGCGCGAGTAAAATCGGGAAGGCGCGGTCATCGCGCTGTTGTAATAAACGGCGAACGGCCGCCGAGATTGCGGCGTCGCGACCTTGACCGTGTGTTCGCGTCCAGCTCAAGCCTAACAACTGCACGGCGACGCCGCGAAGATCGACAATCACCGATTCATCGAGCAAAAATGGAATGCCGGACGCGCGCATCCGGTTTTCGAACTCGGATGCGTTCTCGATCAAGTCATGATTTCCCTCGATCAGAAACATTCCGTGGCGCGCTTGCATTTGCCGGACGAGCGCGATGCCGTCGGCAAGATCGACAAGTGCATCATTAATCAAATCGCCGGTGAGCAGGACGAGATCGGCGCGAAGATCGTTCACGGCCGCGACCATTTTCTCGAGCACGCGTCCCGAGGTGAAACGGCCGACGTGCATATCGCTCACGTGCGCGATGGTTACGTTTTCCAGTTCCGGCGGCAGACCCGGAATCGCGAGAACGAAACGGCGCACGCGAAAATTCGACAATTGCGTCAGCGCGATCGTCGTTAGGCCGATGGTGAACAGCGGCGGCGCGGTCGCAGCGGCGGCGCGGAGAAATTCGCGGCGCGTCCAGCCGTCACGACGAATGGATGCTGTGATGCGCTCGTGATGTTGAAATTTTCGCGCGATGAAACGGACGCCGAGCACCGGCAGAGTGACCATCGCGATGCAAAGCAGCAGGCCGAGCGTGAGGAAGTGCCAGATGAAAACGCTCGAGACGAAAAATTTTGGCAGGACACGGTCGAAGTCGGTCTCATTGATTCGACCGGCGACGATGGCGAGCAATCCGGCGAGCTGGAGCGCGATGAAAATCCCGACGCACCAACGCAGCGCATGCGAGGGCAAGATCGACAACGACCACCACGCGCACAGCACATCGAGCACAACCATCGTGCCGATAAGCGTGAGGATGAAACTCATCGCCGGAAGCTAGAACGGCGAGGCGCGTTTGTCTTTTTCGCGCCGCCCGAAATCACGATTGTCGATCTTGCGCGTGCCGCGCGACTTGACGCGCATGATAGCGTGCGCACGTGGTATCGCCGTTGAAATCGTGCAACAGGAAATCACCAGGGCCGAGGAAGCCGTTCGCAAAAGCGAGGAACGTTACCGCGAATTACTCGCGGCGGTAACGGACTATCTCTATTCCGTGCGCCTGCAGAACGGCGTGGTCGTGGACACTTCGCATGGCGCCGGTTGTCTCGCCGTCACCGGTTATCGTCCTAACGAATTCGAAAACGATCCGGACTTGTGGCATCGCATGGTGCATCCGGATGACCGTGCCGCCGTCGTCGAAAACGCGGCGGAGATGATGGTGGGGCGCGTGCCGCCGACGATCGAGCATCGCATTTTTCATCGCGACGGCTCGATTCGATGGGTGCGCAATCAACGCGTGCCGCATTACAGCGGCCAAGGTGAGCTCGCCGGTTACGACGGGTTGGTTTCGGATGTCACGTCGCGCAAAGAAGCGGAGGAGAAGTTGACGCAGGCGAATGCGCGCTTGCGCGAAGTGCTCGCGAGCCTAACGAAGTCGCACGAAGAATTGAAGGCAACGCAGATGCAGTTGATCGAAGCGGAGAAATTGCGGACGCTCGGTCAGCTCGCCGCCGGCGTGGCGCACGAAGTGAAAAATCCGCTGGCCGTTTTGCAAATGGGCGTTGGTTATTTAAATCGACAATCGAACGGCGAGAACGAACAGCTCGCTTACGTCATCAAAGAAATGAACGACGCAGTCAATCGCGCCGACGCGGTCGTCGCGGACCTGCTCGAGTTTGCGGCGCCGAAAAGTCCCGAGGCGCGCAATCGCGACATCGAACCGATCGTTCGCCGCGCGCTCGCATTTGTGAAACATGAGCTCAACGCCAACAACGTGAAAGTGGTGACAAATTTCGCCGGCCAGTTACCGCCATGCCTGGTCGATCGCAACAAAATCAATCAAGCGTTCGTGAATCTCCTAACGAACGCGTGTCACGCCATGCCGAACGGCGGCGTGATTACTGTGACCACTTCGCAGACGCGGCTGACCGAAGAACAGGCCGGTTGCGTCGGCGGCAATCGTTCCGGTGCGCGTTTTCGCGTCGGCGACAACGTGGTCATCGTCGAGATCAGCGATACCGGCGGCGGTATTCCAGCCGAGCAGCTTTCGAAAATCTTCGATCCGTATTTCACGACGAAACCGACCGGCAAAGGCACCGGTTTGGGCCTGACTGTGACCAAAACGATCATCGACATGCACGGTGGTCGCATTCATATCCAGAACGGCAACAACGGCGGCGTCGTTGCGACCGTCCTTCTCAAAGCGGAGCCAACAGATGATGCGAAATCGTAAGGCGCGAATCCTGATTGTGGACGACGAAGCCAGCTTCACCAAGCTAACGCGAGCGACTCTGTCCGAATACGACATCTGCGAGGAAAACAATCCCGCGCACGCGTTCGAGACCGCCAAAAAATTTGAGCCGGATTTGATTTTGCTCGACGTCGTGATGCCCGAGCTCGACGGTGGCGATTTGGCCGCGCAATTTCAAGCTGACCCCGCACTAAAGAAAGTGCCGATTGTTTTTCTGACCGCGATCGTGACGCAGCAGGAGACGGAAAGGCGCCGGCTCTTCGGCGGGTATCCGTTTATTGCCAAGCCGGTCACGCCGGAGAGACTGGTCGAGAGCATCGAAAAATATTTGCCGGACCAAGCGTCTCATTAGGCGCATGACCGTTTTTCTCGGCTGCGGGTTTGCCGCGAAATACCGCGAAGGTGGCGGAAATTTCTCCGTGCCCTTGCAATGGATGCTCGGGCTGCGGCAATTGAAGCTCGACGCGATCTGGCTCGAGCTTTTGCCCGGAAGCGGCAATCGCAAGATCGACAAGGGCAAGATCGACAATTTCATTCGGCAAATGCGCGCGCATGGTTTCGCGCGTCGCTACGGTCTGCTTTACCAGAAATCGCCGAGCGATTCGCACGAGCTCGGCGAAATCGAGTGCATCGGAATCTCGGAACGCGAATTGCGCGACCGGCTCGCCGGCCCAAACACATTACTCAATCTCAGTCATTCGATTCATCCGCCGCTGTTGCTCGAATTCGAGCGGCGAATCTTCTGCGATCTCGACCCGAGCGAAATTTTTTATTGGATGACGCAAATGGAGATGGGGCAATCGACCCACCACCATTTTTGGACAATCGGATTGAATTGGCGCGGACGCGATTGTCGTTTGCCAAGATCGACCCGCCTTCGCCACGGCTCCGGCGGGCAGGCAATCAACTGGCGGACATTTTTCCCGCTGGTCGATACGAAATATTTTCAAGCGCAGGCGCGGCCGCGCGCGAACAAGTTCACCACCATCGGCCAATGGTATTGGGGCGGCGCGGTGGAAGTCGCGGGCGAATTTCCCGATTTATCGAAGAAGCATGCCTTCGAGCGGTATGTCGATCTTCCGGGGCGCGTCGCGAATGCGCGGTTCGAATTGGCGATGAATATCAACGCGACTGATCCGGAGCGTGGGCGCTTGCAAAAACATGGCTGGCACATTGTCGATCCACATCGCGTCGCGCTGACGCCGAAGTTATATCGACGTTATCTCTCAGGCGCAGCCGGCGAATTCACCGCGATCAAAGGTGTCGACGTCGCGTGGAAAACCGGATGGTTGAGCGATCGTGCCGCCGCCTTTCTCGCGCTCGGTCGGCCGGTGATTACCGAAGACACAGGTGCAGCGCAGTATCTTCCGCTCGACAGCGGTTTCCAATTTGTGCGCGGCGTCGATCAGGCAGCGCAAGCGGCGGAGCGGGTACTTCGCAACTGGACGCACTGGTCGAAAATCGCGCGACGAACTGCGGTCGAAGTATTCGATTCCGCAAAAAATTTGCGGCAAATTCTCGATCTTTGACGAGCTGCGATTCGCCATTGCAAAAGAATTTTCGGGTGTTACTCGTCCGGTATGGCTGAGCTGTTGAAGGCCGATGACGCGAAAACGCGGTTGAAAAAGATCCCGGAATGGGAGCTGGAGAAGAAGCACATCGAACGCACGTTCGAGTTCGATGATTTTTCCGATGCGATCGATTTCGTGAATGCCGTCTCCGAAGTGGCGGAGGAAGAGGAGCATCATCCCGACATCGACATTCGCTATAACAAAGTGCGGCTCGTGCTTTCGACGCACAGCAAAGGCGGGTTGACCGAGCTCGATTTCAATCTGGCCGAGCGCATCGACACGCTGGCGGAATAAGTGCAAGCGCGCTCTCGCCGCTGGCTCGCGACCGTCGTCGTAATCATTACCGTTATCGTGGTGTGGAAGTTCATCGACTGGCGAATGCAACCGCCACCGCCGCCTAACGACGTCAGCGCACCTTCAGCGCCGTAGATGTCGATCTTACGGTAGCGGTGGCTCGGGCTTCGGTGTGCCGAACGGTGTGCGACCTTCATCCGCGTCGATGTAATCGAACATCGATTGAATCTCGGAACGGCCGGCCATGCCCGATTCTTTTTTGCGCCGCTTCAACGTTTCACTCACTTCATCGCTCCAGCCGCGCTTGCGCATGAATTCATTCCAAACATAAATCTCATCCGCTTCCGGCCGGCGCCCATGTTCGAAACACCACTTCAAAATTTCTTCATCACTGCCGCCCTGTTTCACGCGATCGACCAATTGATTGTAATCGACGCGCAAGAAACGAATACAGCGTTCGTCGAAACCTTTGCCGATATTCGGCTGATAATCGCCACCGAGTTTACCATGCGCGTGCAAGCGAATCTTGTCGAGCATGCGCGCGAAATAAACGAGGCCGCTGATTCGCACGAACGGACTGCGCGGGCCTAAACTATTCATGGCCAGCGCAGCTTGAGGGTTATTCACAGGTTTTTCAAGCCTGCTCTAATCACGCGTAAGATCGACAATCGCATTTGATTGGTCGATGCTCGGCTCGCGATGGATCGAATCGTCGGCATCGAGACGGAATACGGTTGTCTCGCGACCGAAGACAGCGCGCATGGCGGCGCGGAGATTTGGCCGTCGAAGGTGAAGAATTACGTCTTTCGCAAAGCGCGTCTCGGCACGATCGACCTCCACTATCGCGATTACGAAGAGCCGCCGGGCAATGGCGGATTCCTGCTCAATGGCGGCCGGCTTTATCTCGACATGGGCCACATCGAATATGCCTCACCCGAGTGCTTGAATCTGCACGATCTCGTTTCCTACGACATCGCGGGCGACGAGCTTTTGCAGCAATCGTTAGGCGAACTCGGCGTCGCCGGTCAGGTTTCGTTCATCAAAAACAATGTCGATCATCACACCGGCGCGACGTTTGGTTGCCACGAAAACTATTTGATGAAACGCGAGGCGCAGTTCACGCCGCCCATTCTGGGGACGCTGCTCACGTTTCTGGCGACGCGCCAACTTTTCACCGGCGCCGGGCGCGTCGGCCAGGCGAACCCGCTCGCGTTCGATTTCGAGCCGCCGCAAACGCAATCGCCGGTCGCGTTTCAGTTGAGCCAGCGCGCGGATCACATCGTGAACGACATTTACCAGTGGGTGCAATTCAATCGCGCCATCATCAACGCGCGCGACGAGCCGCTGGCCGATTACCGGAAATACCGGCGCCTGCATTTGCTCATCGGCGATTCGAACATGAGTCCGTTCGCGACCGCGTTGAAAGTCGGGACGACCGCGTGCGTGCTGGCGTTGCTCGAAGATGGAAAGCTGCCGCGCAATTTGATTCTGAACGATGCGGTGCAAAGCACACGCGACATCTCACGCGACCCGACGCAACGATGGATTGTCGATCTTGAAAACGGCAAGACCATGAGCGCGATCGATGTGCAATGGCAATTCCATCAGCTGGCGACGAAACATTTGCGCAATCGCAACGCCGAGACCGATTGGCTGCTCGAGAGCTGGAGCTTCACTCTCGAAGCGCTCGAGGAAGATCGACAACGACTCATCGGCGGTGTCGATTGGATCACGAAGAAGTGGTTGCTCGACACCTTCGTCGAAAACGAAAACGTTTCGTGGGACGATCCGTGGCTGCAAAGTCTCGACCTCGAATATCACAACATCGATCCCGCGCGCGGTCTCTTCTTCAGCGTCACGCCCGGCAAACGCATCGGCGAATGGAACAACAGCGTCCGCCGCGCGTCGGCGATACATCAGCCGCCTAACAACACCCGCGCCGCCGGCCGCGCCCGCGCCGTCGCCCATTTTCAAAAGAGCGATCGTCCTTACGTCATCAATTGGGATTCCATCGCTTACGACAGTCGCGATTTTCTAGTCATGAGCGATCCGTTTGAAACCTACACCGATGAAGTGCTGAAGTTTTTGTCAGCGAAACGCGCAGCGAGTTCGGAGGAGACTTGCTGACGCGTTAGCGGTCCACGCGTATGCATGAATTAGGTCTCCGCAATTTCTTCGACGGTGGTGCCGACGCCAATGAACTTCGCGAAGACTTGGTCGACAGTATTGAATCAACCGAGGGAGTCCGTCGCTATCGAATCGTGGATATGGCAGAGCCATTCCAGATAACAACGACCCATTTGATTCAACTTTGTGATGCTGTCTTGGCCAATTCGATCATGGCTGCGGACTTGCAGGCAATTGGATTTTGCATAGTCGCGTCGGACAAATTCGAGTGGGCATATAACACGCCCGAAGGCGATATCATTGCTGAGACCGTCCATGACTGGTCGAGCCCCGAAACGAATTATCCGCTTACAGAGACGACGGTCAGGTTGTTTCGGGAGCGCTTCGTTACCGGCGAAGATGTTTTGAAGAAGCGCCTGCTATCCTGACGTGTTAACACGATTACTGCAATCGTTGCAGCGAAGAGATGCCGTAGTTTTCCTGAAGCGATTGCGCTTCGTCGGCGATGCTGCTCGTTTCGAGCTCGAGCTGCTTCGGATCTTCTTCGGTGTCGATCTTGATGAAGCCGCCGTCGAGCGGTTGCTTTACCGCTTCGGCGAATTCGCCTAACGATTTCACTTCTTTGCCGTTCACGCTTTTGACTGTCAGATAAGCGAGATCGTCGTAGCCGATGGTGTTGTTCGCGGGCAAGACCTGACTGACGATGACGACGCGGCGATTGCCTTCGGGATAAAGCTCCGATTGATAGCGATCGAGATAAACGAAACGCTGCGGCGCTTCCTTCTGCCAGTTTGGTCCCCATTCCTTGAGATATTGGCGCGACAGTTCCTGAAAGATGAGACCGCCAAGAATGTAATAGTTAGGCGGTTGATCGATGTTGTAAGGCGGGATGACGTAATCCTTCGCCGGTCGATGCTCGAGCGTCATCGACAACGTCATCGGTTTTCCCTGCCGCTGGATTTGCAACGGCA
This sequence comes from Verrucomicrobiota bacterium, assembly GCA_041167105.1. Taxonomy (GTDB): domain Bacteria; phylum Verrucomicrobiota; class Verrucomicrobiia; order Chthoniobacterales; family UBA10450; genus JAJPGZ01. The sequence goes on from JBEEGX010000243.1 coordinate 15,503, forward strand.
CGGTGTCGCCGGAAAACGCGCGCGAGGTGAGCAGATTCGTGAATTCGAGCTTACCGTAAAACGCATCGACGTAATTACCGTTTTGATCGACATCGTTATTTCCGACTTCAGTCACGATGTCGCCGGGATGCAATCCCGCTTTCTCCGCTGGCGAATGCGGCTCGACCGCCGTCACGTAAACGCCAGCAGCCTTGCCGGTCTGCCCCGCGTAGGCGCGCAATTGCGGATCGCGCGTTGAGAAAAACGAAAAGCCCGCGGACGGAAATCCGCCGTAATGTTCCTTCGCCGCGTCCTTCAAGAAATGCGCGATGATCGGCGCCGGGATGGCGTCGAGCACTTGCGTGCGCGGATCGAACCGCAACAGCAAACCGGCGAGCTTGTTGTTTTTGACTAGCGGCACGGTGTAACTGTTTTCGCGATACTGCATCGGGATGCTGATGCGATATCCAAGGAACTGGCCAAGATCGACAGGGTACTTCATCATCTGCACGGTCGTGACGATGCCTTCGGTCACGACGAGCGCGCCGGTCGGTTCGAGCTGCCAGGCCGCGATGCGATCGCCCACCGCGGTGTCGCCCGCGAGCTCGAGCGGCGAAAGTCCTTCGAGAAATTTTTTATCCGTCGGTTCGAGCAACGCCAGGTTCGCTTCGTAATCGATCACCTTCACGTCCGCGCCGATCTTGTCCCCGGATTCGGCGCGCTCGAGCTCCACGTAATTTTGATTCGAGACCAAGTCGGCAGTGACAATCACGCGACCTCCCGGCAAGACCGCGCCCAGACCGCGCTTTGAGAACGGCGCCTTCTTTTGCCACGGTTTGAAGTAATCGTACGGCTGCCCAGTGACATTGACGCGGACTAACGAAAGCTCTTTCGATTTGTTGCCGGGCAGAATCGATTCCTTCTTCGGCGCAGGTGTCGCCGCATCCGTTAGGCCTAAGATCGACATCGACAAGATCGACATCGTCGTTGTGAAAATAATCCGGCGCATCTGTTTCAGCTTTTCGTTTGCGGTTCGGGCGCTTTCGGCTGCGCCGCGCGCATGTCCGGCCCGCGCAACGGTTGCTCCTCGAGGTTCTGTTCCGCCTGCACGTTGTAACGCGCCTTGATCCGTTCACGCGCTGCGTCCACCTGTTTCGGATCGAGCACCAGCGGCGGCCCGTCGCCGATCAAATTAAACACGAGTCGACCGCCCGGTTGCGCGAGCGCATCGGCCAAATCGCGCAGAGTTCTAATCTTCTTCCCGTTTATGTCATCGACAATCATTCCGCGATACGGCGCGAGATAGGTGTTGATCGGGTCCGGCAAAAGATTTGTCAGCACGATCACTTCCGGATGGTCGACGTAAATTTGTTCGAGCACGAAATAATCGAAGAAGTGGCGAAGGCGCAGATCGCTCGGTTGATAGGCCTCCATGGTTTCGAGATTGAGCGGTTGAAAAACTAATCCGCCGTAAACGATGTAACGCGGCCGCACATCGTACTGATGTCCCTGGATCATGTACGGCGGAATCGTGTCGAGCGGAATCGTCGCAGTGACCGATTGTTTATCGCGCCAAATCTCCAGCTTCACTTTGTCGCCTTTGAATTTTCGCTCGACCACTTCCGGCATGTCGACGCGCTCACCTTCGAGTTCGACCGTCGCGTCGCTCGCAATCGCGTGATCGTCGATCGACAAGAGCACATCGCCGCTCTTCACATCTTTCGCGCACGGCCCGGCGGCGACGACCGTCTCAACGAGCACGCCGCGATTGTCGTCTTTTAATCCGAGAAATTTTCGCTGCGCCGGATTGAGCAACTTCAAATACGTTATGCCAAGATCGACATATTTATCGTAATGCCCGTCGCTCACGTCTTTGAGGAAACGTTTGATCACCGGCGTCGGGATCATGTAGGCAACGCCTTGCGCGACGTCGCCGCTGTAACCTTGAAACGCCACGCCGACCACCTTCGCGTCCCGCATCACGGGACCGCCGCTGTTACCCGGATTAATTTGCGCACTGATTTGAATGGCGAGATGCGAATCGATGGACGAATGCGCATAAAGATTGAAATCGATGCGCGAAACGATGCCGGTCGTGATCGACATGCGCTCGCCACCGATCGGAAATCCGTAAGCCGACACGGTCGATTCGAGCGCAGGAATTCCGCCGAATTGCAGCGGAGTCATGTTCTTGAAAAAATTCGGCGACGCGACGGTGAGCAGCGCGAGATCGCAATCGTGCGCCACGAATTGCACGGTCGCTGGATATTTATTCGGGTCGCCATCGCGCTCGACCGTGATGAAGCGTGTGTTGCTCACGACGTGCGCGTTCGTCATGATGCGATTGCCCTCGATGACGAATCCGGCGCCGACGCCGCGCGCGATCATGCCGGCGTTCCACGGCGCGCGATAATCGGGTTCGACTGCGGTCGCAATGATGCGGACGAGACTTTTCTGGACGGGTCCGTTAGGCCGGGTCGGCGCGACCGGAACGGGAACGAGAACCGGCGCCGGTTGTTGCGGCGGCGGCGTTTGTCGCGGAAGGGCTCCGGGAAAACTCGGCGGAGTCGTTTCAACGGGAGACGCGGATGCGCCCGGTCGCGTTCGCTGCGGCGGCGGTTCCTGCGCGAAGAACGATGTCGATCCAAGCAGGACGACGACTGACACAACAACAAATGCGCGCTTCATTTCGGAAAGTCGCAAGATGAAACGCTGCGTCCGAAATGCAAACGCACATGTCGATCTTACGATTGTCGATCTTAGATGCCGGCACGTTCGAGCAATGAGCCGACGACTTTTTCCGCTTCGAAAACTTCGCGCGCGAGCATACGCGCCGCGCGCGAATGTTTCGCGTAATCGCGATTGATTCGCTTCACTGCATCGCGGATTTCGGCTAACGAGCGGAAGGAAAACAATCCGCCATTGCCGCCGTAGATTTTGCTGAAGCCGGTTTCCTGAATGATGACCGGGCGGCCGGCCGCGAGGTAGCATCCGCTGCGATCGCTGAACCATCCGGTGTTCAGCCGCACGTATTGATCTTTCGCGACGGTAAACTCGCCTTTCGATTTGCGGATGTAATCGCGATAGAGCCAGTAATCGACGCTCATTTGCAGCGGCGAAGTGAATCGCCAGCCATTTCGTTCGAACTTCGCGTGTAGTTGTCGATCTTTCATGTCGGTCGCGAGCTCGAATGTTTCGCCCGATTTTTTCGGCGCTTCGATGTAGCGAATGAATTCGCGCGACTTGCTCCACAAATACTTTTTGCCGCGCCAGGTGATGTCTTTGAGTCCGCTGGTCGACCAATTCGCAATCGAGGTGAACACCGCCGCCCGCGCAGGTGCGCGGCTCGTTTTCCAAAAGTCGGTCACGATCGGTTGCCGCGTCGGCAGCCATTTGAATCCGTGCGTCGGCACCGGAAATTTTTTCGTGCCGACGTTTTCGCCGAACGTGAAAAGCGCGCGGTGACGCCGCAGATAATCGATTGTCGATCTTACGCGCTTGTCGATCTTGATTTGTTCAACGCCCGGATCGCTCTCCACATACAGAATGCGATCACTTTTGAGCAGGTCGTCATTGAACTCCTGCGTCCCGCAAATGTTGAGAATCGCGTCCGCGTCTTTATACAACTGCCGAATTTTTCTCAGGGGCAAACCCGCCGTCGGATTGTCTTTCAAATAGCGCGCGCAAAATCCCCAGCGATTCTTGAAACCGAATTCGCGGCTCAGTTGGCTGAGGATTTTCGCTGCGTAATCAATTTCCTCGTTCACTTCGAACGTTTCCGGGTTGTAGGGCAGCCGCGCCGAATCCTCGATGTAGTAGACGTCGTGCCCGAGCCGTTGCAGCCCGACGATGTAATGAATGTGCTGCCAGACCACGCCCGCGATTGGCATCGAGCCCATGAAGCCCATGACGACGATGCGCTTGCGTTTCATGGTTACCGCAGAGATCGCGGAGAACGCAGAGCTCTTGAAGATAAATCCATGTCTGCGAACTCAGCGGTTAAATTCTTTCACAACAACCGCAGGATTGCCGGCGACAACGACGTTAGGCGCGACAGATTTCGTAACGACCGATCCCGCAGCGACAACCGAGTTCTGGCCAATCGTCACGCCTTTCAAAATGACCGCGTTCATTCCGATCCAAACATTGTCGCAAATTTTCACAGGCGCGGTTTTCAACTTCGGACGCGGCGGACGATTTTCGAAAAACGGAGCGAGCGCGTGCGAGTCGATGATCCGTTGCGCGGGGTTGAGCGGATGAAAATCAGAGTCGGCGATGCCGACATTCCACGAGATGAGGCAATGCGAGCCGATGTCGATCTTGTCTTCGCACATGACGAGAGCGCCGTTGAGCAATGTAAAGTCGCCGACGGTCACATGAGCGTTTTCGCCTAACGAGAAGGAACAGCCGGCGTAAACCGAATCGTGTTTACCGAAGACAAGCGCGCCGGCCTTTTTGCTTTTGAGGAAACGGAACACCTGCGCCGTCTCGCAATAAAATCCATCGCCAAATTCGACATTGGCCGGAATCGGTTCCTTCCACCAATCGCTTTCCACATGTCGATCTTCGCGAACGTTGGTCATTCGAATTTCCCGGATGAATAAAGCTTCGCGTAAACGCCGCCGCGTTTCACGAGCTCTTCGCCGCGTCCTTGTTCGACGACGCGGCCCTTCTCCAGCACCACGATAAGATCGACATCGTGGATCGTCGCAAGTCGGTGCGTCGCGATAATGGTGGTTCGTCCGCGCATCAGTTCCTTGATCGTGTTCATGATGGCAGCTTCCGTCGCGGGATCGAGCGCGGAGGTGGGTTCGTCGAGCAAAAGGATCGGCGCGTTCTTCAGAAATGCGCGCGCGATCCCGATACGCTGCCGCTGACCGACGCTGAGATGTCCACCGCGTTCGCCGACAAGATTTGCGTATCCGTTAGGCAAATCGCGAATGAATTCATCGGCCTGCGCGCGTTTCGCGGCATCGACAATTTCTTCATCGGTCGCATCGGGCCGGCCGTAAGCGATGTTCTCGCGCACGGTCGTCGAGAACAGCAACGTGTCTTGCAAGACGATGCCGATCTGTGCGCGCAAAGATTTCTTCGTGATCTCGCGCACATCGCGATGGTCGATCGACACGTCGCCGGAGTTCGGATCGTAAAAGCGCGGAACGAGGCTGAGCAATGTGCTTTTGCCCGCGCCGGTGCCGCCGACGAGCGCGACGATCTGATTTGGCGCAATCGCAAGATCGACATCGTGGAGGACATGTCGATCTTGCGCGTAGCCGAACGAGACGTTGCGAAATCCGATTGCGCCTTGCACAGATTCGATCGCGATGGCGTTGGCAAGATCGACAACGTCATCTGCGCGATCGAGCACTTCGAAGCAGCGTTTCGCGCCGGCGGTCGCGCCTTCCATCGCCCAAGCCGTGTAAGTGAGCGACTCGAGCGGTTGATAAAGCATGAGCAGATACGCGCTGAACACGAGCAATGAGCCTAACGACAACGTGCCCGCGAGCACGTGCATCGTGCCGAGGTAATACATCGCGGCGGTCCCGAGCACCATGAGCGTGCTGATGACGAGCGCGCTGTTCACGTTCGTAAGCGTGAGCCGCAGATTCGCCTGCAAACTTTGTTGCGCCTGCATTTGAAATTGGCGCACTTCGAAATCCTCGCGGCCAAATGCGTGCACCATGCGGATCGCGCTCAATCCTTCCTGCGCTTGCGTGAGCACGGCACTTTCCTGTTCCTGAATGAATGTCGATTCCCGTCGGATGCGCGCGGCGAAAAAATAGATGGCGAGGAGGAGCAGGGGAACCACCGCCAACGAAAGCAAGGCAAGCTGCCAGTCCAAGCGAAGCATGATCGCGAACGTCCCGATGAGAGTAATTGTCGATCCAAAAATTCCGGTGAACCCTTTGTTAAAGATCGTCTGGATCGCCTGCGAATCGTAAGCGACCCGAAAACTGGAATCAGCCGAACGTCGCGCGTCGTGAAATTTCAACGAGAGCCGTTGCAGGTGCGAATACAATTCCGTTCGCACCTTGAGCAGGGCTTCGAGCCCGATCTTCACGAAAATGTAATTCGTTAGCCAATTACAGATTCCCCAAAAGAACTGAATCACCACGAGGGCGCCGCACAGCAGCAGGACGAGATGCGTGTTCCGATCCGGGATGACCCGATCGACAATCAACTTGAACGGCCACGGTTTGAGCAGATTCAGTCCGATGCCGACGAGCGAAAGAATGAGGCCGAGCAGCGTTTGCGGCAGGAACGGCCGATAATATTTCAGAACGCGCCGGTAGATCGACATGTTGATTTGCGCTTGGGTTTCGGGAGATTCTCCGACTTCGCGCGCAAAGACAATATGCATCATCTGCTCGAAACGTGGTTCAATTGGGTGCTGACCGGCGGCTATGTCGGGATCGTCGTGTTGATGGCGCTCGGCAGCACGCCGTTGCCGGTGCCGGCGGAGGCGGTGATCCCACCGGCCGCGTTTCTCGCGGCACGCGGCGATTTGAGTTTCACGGGCGTTCTGATCGCCGGAACATTCGGCTCGTATCTCGGCGCGACGGCGATGTATTGGCTTTCGCGTTCGTTAGGCCGACCACTGCTGATCCGCTATGGGCGCTTCTTCCTTATCAGCGAAGATAAACTCGAACGCGCGGAAGCGTGGCTGAAGCAATACGAAGCCGGCGGAATTTTCTTCGCGCGTATTTTGCCGATCGTTCGCCATTTCATTTCCATTCCGGCCGGCATCGTGCGGATGAATTTCGCGACGTTCAGCGCGGTAACGATCGGCGGCGCGGCCATTGCGAACGCCATTCTGGCGTATCTCGGCGCGCAAGCATTCAAACGCCAGCCCGATTTGCTCTCGAATCCGGAAGGCCTGGTGCATTTCATTAAAGCGCAATCGCATTGGATTTTGCTCTGCGTCGTGGTGTTTGCGGCCCTTTATTTATTCGCGATGCGGGTCATGCACCGTCGGAAGTGAGTCGCATACAAGTGTCAACGATCTGACAGGACTGTCAGGATTGCGTCAAAGCTGACACGGTTTCGGCAGGAGCCAGGATATTTCCCCTCGGATAAGTTTGTTTGAACAAAATGGCACCTCATCTGCTCTAAATTCATGAGTTCGATCATGAAAACGACTAAACAAATCCTTAAACCCCGTACGAAACTCTCACTCGGCGACCTGATTCTCGCGGTCAGTTCTTGCACCAAGAACACCAAAGAGACTGTTGCCGCCGTCGCCGACCTGCTCGGCAGCGGCCGCGTTCGCGTGAATGACAATGGTAAGTTCATTCGCGCCAAGGTTTGCTAGGGTAAGATCGACAATCGACTTTCAACGTCGCTCCGGTGGCTTGTCCGCCGGAGCGATTTTTGTTTTCGCGCAAAAGCATTTCGACTTTACGCGGCTGCTTTCTAAATTGCGCGCGTGATCGACCGCTATTCGCGACCAGAGATGCGCAGCATCTGGTCGGACGAAAACAAATTCCGCATCTGGCTCGAGATTGAAACGCTCGCTTGCGAAGCGATGGCCGAGCTCGGCCAGATTCCGAAAGCCGACGCGGCGGAAATTCGTAAGCGCGCGAAATTTTCCATCCCCGAGATTCTTGAAATCGAAAAACGGACGAACCACGACGTCATCGCGTTTCTCGAAAACGTCGCCGAATCGGTCGGCCCGGCCGCGCGTTGGATCCATCAAGGTCTCACCAGCTCGGATATTCTCGACACGACTCTCGCGGTCCAGCTCACGCAATCGTGCGACATTCTGCTCGAAGACCTGAAGCAGCTAAGATCGACAATCGCCGACCAGGCGAAGCGCTACAAGATGACGCCGATGATCGGCCGCAGTCATGGCATTCACGCGGAGCCGATCACGTTCGGGCTCAAGCTCGCGCTGATGTATGACGAGTTCGGCCGTGCGGAAGAAAGACTGAAGCAAACGCGTGCGCGGGTGAGCGTCGGCAAAATCAGCGGCGCGGTCGGCACACACGCACATGTCGATCCAAAAATTGAACGTGCGGTTTGCGAGAAGCTCGGTTTGAAAGCGGCAACGATCTCGACGCAGATCGTGCAACGCGATCGCCACGCCGAATTCCTGACTACACTCGCGCTCATCGCATCAAGCATCGATCGATGGGCGACGGAGTTTCGGCATTTGCAGCGCACCGAAGTTCTCGAGGTCGAAGAATTTTTCGCTGCCGGACAGAAAGGCAGCTCGGCCATGCCGCACAAACGCAACCCGATTACGAACGAGCGCTTGAGCGGACTCGCGCGCGTGATTCGCGGCAACGCCGTTGTCGCGCTCGAGAACGTCGCGTTGTGGCATGAGCGCGACATCAGTCACTCGAGCGCCGAGCGGATCATCCTTCCGGACTCGTGCACGCTGCTCGATTATATGCTCGTGAAACTGCGCGACGTCGTTGAGGGGCTGCAGGTGTATCCCGAGAACATGGAAAAGAATCTCGGCCTAACGAAAGGGTTGTATCACAGCCAGTCGATCTTGCTCGCGCTCACGCGCGCGGGTTCGGAACGCAAGACCGCCTATGAAGCGGTGCAGCGCGCGGCGATGAAGACGTGGAAAGGCGAGGGGAATTTCGGGGAGAACGCGAAGCAAGAGCCGGAGATTAGTTCGAAATTGTCGGCGAAAGAGATCGATCGCCTGTGCTCGCTCGATATTCACTTTGCCCATGTCGATCAAACATTCGCCGCGCTCGGCCTGGCCTGACAAGATCGACAATTACTACTTCAGCGGA
>JBEEGX010000244.1:0-9211 GCA_041167105.1 Verrucomicrobiota bacterium
TTGTTTGAATCACAGACGTTCGATAGCTTGAGGCCAGCACTCCGATGCCGCCGAGCATCGCCATTACGAGACGAAAGAAATTCGTCGGCGAAAACAATCGTGGAAGTGAAACCGATGCAAAGACCAGAACAATCAAGACGAACCCAAAAATACCGAACACACCAAGACGTGTAGTAACTTCGCCTAACTGATCGTACGAAGTCGGCAAAATTTCTTGAAGACCGGCAAGCGATACCGCGGAGTAAAACGGAAATATCGCGTAGATCGAAGAGGGGAAAATGGTCGTAATGATCCCGATGAGGACATCAAATCCGGTGACTGCGAGAACAGCGTAAGATAGTTTCGCCCACGCCTCCGGCCTGAGCGGCAAGCTCTGCACGATGAAGAAAGCCGCGAGGCCGACGAACACGTTTATATAATTGCGACCGCCCCAGACATTCGAACCCAGAAATCGCATTCCGAAGCGGTCGTGGACACCGTGAAACAATAGAATTCCCATGAACCCGGCGATGAGAAGCAGATCGACGCGGTTACCCCACTGAATCGGGCGGCGGCGCAGCACGACGTCCCGAACGAGGAATCGCACCACTCCCATCGCCATCAAAACCTGAAAGGGCGTGAACTGCCCGCGCAGAATGGGAAAGGTTCCGCTAAGAAATGATGACGCTACCGTGAGCACCCAAAACGAGTCGCCGAGGAACAAACCTATGCTCGCGACGATCACGACGACTGTGCCCAGCAGCAACAGGGCGTAATTTTCGTTGCCGATGTTGAACCCAAGGAACGCCGCCAGCAAGAGACCGGCGCCGCACAACAACAAAGCTTTGACCCGCTGTGCAACAGCAACATTATCCACGGCGTTTTGGTGCTATTGTTGATGCTCGCCTATCAGGCCGTTTGTTCCAACGTATTTTCGCAATATCGACATGACGAATTTGTTCGACCAACCAGCTGCCGCTTACAAATGAAGATTGCGTGGTTGGCCCCGTACCCAATCTCACTGCTGCAAAGAAAATTGCAGTTGCGTCGCGAAGGACGCACCGGTCACGCATGCAGTTGGATTTTGAATCTCTCGCGCGCATTGGCCTGCCGCCGCGATGTCGATCTTCATCTCATCACACTGACGGCATGGGTGGCATTCGATCAGCGCGTCGAGCACGAAGGGATCACATTCCACGTCCTGAAAAACGGCATTCCGTTTCTCAACCGCGGTTACCCTCCGAGCTTCCCGCTCGACGTGTTCACGGGGTTTTGGGCTGACGCCAATCACCTCGCTGATGAAATTTCACTGGTAAAACCGGATGTCGTCCACGCGCATGGCACCGAATCCGCATTTGCGCGCGGTGCGCTCGACTCAGGTTATCCCGTCATCGTTTCCGTGCAGGGTATCATCACAGAATACCAAAAAACAAATCCGTCATTGCGCTTCCGCATCCATTCGAAATGGGAGCAGCGCGAAGTTCGCCGCGGCAAATATTTCGGTTGTCGCACGCGCTTCGATGCTGCTTTCGTGGAACACGTGAATCCTCGAGCGAGAATTTTTCGGCTGCAGGAGGCGATCTCTCCAGTGTTCTTTCAGCGCGATTGGAAGACGAATGCAAGCGATGGCATTCTCTTTGTGGGATCTTTGGAGCAACGCAAAGGCGTCGACTTTTTGCTTGAGGCCTTGGCACTCGTCAGAAAGCAACGGCCGAACGCAACGCTTACGCTCGTAGGTGAGGGGACTTCGGACTATGTTAACAAATTACGACAGCGCGTGCGCGAATTCGACTTGTCGAATGCCGTTTTCTTTCGTGGCCGGTTGGAGGCGAGCCAGATTGCCGAAGAACATTTGTGCGCACGCATCTTCGTTTTGCCGACACTGAACGATAATAGTCCAAACACGCTCGCCGAAGCGATGGTATCAGGAATGCCGGTGATCGCGTCAGCCGTCGGCGGTATTCCATCGATGATCGATGATGGGACGGATGGTATTCTAGTTCCCCCCAAGGATATTCCTATCCTTGCGAGCAAAATCATCGAATTGTTAGGCGATTCACAGATGTGCGCTCGACTCGGGAGCAACGCGCGCAATGTCGCGCGCTCGCGACACGATCCTGATCGGGTCGCTGACGAAACGATGGCGACGTATCGGGAAGTCCTAGAGCGAGAATCGAGCGTGCTGACGGCGTCAGGACTGAATACATGAGGATTGTCAAACAGCTCACAAAATACCCCACGTTGGCCACGATATTGATTTTGCGCGACATCGCGGCAGCGAAACTGTGTACGTTCTTCTCGACGCTTAAGGCGAAGCTGATTCTCTCGAGCCTCGGATGCCACTACGGAAAAAACCTCCAAGTCGATGGCAAACTCATCATTCGCATTCATCGGCGCAGTGCAATCCGTCTCGGTGATAATGTGCGGATCAAATCACGTTTTATGTCGAATCCGGTAGGCATGACGGGCCCGACTGTTTTGCAATGTATCGGAGATGGCTCGATCACATTCGGTAACAACAGCGGTTGCTCCGCTGCCGTTGTCTCATCTCAATCCAAGATCGACATCGGCGATTCCGTCAACATCGGCGCAAATGCGCGAATTTTTGATCACGATTACCACGCGCTCGATTACCAATCGCGCCGTGATCCTGAAACTGATCGCGCGAATCGACGCTCCGTTGCCATCAAAATCGGCGACGACGTATTCATTGGCACAAACGCGATCATCCTAAAAGGCGTTCAAATCGGAGATCGCACAATCGTCGGCGCCGGCGCTGTTGTGAGTTTGGAAACGATTGGCCCGGATTCGCTCGTCGTTGGTAATCCGGCTCAAGTGATTAAGATTTTCGCGGCCCGAGCGGAGTGAAGATAGCGCTCTGCCTGGAATATCCGCTCGCTCAACACGGCGGCACGGAAATTCTTGTTACGGAATTGATTCGCGGTCTGCATCCGCATCACGAGATCGTGCTCGTCTCCGCTGATGATCCGGCTTCACTCGCGCGCTCGGCGGAATCGAGCAATATCCACAAACACATTCAATGGAAGAGCGAATCCAGATCGATTGAATCGGCGGTGCGTCTTGCGCAAGAAATTGCGAATACGTCGCCGGACATCGTTCATTTTCATTTCGGTGGAAACTACGCCTGGAGAAACCGTGCATTCACAAAAAGCCCGGTGGTTCACGCGCGCCGACTCGGGCTTCGTTGCATGTCGACGAACCACGGCGCGTTCTCGATCTTCGAAGGTTACTGTTGGGATCAACGCAGTTTTCTGGTGAAACTCGCGCTTCTTCCAATCGCTTGGTTGAGCAAACAATACGTTTTGTCGCATCTGATCACCGAAGTCGCAGTTTCGAAGAACGACTACCACGCGCTGTGTCGCTGGTATTTTCCGATGCGATCGAAATTTCGTTACCTTTATCATTCGCGCACTCGCGAAGATTTTGTTCCCGAGCGTCCTGTCGACCGGGAGAAAATTGTTTTATGCGCCGGAACGGTTGCACGGCGTAAAGGGCAAACGTTTTTGGTCGAAGCGTTTTGTCGAGTAGCATCCATTTTGCCAGATTGGCAGCTAGTCATGATCGGTCGCGATGGAGACGCGCAAATTAGCACGCGAATTCGTCAACTTATTGCAAGCCATCGGCTCGAATCGCGAGTGCATATGCTTGGTCCGCGCAGTGATGATGAACTGCATGCGTGGCTGGCGCGCTCGGCGATTTTCGTGATGCCGTCATTGTATGAAGGGCTCGGCCTTGCTTTGCAGGAAGCGCTGTTTTACGGCTGCGCGTGCATTGGGACGCGATGCGGTGGAGTTGCGGATTTGATCGACACTGAACAAAACGGGTTGTTGGTTCCACCGGCGAATGTTGATGCTCTGGCCAACTCGCTTACTCGGTTGATCAATGACTTATCACTGCGACTCAAGTTTGGGATCCGTGGCCCGCAATCGATCGTCGACAAAGGAATGACTGCCGAAAAGATGGTCGCTGCATACGAGCGGCTCTATCGAGAAATAGTGGAGCAACGCCAATGAGGACAAGTGTGCGCGAGATTGCTCGTCGCTGTTTACCTGACCCAATTCGCAAGTTCCTGGGCAGTGTTGCCGGCTGGATCGACATCAGAATTGTGCAGTGGTTGCAAGGCGCGTTCTTCGATTTGCGGGGCGGGCAATTCGAACTCGACGGCTGTGCTTTCACCGTTCCGAAGGATCAAACCTCGCGCGCTTATCGTGCGTGTTTTCTCGATGGCTCGTACGAAGCGGAAGAACGCGCGCTGGTGCGTGAATTCGTTAGGCCGGTCGATTCAGTTCTAGAGCTGGGCGCGTGCCTCGGCATCGTGTCATGCGTCACAAACAAAATCCTCGCGGACAGAAAGCGCCACGTCGTCGTGGAAGGAAATCCATTTTGCTTGCCGACGTTGCATCACAACCGCGCGCTCAATCACGCCGGCTTTCTCATCGAGAACTGCGCGGTGAGTAACGATCGCGACGCAAACTTTTATCTTCACCCGGTCTACATCGTCGGCGGAACGACGCAGAGAGAATCATCGCGGCCGGTGCGCGTCGCGGCACGGACTCTCGCCGAACTCGATATACGTTACGGGCCGTTTACGACCTTCATCGTGGATATTGAAGGCGCCGAACTCGAAGTCTTTTCGGCATCGCGTGAACAGCTTTCGCGTTGTCGGCTTGTCATTGTCGAACTTCACGAGTGGGCCATCGGAGCCGAGGACGTGCAGCGTTGCCGCGATATTCTCAGCGAAGGCGGGCTGCAATTTCAAAAACGCGTCGGCATCACCGAAGCCTGGCAACGAGATGAATGTCCCCCATCACAGCCTTGAAGGCCGTTTTGTCGTCGCGACTCCGATGCGATCCGTGTGCGACGACAACGCGCGCGCGTTAGAACAAATAGGCAAGCTTCGCTTCATCGCGCTGGGCACACGTCGGGGAACGCGTGGCATCCCGTCCGAACGAACGCGATTGAATCCGGCCATCGGATTGACCGCGTACGCTGGCAGCAGAGTTCTCCCGCCGTTCCATGCGGAATCGTTTCGGTTTCGTCTTCTGCCGTGGTTCGATCGCTGGGTGTTGAAGCAGCTTCGTCCCGGCGATCACATAATTTCGAGTTACGGTTACGTGAACGAATGCTTTAAATTCGCTCGCGCGAGCGGTGGCAAAACGTTCTTGGACGCGGGTAATTCGCATCCGGAAAATTTTTGGAACACCATTAGCGAAGAGCATCGACGCTGGAATTGTTCCCTCCCGCCCGTGTCGCCGTTTTGGCACGAACGGTCGATGTCGATCTTGCAAGATGTCGATCTTGTTCTTTCGCCGAGTTCATTTGTAACCAACTCATTTCTTGAGCGCGGTTTTAAGCCGGAACAAATTCTCCGCAATGTTTACCCGGTTGACCTTCAACTTTTCCACCCGCGTGCAGAGCAACGTCCGAAGAATCGACCGTTGACGATCGTTTCAACAGCAAGCTTGTCGCTGCGCAAGGGGACGCCGTATTTGCTCGAAGCATTTCGGATCGTGCAAAAGGAGATTCCGGAAGCGCGATTCCTTCTCACTCAATTGGTCGAGGACAGCGTGAAGGAAATCGTGCGAGCTTATTCTGACCTGAACATCGAATGGTCGCCGCCGCTCCCTCATTCGCGGCTCGCCGACCGCCTGCGAGCAGCGGATCTCTTCGTGCTGCCGTCACTCGAAGAAGGTTTGGCGCGGACCTGTATTGAGGCGCTTGCGTGTGGCCTGCCTATCGTCGTTACGCCAAATACCGGCGCGAACGACTGGATTGATGAACGAAGCGGCGAAGTCGTTCCCGTTCGCGACTCAGCCGCAATCGCCGCTGCGATTTTGAAGTGGAACGAGAAAGTTCGGGATACATCATGGGAACAACGATGCCTGTTCGATCCGACGCGGTTCTCATTTGATCACTTTGCGGCCGAATTTGTCCGGCAGTTAAAAATTCTGGAACTAATCTAAAAAATGTTCAGTCGCCCGATCAGTAATGTTGAGCGCAAGTTTCGCGATCTGCGGTACTCCATCTTTTATTCGCTATTGCGCCATCACGGACATCCACTGGAAACACTTGGAGATCGGACAACTGAATGCGCCTGGACTTTCGAGCCGACTGGGTTGAGCGCGTCGAGCATTGTGTATTCCGCCGGGGTAGGCAAAGACATTACGTTCGAGCATGCGTTGGTGACGCGTTACGGGTGCTTCATTTTTCTTCTAGATCCTTCGCCGACAGGACTGGAAACAATGGCCCGCCCAGAAAATCAGATTTCAAATTTGCGATTTTTGCCGCTGGCTCTGACCGGACACTCTGGCGATCTCGTGATTGGCCCACCCGGAGATCCGATCGAAGCCTCGTGGCAAGTGCGACCCACTTGTGATGGCGGCATTGCGGTTAAATCAACGGATCTTGCGTCCCTGATGAGAAAGAACCGTCACGACCATGTCGATCTTCTAAAACTCGACATCGAAGGAAGCGAATATGATGTGATCGACCAAATCGTAGATCGACATCTAGATGTGAGGCAGCTTTGCGTGGAATTTCATCACGGGATGGCCGCCGTGCCGGGAATTCGTCGAAGCCAAACAATCAGGGCAATGCTTCGACTGGCGTGGTGCGGTTACAAGCTGATTGATGTAAGTGGAACCAACCACACGTTCCTGAAAAGATCCGCAGCGACACTTGTCGCTCAGCAGTCACGCAATTAGTCGATTCGTCGGCGCAATTTCGAGAGCCTTTCCATTGCTTCCCGACGCAGCTCATCCGTTAGGCCAAGTTTCCAAAGCAATCCGGTGCCGACAATCCCAATTGTGATCGCGTTTACGGCAAGACGCGTCCCATTCGGGAGTGAATGCGTGAACCAAGCAGTAACGAACGCGAGCGGAATTAACACGCTGGCGAAACGCGCTGGGACCTTTTGCCAGTCGATAATGATTTCCCGGGCATTGACATTAAATTCACGAGCGGTCCTGAGAATTCCATAAATTCCGGTCCAGAAAATATTCATGACGATGGCCGCCACGAGAATGCCGCCTATGCCCCACTGCCGCCCGACAAGCAGTCCGAGGATAACGAACGAAACGCCTTCCAGAAAATAAATGTAGCGCATGCGACCGATTTTTTTGGTGGGGCCAAGCAACCCCACATGCAGTCGCGTCACACAGTTAACAACCAAAAGCGCCGCGCACAGAAAGTCGTTCGTGCGACTCCACGCAATTCGATGCCGCGTCCAAATGGCGAGAAAGTCGGAGTTACAGACAGCGATGGCGGTAGCGGTTAGGACACTGAGTGAAGCGGTTATAACGAAAATCTGACGGAAACGCTGTCGCATCCTGTCGCGTTCAGCCCGAACGATCATTTCTGCGATGGCGCCGGCGGAATAATCCCAAAGTCGCCAGATAAATTGTTGCGCTAGACTGAAGGCTTTCATTGCGACCGACCAAACGGTGACGGCATCCAAACCGAGAGTGCGAGTGATTACGAGTGCTTGACTGCCATTCACCAGCTGCTGGCCTAACGAAAGTAGGAAAAGCTCGTTGCTAAAAGCGAATAGCTGCCGAAAGACCGGCCAACTCGCTGTGCCCCACGCTTCTCTCGCCGGAAATAAATTTAGCGCGCGCACCGCGCCCATCAGAAGCGCGCTACTGCAAAACATCGCCGCTACGTTGCCGAGCAACATTGCATAAAGACCAAGCCCAGCACGAAACCCGATCCACATCGCGACGAGATTGGCGGCGAAATACGCGATCTGGCCGTAGTTGCCAAAGTCGTAGCGTTGATGCGCATTCAGAATATGCAACGACATCCGAGTAACAAAGAACACTCCAAGCGCTATGCATTGGCCGGCGAGTAAGAATTTGAAATCGCGCGCGAAGTTGAGCGGAATCTCGAGCAGCGACACTAATCCGAACGTCAGCAGAATGCCGCCAATCGCGATCAATGCGCCTTGCACCATGAGCACGAGCGCGCCTGTCTTGATTACCGCTCCGTAATTGCCATCGGCAATGTTGTCTTTGTGATCGATGAGAATCCGGGAAATCGAGCCTGCCATTCCCAAGTCCAGCAGCAAAAGATAAGTCGCGATCTGTGTGACCAAGCTCCACAACCCAAATTCTGCCCTAGAAAGAAAATGAAGGGCCAGTGGGATCGAACACAACGTGTATAGAACGTTCGCAATGATGGCGGCGTAGCCGGAGAGCACGCCGGTCGCGAAACGCTTTAATCGACTCACAGAAATGTCCGCCTTTTGATGGCGTCTGCTTTACAATGGCCAGCGTGCTTGCTCAACCGCCGATGATGTAATTCGCTTGTTGCAAGATCGACATCTTGCCGGGGGAATATTTCGGTCCACCGAATTATCTTACGCATGAATCGTGCTCTCAAATTTGCCATGCTCTTCAGGTCAAAGCTGTTCTTTGTTTTTGTCGTAGCCATCGGCGCCACCCTATTGTGTTCGTGCGAAACAGTTCGAGTCCCGCCGGCCGAGGGACCATTGCATTCGACCGAAGCTCTGGAGCAGACGACTGCGAGCGCCGGCGTGAAGGCGGCACGACTAACGACGCCTGTCGTTTCATTATCCGCGTCACCCGTGCAGGTGGATGTCGCGCAGTCTGCGGTCTTCACCATCGCGAAGTCGCGCGTCACGTCGAAAACCACGACGGTGAACTATGCCGTAAGTGGAAGCGCGGTGCTTGGCGTTGATTATGCCTTAAGCGGTCAGACCGGCAAAGTGGTTATCCCTGCTGGATCGACATCGACTAATATTAGTCTGCAGCCGCTGCAAGCGACCGCCGCCAAAACGGCCTCACTCACATTGCAAACCGGTTCCGGCTATCGAATGGCATCAACGCGGCGCGCTACCATTACGATTGTCGCCTCAACAGCGACGTCGACGCCAATACCGACCCCAGTACCCACGGCGACGCCATCAGCGAGTCCGCGTCCATCTCCAGCACTGGAAGTGTGGTTGTCGATCCGCAATGACGGGCTACCGGGCAGCGGAACGCAAACGGATCCTTATGATGCCAGCACGGATTCTAAGTTCGACACAATCGTCGCGCCGCTTCCCGAGAACACATACATTCATCTCGGGCCGGGAATCTTTTGGACGAACATAACCAAAACTTGGGCACTGCGCTCGGGATGGGTTCTGGAAGGAGCCGGTATTGACATCACAACCTTGCAGTTGGTCGGCGATGCCTCGGGCGTTATGCAG
>JBEEGX010000245.1:0-3387 GCA_041167105.1 Verrucomicrobiota bacterium
AACGTCATCATGTTCGTCTCGAACAAGAACACCGAGACGCTCATTCGCCACGTTGAGCGCGTGATGCACGATTTCGATGAGCAGGATTTTCGCGTCCACATCGCCGGTCCGCCCTACGTCGTGGAAATGATTCGGCGAAGTCTGGCGCACGACTTTTGGTATTTCAGCCTAACGGCGGTGGTGTTGTTCGGCCTAACGATGGCAGTGATGTTCCGCTCGCGGCGCGTCTTCATCGGCATGCTCGCGACCTGCACCAGCGCGGTTTTGTTGACCCTGCTGCTGCAATCGCTCTTCGGCCGCCGCATCGGAATCCTAACCGTAAATCTCGGCACCATCGTGTTCATCGTCGCGTTGTCCCATCTCGTTTACATGACGTTCAACTGGCAAACGCTGGCGGATCGACAACGTCGCTTGAACAAAAAATCGCCCGACCTCGCCGATGACGCCTGGCGGATGACGTTGCCGCCGTCTTTCTGGTCGATGATTTGCGCCTCGTTAGGCTTTGGCAGTCTCTTGATCGTTGAAGCAAAGCCGTTGCGCGAGCTCGGCTTCGGTGGCGTGCTCGGAACCATCGTCGCCTTCGGTTGCGCGTATCTGATGTATCCGCCGTTTTTGCGCTGGGCCGTGCCGCGCGAGAGCAAAGTCATCGAACAGGAACCGCCGCATTGGTTTTGGACGAAACGCTTCGGCTGGCTCTCGTTAGGCGTCATTCTCGCGAGCGCCGCGCTCGGATTCGGCCTAACAAAGGTGAACACGGATCCGAGCTTGCTCGATTACTTCAAACCCAAGACCGAGCTGCGCAACGGCTTGGAATATGTCGATCGTACCGGCGGCTCGAATCCCCTTACGCTCGTCGTATCCGCAGCTGACGGCAGCAAACTGAACACCGACGCAGCCTACGAGAAACTGTGGACGCTGCATGGCGCGCTCGAGAATTACAAAGATGTCGGCACCGTCATTTCGCTTCCGACGCTGCTCGCGGAAGGCGATCGCGTCCCGTTCTCCTTTTTCATCAGCTACGAAAAGATGATGGAGATACTTTCCGAGCCGAAGTACCACGGCGTCGCGAAAAGTTTCGTGAATGACGAACGTACGCAGAGCGTGTTTCTGCTTCGGATGGTCGAAGCGCGCCGCGATAAACTTCGGCTCGATGTCATCGAAGATTTGCGCGCGATCTGCCGCAAGCACGGCTTCAAACCGCAACTCCTCGGCGGCATTTATTATCTACAAGGCCGGCTCGCGCAGCTTGTCGCTTCGAGTTTAGTCACCGGACTATTTTGGCTAAACGCGTTGTTCATCGCCATCGCGTGGTTTGTCGCGCGTTCCATTCGCGGCGCCGTGGCGATGATCGCGAGTCTGATGCTTGTGCCATTGTGCATGCTCGGCGGAATTGGTTGGTTGCATGTGCCGATGGACGTCATCTCCGCGCCGGCGACCAATATTTGCATCGGCATCGCGATTGATTCGATGATCCATCTCGTCTTCGGCGTCCGTCGCGCGCAGCGTGACGGCGCGAAAGGTTGGAAAGCATGGATCGCCGGTCGCGAAGAACAATGGCGCGGAATTGTATATTCCGATGTAATCTTCGCCGCCGGCTTCGCCATTTTTGTGCTTTCAGATTTTCCACCCACGCAACGCTTCGGCGTCGTTATTCTTGCCGGTCTCATCATCGACATTCTGGCGAATCTTTTCGTGCTTCCATTACTCGGCGGCGCGGAATGGAAATGGAAACGCGCCCGCTAAGATCGACAATGCGCAAGATCGACATCCAGAAACCCGCCGGCATCTTCGCGCTTTGCGCGCTGGTTTCGTGCAGCAGCTTGGAGAAGCGCGAGCGCTATCAAGTTAAACATCTGTACTCAACCAGCGATCCGCAGTTCGAGCGCACGATGAATAACCTGCTCGGGCCCAGATTAGTTTCCGGCAATGACGTGGTGACCTTGCGCAACGGTGAGGAAATTTTTCCGGCCATGATGCGCGCGATTCGCGGCGCCAGGCGCACGATCGATTTCGAGACTTACATTTATTGGAAGGGCGACATCGGCAGACAATTCGCCGAAGCGTTGGCCGAACGCGCGCGCGCCGGCGTGGCCGTGCACGTGATTCTCGATTGGCAAGGCACGCAGAAGCTTGATCACGCTTCACTGCAAATGATGAAGGATGCCGGCGCGGAAGTCGTCGAATACAATCCGCTGCAATGGTTCAACCCAGCCCTCTGGTACCGGCCGATGCGCCTGAATAATCGCACGCATCGGAAATTGTTGATTGTCGATGGCAAAATCGGTTTTACCGGCGGCGTCGGCATTGCCGATGAATGGGGCGGGCACGCGCAAGATCCGAAACATTGGCGCGATAATCATTATCGCATCGAAGGACCGGTCGTGGGCGAATTGCAGGCTGTCTTTCTCGATAACTGGTTGCGCACCAAAGGCAGCGTTTTGCAGGGGAACGATTACTTCCCGTCGCTTTCCTCGGCCGGTTCGGTAAAAGCGCAAACATTCAAAAGTTCGTCCAAAGGGGGAAGCGACAGCGCACGGCTGATGTACTTAATGTCGTTATCGTCCGCCTCGAAAAGCGTTCGACTGGCCAATGCCTATTTTGTTCCCGACAAACTCTCGCTTGCCACCTTCCTCGAAGCAGCGCATCGCGGAGTCAAGATCGAGATCATCGTACCCGGCCCTCACATTGATCAACAGGCGGTGCGCAAAGCTTCGCGCAACCTCTGGCCGAAGCTGCTCGAAGCGGGCATTCGCATTTACGAGTACGAACCGACCATGTTCCACTGCAAATACATGATCGTGGACGATCTCTGGGTTTCAGTCGGCTCATCCAATTTCGATTCGCGTTCGTTCAAATTGAATGCCGAAGCAAACATGAACGTGCTCAATGCAAACTTCGCCGCGCAGCAAATTCGAATTTTCGAAGAAGACAAGGCCAACTCCAAAGAGATCACGCTCGAAATGCTGAAACATCAGCCGATCTGGGACAAGATCCTGAATAAAGCGGTCACGCCGCTCAGACCGCAATTGTAAGATCGACAATGCGCAAGATCGACATCGTCCTCGTCCTTAGTCTTTTCTGCGCTTCGCTCGCTTTTGCGCGCGACGCCCGCGAACAAGCAGGCATCGATTACGTGATCGGTTCGTGTTTCAGCATTTCCAGGGTGATTTCCTTCGAACGCGCTTTGTCCTGCTCGAAGACCTTTAATTGCTGCTCGGCAAAGCCGGCATTTAAGACGTTTAAGTTGGCTTCCGCATTCAAGCGAAACGAACGCGCGTCAAAATTGGAGGAACCGACCGATACCCACAAATCGTCCACGATCATGTATTTGCAGTGGAACATGGTTGGTTGGTATTCGTAAATGCGCACGCCGGCCTCGAGCAGCCG
>JBEEGX010000246.1:0-13255 GCA_041167105.1 Verrucomicrobiota bacterium
CGGGCGCGGTGGGCTTGGTCGGGCGCGCTTTCTTGCCGGGAATGATGGCCTGCGCCGCGGCGGAGAGCGATTCCTCTTGCGATCTCGCTTTGTTCTTCGGCCGCACGTACGTGACCGCGAGCACTTCGGCATTCGGGCCGGCCCAATCGTGGTTCTGCGTCAGCCATTCGTAATTTACCTCGGCGTCGGTGAGCTTGATGTCCTTATCGTTTACCGTGTCATAGAAGAACACCTGGATTTTTACTTTGGTGTGATCGACCACCGTGTTCGGTTTCTTTTTCACCGCGATGCGCAACAACATGTTCGTCTCCGCGTCCGGATCCGGCGTTTCGCTCGTCGTCACTTCGGTAATGCCGAATGTCGATCCTTCCGGGATTCCTTCGCTCGTGCGCGCGGCTGTTGTCGATGTCGTCGTTTCGGCCACGCTCGCTTCGGGCGCCGGTGTCGCGGCCGCGCCTTGTTTTAGTTTCAACATCGCGAGCTCGTAAACGGATCCGGCCGACGAACCGATGTCCTGCACCTTGCGCCACGTTTCGTTAGACCGCTCGTATTGATCGATCGATTCGTAAATCGTCGCCATCTCCGCGAGCACGTTCGCGTTTTTCGGATCGCTTTGTGACGCCTGCTGTAATCGCGACAACGCCGTCGCGGTGTCGCCTTTCTCGCGCAACGTCGTCGCTTCTTTCAACAA
Source organism: Verrucomicrobiota bacterium (assembly GCA_041167105.1). GTDB lineage: Bacteria > Verrucomicrobiota > Verrucomicrobiia > Chthoniobacterales > UBA10450 > JAJPGZ01. The sequence continues at coordinate 692 of JBEEGX010000246.1, forward strand.
ACGGTCCGCCGTGGACAATGTCGATGTTGCCGGTGATTCCGCCGCTGCGACACTCGGCGCGGCCGATGCACTTGGTGCCGCCGTCGCTTGCGGCGCGGGCGTTGCCACCGATGCGACTTTCGGTGCAGTCGCGGTCGTCGGAGTTGCGACGCGCGGATAACGTTGACCGACATAATAATAGCCGACGCTAAAAATTTCCGCTGCGGCCACGAGAATGACCGCGCTCAATCCAATGCGAAAACTCCAGTCGATCTGCGAGCCGGAAGAAAACGGCAGCGTGCGCATGGCTGCGGTTTCAGTGGCAAATGCGTTATCGAGACTGGCCATGATGACGATGTCGATCTTAGCGCGAAATTTCGCTTTGACTCAAAAGTTTGAATCCGGCGCCGAGCAAGACCGACGACGCGCAATCGGTATCGTCGACATGGATCGCCAGCGCCGCCATCCCGCGCGGTCGCGTCAGCAGCGCATATGTAAAATGCACATTCACTTCCGCCATGAACAACGACGCCAGCAGCTTGATTAATTGCGTCGCGACCTCGCGCAGCTCGACCACGACCACTTCGCAAACGCCGTAAGCGATATTATTCTGCCGGAACAAATCTTCCACCCGTTCCGGATCGCTCACGATGATTCGCGCGATGGCCGAGTCGGTCGATTCCGACACGCTCATGGCCACGACGTGGGTGTGCTCCGCGTTCAACATCTTCACGATGTCGAGCATGGCGCCCACCTTGTTTGCCAGGAAAACGGAGAACTGTTTGACCAGCGGTCCGTCAAACTTCGAAGTGATTTCGGGTAAATCGACAGGCATATCGGGGTTTTCCTGAGCGAGGCAAACTGCCCGCCACACCTTTTCTTTGCAAACGGAATGTTCGCGGGCGCGCAAATGACATTGTCGATCTTGCGTGGGCCGTCTTAGATTCGGCGCAACATGGAGGAGGAAAATCAACTCATCGCGCAGCGTCGTGAGAAGATGGAGGCGTTGCGCGCGAAAGGGGTCGAGCCGTTTGGCGCGGCGTTTGAGACGTCCGGCTCGATTGCTGACGTGCGCGCAAAATTTAAGGAAGGCGAGACGTTGCGCACGGCCGGACGCATCACAGCGCATCGTGACATGGGCAAGAGCCACTTCGCCGATCTTCGCGACGTGAGCGGCCGGATTCAGGTTTATCTGCACGCGAAAGAAATCGGGCAGGACAAGATCGACATCTTCAATTTGTTAGACCTCGGCGATTTCATCGGCGTGGAAGGCGAATGTTTCCTCACCAAAACGGGCGAGCCGACGCTAAAGGTGAAAAAATTCGAAGTGCTTTCGAAATCGTTGCGGCCGCTGCCGGAGAAATGGCACGGGCTGCAGGACGTCGAAACACGTTATCGCGAACGTTATCTCGATTTGGTTTCGAATGAGCAATCGCGCGTGCATTTCGCGAAACGCATTACGATTCTGCGAGAGATCCGCCGATTTCTCGAAGACCGCGGCTTCAATGAAGTGGAAACGCCGATGCTGCAAACGGTCGCTGGCGGCGCGGCGGCCGAGCCGTTCAAGACGCATCACAACGCGCTCGGGATCGATTTATTTTTGCGCATCGCGCCCGAGCTTTACCTGAAGCGATTGCTCGTCGGCGGATTCAACAAAGTTTTCGAGATGAACCGCAATTTTCGCAACGAAGGCATTTCGCGAAAGCACAATCCCGAATTCACTATGCTTGAGATTTACCAGGCGTATGCCGATTTCGAGAAGATGGCGGACTTGATGGAGGAGATGATCTGCCATCTCGCCGAGAATGTTTCGGGCGCGTTGAAGATCGAGCACAAAGACGCCGATGGAAACGTCACGCGCACGATCAATCTCACGCGACCGTGGCGCCGAGCGCGCTATGTCGATCTTGTAGGCGAAGCGGCGGGCGCGGATTGGTTCGATCTGACGAGCGACGAGCGCCGCGCCAAAGCGAAATCGTTAGGCCTGGAGATCCTGCCGCAGCTGGCCGATTTCGAAGTGACACAGCATGTCTTCGAAAAGTTGGTGGAAGAAAAAACATTCGACCCGCTTTTCGTAACGCATTGCCCGAAGGAGTTAGTGCCGCTGGCGAGACAGAACAAGATCGACAATCGCCTGGTCGATGTTTACGAGCTCATCATCAACGGCGTTGAGATGTCGCCCGGTTACACCGAGCTGAACGATCCCGACGTGCAACGCCAGCGTTTACTCGAGCAAGCCGGCGAGGAAACACAAAAGATCGACGAGGATTTTCTGCTCGCGCTCGAACACGGCATGCCGCCGGCCGGCGGCCTCGGACTCGGCATCGATCGCCTAACGATGATGCTCACGGGAGCGGAATCGATCCGCGACGTGATTTTGTTCCCGCTGCTAAAGCCGAAACAATCTTAACTGGCTTTCGCCAATTTGCGCGAGTCAGCGTCCTTTTCACCCGGCTTCAGCTTGCGGAAGACGACGCGAATACCGGGGTCGCGAATGGTTGCGTTCCATCCATGCGCTTTCGCGAATGCTTTGATGAGCGTGTTGCGTTGCTCGCGTAGCTGCAGCGCTTTGCCAATAATCGGCCAGACAAGCTGCAGATCGTTCTCGAAGATCGTACATGATTTATGATCTTTGAGCCGATCGGCAATTTTCTCCGCCAAGAATTTCATGTCGCGACACTGTGCAGCGCGGTAAATAAAGGCGAGAAGTATTTGTCGATCTTGCGGATCAGCGCATGCCGCTGTCGCACATCCATTCGACCTTCGTGAATTGTCCGGCGACAACATCCACCTCGAACGGGCCGCAACGTCCGATGCCTTTGGCTGCGCCTTTGCGCGCGACGCTGTAATGGCCCGCGCTGAGCGAGACGCGGAAGCGGCCTTGGTCGTCGGTGGTAAAGTTCGCGATCGTGTCGCGCTCGCTCGAAACAACAAATTCAGTATTGGCGAGCGGACGCGAATTCGGAACGCCGACCCGCTCCGGCCCGCCATGTGCCGGGCTGATGCTGATCACGCCTTCGATTCCGCTGCCGCTTTCGGATGGCGACGGCGTTTGTGCGATTGCGAGAGAGCAGAGGAACAAGAGTGGAAGAGCGAAACGCATTCTTTCCAATTCCGACGATGCAGCCGCGCTGTTTGTTCAGTAGGTGAGCCGCTGGTGCGAGAGCGCGAGCTCGGCGGGCGATTGCAATGTCGCCCAATCGCCGTCCAGCCACATGGCGGTGAAAGCGTAGGTTTCGCCACGGTGCATCTGAAGGCGCCGATGTGTGTAACGTGTTTTACCGTATACGCATGGCGAAGTTGATACCGATATGACGTGCTTGCCCGGACGAACCAGCGCGTCGTATCCGGTGTTGAGCGGCAGCATCGTCACTTGCACGCCGTCGATGTAGATATTGAGCGAAATCTGCGTGCCGAAATCGGCGATGCGGCGCACGACCAGGCGCGCGTTGTCATGCCCGAGCGCGCCGTCGCGATAATCGGCCGCACCGGCCCCGGCGTTGATTGTCGATCTTGCGGCGAATGTGCAAACCGCGAGGATGAGCAGAACTCTAGCTGGCGCGAACTGGAAGGGTTTCATAGGCCGATTCTCCCGCCGCGCCGGCAGCGGCGTCAATTCGGTTTTTTACACTAGGTCAGTGCAACTCATTTGCTCTTCCCACACCTTCGAACGAAATCGCGACGTCCCGTTGCTTAATGCCCGGCTTAAATCGCCATTTGAACAGCGTCATGATCGCCTCCCGGTTTAGTTCGCCATGTCCGGTGCCCTTGAACACCTGGACCTCGTCAACGACACCGGTCTTCTCATTGATGATGAGCCGAAAAATGCCTTGCCCGCCATGGCGCTGGCTTTTTGCAAGCGTAGGGTATTCTGGATCGGGCGCGACGATCGTATCGGCTTTGTACTTCGGTTTGATAACGATAAACTCGGCGCCGTGGCAAGTCGCCACGAAGGCGAGCTGGAGCGCTACGCCGCCGGCGAGAAATTTTTTCAGGGATGCGTTCATAGTCGTCTATGCATTCGAAAAGCGTTGAGCGAGCGGATGCCGGTCCGCCTGAATTAAAAAAATCGGCGCGTCAGTAGCACCGACGCGCCGAGAATTAATTGTCGATCTTATGATCGATTAATCGTTGTCTTCGACAATGACTCTATCCACCAGCATGTCGCTGCCTTCCTTGATGTAGTGGACGCGCACCTTCGAATTCTTTTTCACCTTCGAAGCTTCGATCACTTTGCCTGACGGTGTGACGTAGGTGACCGTTTTGCTGAACTTGTAATGCAGCGGTTCGCCTGTGCCCGTGCTCAACACAATCGAGGAGCCGGGGCTGAACTCAGTGATTGTGCCCGCGGATTCGGTCGTGGTTGTGGTCGACTCGGTCGTCCCGCCGGCCGATGTGGTTTGTTGTGTCGTGGTCGAACTGGTTTGCGCGGTTGCGATCCAGACTGACAACGCCATTACGCTAACGATTCCAAACAATGCCTTCATCATGATTTAGCCTTTCTGTTGCTTGTTGGTTCCAACATAGAACGGCGCAATGAGATTGCGGCCGCCACTGTTGTTTCGATATTGGACGCTTCAGCAGCCGTCTCTATTCGCGCTCAATTCAAATCCGGCTGCGCGGGCAAAGGCGTATTTCTGGTGTGAACGAGGAAGGCCAGCGCCAGGGCGCGAATATTTCGTTGTGGGAAGACACCGCGACGTTCGATCCACTCGAACCGCTCACACATGACGTCAGCGCTGATGTTTGCGTCGTCGGTGCGGGCATTGCCGGAATGACGACCGCGTATTTGCTCGCGCGTGAAGGCAAATCCGTCGTCGTCCTCGACGAACGTCCGGTCGGGTCGGGCATGACCGGACGCACCACCGCGCATTTGGTGAACGCGCTCGATGACCGCTATTTCGATCTCGAGCGATATCACGGAAGCGAAGGCGCGCGTCTCGCCGCCGAGAGTCACACCGCCGCCATCGATAAAATTGCGGAGATTGTCGATCTAGAAAAAATCGAGTGCGACTTCGCGCGCGTGGACGGATTTCTTTTCGCGCCGCCCGGCGGTTCAATGGAAGAGCTCGATCGCGAACTGGAAGCGGCTTTGCGCGCTGGCATTGCCGTCAAGCACATGCCGAAAGCGCCGATTGATTCATTCGATACCGGTCCTGCGATCATGTTCCCGGGCCAGGCACAATTTCATCCGCTGAAATACTTGCGCGGGCTGCAGCGCGCCGTTCTTGCGAATGGCGGAAAGATTTTCACCGGCTCGCGCGCGGTCGAATTTGAAGGCGGCGACGATGCGAAGGTGACCACGCAAGATCGACATGTTGTAAGATCGACATCGATCGTCGTCGCGACGAATACGCCGGTGAACGATCGCTACTCGATTCACACGAAACAGGCGCCGTACACGACATACGTCGTCGTCTTCGAATTCAAACGCGGCACCATTCCGCAGATTCTTTTGTGGGACACGGCGGAGACCGCGGAGAAGGAAAAACAAAGCGGCGTGATCCCGTATCATTACGTTCGCACCGCTCCCGGAAATGACGATGTCGATCTTCTCGTCGTCGGCGGAAGCGATCACAAAAGCGGACAGGCAAATGATTTTGCCGATCGCTACGCCTGGCTGGACGAATGGACGCGTGAACGATTCAAAGTGGGCGAAGTTCGTTATCGCTGGTCGGGGCAGGTGATGGAACCGACGGACGGACTCGCGTTCATCGGCCGAAATCCTGCGGACAAAGACAACGTTTACATCGCGACGGGCGATTCCGGTAACGGCATGACACACGGAACGATCGCCGGAATGTTGATTGTCGATCTTATCAATGGCCGCGAAAATCCGTGGACGAAAGTTTACGATCCGTCGCGCAAATCGCTGCGTGCCCTCTCCGAATTCGCGAAAGAGAACATCAACGTGGCCGAACGTTTCGGCGATTACATCACCGGTAGCGACGTTGAATCAGAGGAAGAGATCGCGTGGGGCAGCGGCGCGTTGATTCGAGAAGGTCTGCTCAAAGTCGCAGTGTATCGCGATGATGATGGCGTGGTGCATCGACGCTCCGCCGTGTGTCCGCATTTGAAATGCATCGTGCAATGGAACGGGAACGAAAAGACCTGGGACTGTCCGTGTCACGGCTCGCGCTTCGATTGTCTCGGCCGCGTGATCAACGGTCCGGCCATTTCCGATTTGGAAACGATCGAGGAGTAATTGTCGATCTTGCGAACAACAAATGGAGGGACGCGCGTCGTCGCGTCCCTCCAGGTTATTTCTCGCTCGTAGCTTTTTGCACCGAAGTCGGATCGTCGAGCAAGAGCCATTCGATGAGCGACACCGGCAAGCTGCCGTTCTTGATCAGGTCGTCGTGAAATTGGCCGAGATTGTAATTGTCACCTTGTCGATCTTTGTAACGGCCTAACAAATTCATGATCTGCCATTTTCCGATGATGTAGCTGATCTTCTGATGCGGACTCGAAGCCGCACCGGCCGCTTCGCCGCGCGCCGCTTCCTCATCGAGGCCGCCCGCCTCCATGAAATACTTTACCGCCTGATCGAACGTCCATCGGCCGGTGTGCAGATTCACGTCAACGCCGATGCGCGCGGCGCGATAACGCGAGAGATGTAGCACCTGGCCCTGCGCGGGCGAGTTGTTAGGGTAAAGTCCGGTGCGCGACAACATCTCTTCGCCATACAACGCCCAGCCCTCGACAAAAACGCCGTCGCCATGTTGCCGCCGGATTTCGTTAGGCAAATGGTTCGCGATCGACAATTGCATGAAGTGCCCGGGAATTCCTTCGTGCCCGAGAATCGGGCGCGGGTCTTCGATCGCGGCGCGAATGTAAAAGTTTTTGGATTTGGGATCGTAAGTCGGAATGAAAAAGAAACCGGCCGGGTCCTTGTCGTAAACGCCGGGCGGATTCATGAAACCACCGGGACTCGTCGGCTTGAACGCCTCGGGCAGTTGGCGAATCTCAAAGCGACCGAGATAATCCGGGATCGTCACGAGCTTGTGCTCCTTCAGGAACGCGATCATCTCGGCTTCGCGACTTTCGTAGGCTTTCAAAAACGATTCCTGGTCCGGTGGAATGTTGCCGCTGCGTGCCGGATCGGGATCCGCGAGTTTCGGATCGGGCAGCAATGCTTCGAGCGCGCGATAACGCGCCAGCTCTGCGCGGCCGATTGTCTCGACTTCCTTCGCGTCGAGCGGCAACAGCAAAATGTGTTTGAGATAGTAATTGTAATTCGCTTCGCCCATCGGCGAGAAATCGACCATCTTCGGCATGCGCTTCTCCAGCTCGTCCGCGAACGAATGCACCGCTGCGAGCGCGCCATCGCGCGCCTTCACCAGTTCGTCATGCTCGTTAGGTGCAAGATCGACATCGAGCGCCATCAGGCTTTGAGTGAAGAGGGGATCGATCGCGCGTGCGGATTCAATCGCGAGCTGCGCATACAACTTGACCGGATTTTGCAGGTTCGTTAGGCCCTGCTTCAACATCGCCGGCATCGCTTTCAATCGCGCCGTTGCTGCCAGCGCGCGTTTGCGCGGCGTGTCGTATTCTTTTTTCAACAGCGAAAAAATTCCGCTGACGCATTCACCGGTGTAAACCTGTGGGTTCGTCCGCTCGAATTTCAAAACGCGATCGCCGAAATCAACGTTCTCCAACTGCGATCGGAACAGCAACGCGTCGATCTGATCGTCCTTCGACCAGTTGCCGATCTTGAGCGCGCGCACTTTGTCGAGCAACGCGCGGTTGTGCTGCGCGCGTTCGGCGATTTTCGCCGGCGAGTAATCCGTGAGGCGGTCGTCCCATGTGTGCAAGCCCGCGTCACTACTCGCGGTCGGATTCTCCTGATTTCTCCACGCGTAATAATCGTTCGCCCAATTGCGCAACGCCGCCGCTTCCATTACGCCGGCATTGTTGCGCGTGATGAGCGGCTTGTCCGCGCGGGCCGGCGAGCTCGACCGCGTCTGCGCGCTAAGATCGACATGTACTAAGATCGACATCGTCATTACGGCCGCGAAGAGATGAATCGTTTTCACGCCGCGCATTTTGAACGGTCGATGTCGCATGCGAAAGTGTAATCGAAGGTGAAAGCACTCGGCATCATCGGCGGCCTCGGTCCGGAGAGCACAGTCGATTACTATCAGACCATCATCCGCATTTATCGCGAGCGCGTCGGCGGCGATGTCTATCCGCAATTCTTCATCAACAGCGTTGACCTAACGACCGTGCGGGATCCAATCGTTGCCGACGATCTCGCGCTCGTCGCGCGCAACCTCGTTAGCGCGATCGAAAAACTCGCGCGCGCCGGCGCCGACTTCGGCATCATCGCCGCGAACACGCCGCACATCGTGTTCGATGACGTCGCTGCGCGTTCGCCGATTCCGCTCATCAGCATTGTGGACGCGACCGTGAAAGCCGCGCAAGATCGACAATACAAACGTGTCGCGATCTTCGGGACCAAGTTCACCATGAACGGCGAGTTCTATGCGAAACCATTTGCGCGCGCGAACATCGAGCTCGTTAGGCCGAGTGCAGCCGCCCAGGATTACATTCACGACAAATACATGAACGAGTTGGTTCCCGGGAATTTTCTGCCCGAAACGAAGGCGGGCTTACTCGCGATTGTCGATGGTATGGCCGGCGTTGACGCAGTTATTCTCGCCGGAACAGAACTGCCGCTGATCCTGCGCGAGCCCGAACACAATGGTATTCCATTTTTAAATACGACCGTGATTCATTGCCAGGAAGCTGTTACAGAAATGCTCAAATGAAACGTGTCCTCGGCATTGGCGGAATTTTCTTCAAAGCGCGCGATCCGGAAAAATTGGCCGCGTGGTACAAGGAGCATCTCGGATTCGAGGTGGAAGATTGGGGCGGCGCAGTTTTTCGTGAAGGCGCCGGCGCCGATCTGAAACCGAAACGTCAATCGCACATCGTCTGGTCGCCGTTTGAAGACATGACCGAATATTTTCGGCCGAGCGAGAAGCCGTTCATGATCAACTATCGCGTGCACGACCTCGACGCGTTGCTCGCGCAATTGCGAAGCGAAGGGGTCGATGTTGATCCAAAAGCCGAGCGTTCCGAGTTCGGCTACTTCGGTTGGATCATGGATCCCGAAGGCAATCGCATCGAGCTATGGGAGCCGCCGGAAAGTTAATCGCACTTGTCGCCGCGCTGTTTTTGACCGTGACAACGGAAGCTCGCGAAAAAATTCGTTACGTTGCGCTCGGCGATTCCTACACCATCGGCGAAGGCGCATCGCCTGATGAATCGTGGCCGGCGTTGCTCACGCGGCACTTGAAATCCGAAGGAGTAGATGTCGATCTTGTCGCGAATCCCTCGGTCACCGGTTGGACCACGCAGCAATTGATTGACAACGAGCTGCCGATCTTCTGCAAAGAGAAACCGAACTTCGGCACGTTGCTCATCGGCGTAAACGATTGGGTGCAGGGCGTGAGCGCGGAAACATTCCGCAACAACTTTAATCACATCCTCGAGGAGATGTTGTCGATCTTGCCTAACAAATCGCGATTGCTCGTCATTACCATTCCAGATTTCGGCGTCACGCCGACGGGAGCGAAGTACGCGCGTGGCCGAAATATTTCCGACGGTATCGCTTCGTTTAACAAAATCGTGACCGACGAATCGGAGAAGCGCGGCCTGCGCCTTGTCGATGTTTACCCGCTCAGCAAAAAGATGGGCGAAGACCGCTCGTTAGTCGCGGCCGACGGCCTGCACCCATCGGCCAAAGCCTACGCGGAGTGGGAGAAGATTGTTTTCCCGGCTGCGCTGCAACTGCTCGAGGAATAAACCTCGACATTGCGAGGCTAAGCCTCACGCTCGCCCCCAGATTACGTCACTCGACGTTTCAACGCATTTTCGGCCGAACTAAAAGTTCGTCGGGGCTGGACCTTCGCTGGGACAGCCGCTTAACGCGATCGCCAGATCCAGCGGTCCTACACCCAGCAAACACACCAAAAAATATGACAACTTCACGATTAACAAACTCGATCTGTCCGGCCACTGCGGGACGTCTCCTTCTCATGCCAGTCATGCTCATCTGCCTGGTGCTTTCGCCCATGGCACAAGCGGTTACCCCAGCACCCGACGGAGGCTATGCCAACGGAAATACGGCTGAGGGGCAGGATGCGCTTTTTCAGCTGAGCCCTGGTGGAAACAACACAGCCGTTGGTTTCCGGGCACTCTATAATAACAACGCGAATGGCAACTACAACGTCGCCTCCGGTTTCCAGTCGCTCTACACAAACACGAGTGGCGGCGCCAACGTCGCCTCCGGATTTGAGTCGCTCTTCTCAAACACGACTGGCAGCGCCAACGTCGCCTCCGGCTGGCGCTCGCTCCTCTCGAACACCACCGGCAGCAACAACGTCGCCTTGGGTTTGCAGTCGCTCTACTCGAACACCACCGGCAACTACAACGTCGCCTCCGGTAACCAGTCGCTGTACTCGAACACGACTGGCGACGACAACGTCGCCTCCGGTGCTAATTCACTCTACTCGAACACGACCGGCAGCAGCAACGTCGCCTCCGGTGCTGATTCACTCTCCTCCAACACGACCGGCAAATACAATGTCGCTTCCGGCGCCTCCTCGCTCTTCTCGAACACGACCGGCAACACCAACGTCGCCTACGGTACTAGTTCACTCTACTCGACCACGACCGGCGGCCAAAACATCGGCATCGGCAATGCAGCCGGCCAAAATCTGACTTCTGGTAGTAACAACATCGATGTCGGCAATTTTCGGTCGGCCACCGCAGCCTCCAGCGACGTGGCGGGCGAGGCGAACACAATCCGGATCGGCCATCCTCAGGTTCAGACGAACACTTACATTGCAGGCATTAGTGGGGTTACTGTGCCTAACGCTAACCCGGTGGTGATCGACGCGACTGGGCACCTCGGTACTGCAGACCCAGCGAGCTTGCAAGGTCCAAAGGGCGACAAAGGCGATCCCGGGCCTGCTGGGTCGCAAGGGACGAAAGGTGATCCGGGAGTTGCAGGGGTGCAAGGTGCAAAGGGAGATAAAGGAGACCGTGGTGACGTTGGATTGCAAGGTCCGGCCGGTGCGTCGGCAGCAAAAGGTGACCCCGGCGCCCCTGGTCCGCAAGGGCCAAGCGGCGCGATGGGCCCAGCAGGTGCGACCGGCCCGATGGGCGCTACTGGCCCGACTGGCGCTCCCGGTCTAGGCCTCGCTTCGGGCGATCTACTCTTTCGAATATCGCCATCGACAACACCAGCTGGCGGATTCACCAAGACAGGCACTACGCAACAGAATATTAAAGATCTCTCGGGCAAGAGCATCACTGCTACGCTCGACGTTTACAAAAAGAACTAGCGTAGTAATTCGTTAGTCGCGAGCTTCACGCCGGCGACGAGAATATTGAGAGCGCCCCGTGCACAACGGGGCGCTTCTGTTTTTCCGGCGAAGAAGACAATGCGAAAATCTGAAATCTGGGCGGTGAGGGTTTCGAACCCCCGACCCCCTCGGTGTAAACGAGATGCTCTACCGCTGAGCTAACCGCCCGAAAATCTTTCGCCGGCCAAGATTTACGCGTGAAATAGCGAGGTGGCAATCCGACCTAGGGCCACCCGTTTTGCCTCGTGATCATTTTCGGAAAGTCCACTCCTGTCCAGAAAGTTAGCTTAAACAACGCAGTCGTTAGACTTCGCCTCGTCTGCATCGCTCAACTACCAGGGAAAAAGCATCGAGGTGGAGCGGGATGTATAAGCGAGCAGGGCCAGCTTTCGGATCGAAGGTTTGAGCGCCTGGCGATGGTACCTCATTTCCGGCTCTACGGATCGGGCTATGCTCTTAACAGCGCTACAATTCGGGCGTCCGGTACTCTCCTGCCACCGCGGATAATAAAAAGTTCGATCATTCCGGCTTAGGATACAAAAGCCGCGGTGAGGTCAGCTTTCTTTCGTGTCCGCTGAGATAATTCCCGGGCTCTGTCCCCTTGGGTCAGCCGCAGGATGACTTAAAACAACGCTCTGAAAATGGCAGTGACTTCGACCTCTATGAGTAAAGAAATTTCGATGACAAAATCCCCGCTAGCCGTCCGCAGCGTCTTCGCGATCATGGCCGCTGTCGTGATCTGCTCGATGGCGGCGACTTATTGGGCTGGCTTGCGCGTGGTTCGACTCCGTGCGCTTGCGGCATCTCATCGAGACGTGATTGTGCTAGCAGAACGGCTCGTTTCCGCTCTGACGGATGTGGAAACAGGCGGGCGCGGGTTCGTCATCACCGGGAATGAACGGTATCTCGAGCCCTACGAGAAGGCGCTTCCCCAATTGCAGGGGCAAATAGATCGCCTGCGCGAACTGAACAACATGGCCGGGCCGATCCCCGAATTGGACCCGATCCAGGAACTCCTGCGGACAAAGCTGGAAATAGTGGGTGAAACGATCGCGCTACGGCGGACTGAGGGATTCGAAGCGGCGGAAGCACGCGTCCAGCAAGGCGGCGGGAAGGAGACGATGGATCAACTGCGCGCGTATATTAGTGCGGTGGGCCACTATCAGGAAGCCTCGCTCCAGATTTGCGACAGCCAAATCGATTTGGCAAA
>JBEEGX010000247.1:0-3719 GCA_041167105.1 Verrucomicrobiota bacterium
GTAACGTCCCCACTCCGATTTTCCTTTGGTCGTGATAACGCGAATCTGGGTGTCGCCGACTTTCGTTTCGACAAAATCGAATTCGCCCGCGCAAAAAACGTTGAGATAACTGGACATCGACGGCGTCATCGCGAACACGACTTCTTTGTTGTTGTCGATCTTGCGCTCGGATTCGACCGGCATGTTCGAAACCGCGAGCCAATTTTCCGGAACGACCGCGGTCAGTTGAAAGCGGGCGCGAAAGCTCGGCTCGTCCCAGCACGGAAAAAATCTTCGCGCGTCCGTCGCTTCAAATTCTGTCCCAAGCGCGATCTTCTTCGCGCCGGTCCCCTCCTCCTGGTAGCGCATGTAATAAAGCCCCTGCCCTTGCTGATTGATCTTGCCGGTGAAAGCGAGCGACAAGATGTGCGGCCCGGCCGGCAGCTCGTTAGGCAAAGTCAGGCGCAACAATTCTTCCTTCTTGTCGATCTTGATCGCGCTTTTCGGAAGCGGCTGGTCGTCGAGGGCCGCGCTCGTAATTTCCAACTCGAGCGCATTCAGCACCAGCTCGCGCGTCGGCTCTTTGACATCGAGCTTGGCCGTGACACTGCCGGTGAAGGTGAAGTTGTCGATCTTCGGAACAATCCGCACCGCGTATTCGGTCGGCAGAACCGTCTTCGGCAATTTGCCCGGCGCGCTCGCAAAATCGAACGGCTGCTCCGCCTGGATGGAAGCGACTATGGCGAAGAAAACGCCGGCGAAGCAAAACCGCATCTCAGCAACTACGCGAGATGCACGCGCGATTCAATTACGGCAGAACGTTGCGCACAAAACGTTTGACGCGACGGATCGCATTTACGGCCGGGTTTGACGAGGAGGAGTTGCCGCGATGTGTGCGGTGCGCCTCATCACCTTTCGCGCCTTCGTCCTTCACCACCAAGACGAGAATCAACTGCCCGCCTCCGACCTGCGGACCTTTGATCACGAGCGGGCTGTCCTTGCTCAACTTTGTGTCCGTTTCGAGCAAAACTTGTTGCTCTTGGTACAGCTTCAATGCGAGCTCGTAACCACTTTCGGTCTCGCCCCGCGCATCGACGTGCAACGCAAAGTATTTACTCGTGGCCATCCAATCTTCCTGACCCGTCTTCAACATCTTGCTCGATTCGCCGATGACCTCGAATTGATTGTAGCCGAACAAATCGACCAGCGTTTTTTCAAACGACGCGATCTGCGCCGGCGGCGGATGCGGTTTCTCGGCGAATTCCGCCATGACCAAACCGCTCCAGACTTTCTCGGCCGCGCACAATGGAGCCGCCGCCATCACCAGCAATGCTGCGGTGGTGAACAGCGCCGCGCGAGCTCGCATGGCTTCGACTATTTCGCCGCGTATTCCGACGGCAACGATTTCAATCCCTCCGTCCAGAGCACGGTCACGCGTTCGTCGCCGTTCTTCTGCGATTCGAACATCGTGACGGTAGCGTTCGGGTTTTCAACTGGATCAACGCGCGCGTTGAGGATTTGCGTCAGGTAAGGCGACTGCGATTCCGGAGCGTCATCGCGCACGAACGTGATGCTGAACAAGACGAAGAGCGCGACCGCCGCCGCACCGCACCAGGCCAGACGCGGCACGGTCCACCATGTCGATCTTGTACCTTGTCGATCTTGCCCTGTTTCATCACGCGCGATCTGCTCGCTGATTTGATGGGAGAAAAATTCCTCATTCGCGAACGGCTGCGCGCACAACTCCTGTTTGAGGAGCACACCGAGCTTTTGCATCTCGCTCTTTTCCGCTTCGGCCGCGGCGCGATCGGGCAACGACGCTTCAAACTCGACCAGCTCTTTGCCGGTGAGTTCGCCATCTACCCACGCTGTAAAGTTTTCCTCAAACGTTTTCATGTACATCTTTCAACAGATTCTGCAGCCTTTTGCGCGCATAAAACAAGCGCGACATCACGGTGCCGATCGAGCACCCCAGTGCCTCGGCTATCTCGTGATACTGCATGTCTTCAGTTTCTTTCATTAATATCACCGCCCGGTGTTCCGGCGTTAGTTGCGCAATCGCGTTGTCGATCTTTTGACGGAGCTCGCCGCGTTCCATTCGCTCAAAAGGAAGCTCATCCGCCTTGGGCGCGGTCCTGGCCGCGGGCTCGATTTCCTTGAGCTGAATCTGGTCGTCGAACTCGGCACCGCTGCCTTTGATCTGCTTTTTGCGCATGTGATCGATCGTCACATTCATGACGATGCGATAGATCCAGGTGTAAAAGGACGACTTCCCGCGAAAGCGCTGAATCGACTTCCACGCTTTCAGGAAGCTGTCTTGAGCCAGGTCCCAGGCGTCCTGCTCGTTATGCACCATGTTGTAGATCATTCCAAAAATCCTTGTCCGGTATCGCGTCACCAGTTCGTCAAACGCCTCGGTATCGCCGCGCTGGCATCTTTTTACCAGCTCGATCTCCGAGACCTCGGACTGCGCCGGGGGCGTCTCTGTATGCATATTTCGACGAAGAGGATCCTACTTTATTCAACGCGACCCGAGTGCATTATGGATGCACTCGCGTGCAGCTTTGCTCAAGTGAGTCAGCGACTTCCGTATCGACGTCGCCACTCCCCGCGGTATTCACCCATCAGGGTGATGATGCCGTCGCGCACTTGGAACAGGCGCTGTTGCAAAACGGAGTACTGCTCGGCATTGATCTCTTTCTTCATGACCAGCTCAGCCGCGGCGTCCAGCGCGGTGCTCATGGCTTTCAACGCGCGCTTCAAATACGCGATCGTCATTCCGATTTCGTCCGGGTCGTGATCGCTCAGGGCGGCGGCGAGTTTCGCGCTGGCCAGGGCCGATTGCGTCGCCAGTTTTACCGCCGCGGGCTCATTTTGCAGCGCGCTCTCGCGATCGAACAATTCGTCGATCCAGATCGTTAGGCCAAACGCGGCGCGATACAGCGCGTGATTCTCGAACGATTCGAACTGCGACTCCGCCGTCTCCGGCTCGATCTCCTCCTCTTCTTCAAGATCGACATCGTCCTCTTCCTCCATCAGCGCATCGACCTCTGCGCTCCAATCCTCCACATTCTGCAAATGCGTCCAGCCCATTTCGCGCGCAATGATTTCGTCGCGGCGCGGATCGTCGAGATACCGCTCGAGCAGCTCCATGTATTTCTCCGTTTTGGAATCCTGTTGCTGAAGGAACCGCTCCCAATCGTATTCGTCCCACGCGCGCTCGCCCTCGCCCTCAAAGCCGGCCATAACAAAACGACTAACGCACTTTTAAGCGCGCGCAAAAGTTTTTGACTGCAATTCGCGCTGCGTTTGTAAACGCAATTGGCCGCAGGCTGCGTCGATGTCGTGACCTTTCTCGCGGCGCAACGTCGCGACCACATCGTGCCCGTGTAAGATCGACAAGAATTGTTCTTGTCGATCTTGTGTTGGCCGCGACCAGGGCAAACCGGCCACGGTGTTGTAGGGAATGAGATTCACTTTCGCCGAAACGCGTCGCGCGTGTTTCGCGAGCAAATGCGCTTGCTCATCCGAGTCGTTCACGTCCGCGATCAGAATATATTCGAACGTGAGGCGCTGTTTCTTGTGCGAGGTGTAGTACTCACAAGCCGACATCAACATGGCGATCTTGTAGCGGCGATTAATCGGCATGATGCGATCGCGCACGTCGTCGGTCGCGCCGTGCAACGAAATCGCGAGACGAATTTGCAAAGGTTCGTCCGCAAGCTCGCGGATTTGCGGAA
>JBEEGX010000248.1:0-5759 GCA_041167105.1 Verrucomicrobiota bacterium
CGATTTCAACAACAGCACGACGAAATCCTATCGCGCGCAGCTTTCGGCATTGCGCAACGATTTCAAACAATGGCTGCAAGCGAATGCACCGAAAGCCAAAGTGACCGGCGAGTTCGATATTTCCCTCAACGCCGTCTCGGTGCAGTTGAATGGCGAATCGAAAGATAAGATCGCGGTGGCGCCGCAGGTTTCGCGCGTCGATTACGAAGGTATTTATTATCCGCTGGCGAAACCGACAAGCACCACGAGCGCGAGCGATCCTGATCTCGGCTTGATTCAAGCGATCCAAGCGTGGTCGCAAAACGGTGGCGGCGGCTCGGCTAATGCCGGCAATGGCGTGAAGGCCGCAATCGTCGACACCGGCATCGATATCGGTCACCCGTGCTTCAGCGACGCGGGTTACCCGGCGCAGACGCAATTGGGCGATCGCCGTTTCACCAACAACAAGGTGATTGTCGCGAAGGTTTTCAATAACAAAGGGGGCGTGAATGGTTATAGCGCCGAAGCGATCCAGGAACACGGGTCGCACGTCGCCGGCACTGTCGGCTGCAATTACAACACACCGGCGACGGTCAATGGCGTGCCGATTCCTTACGGCATCTCCGGTGTTGCGCCTCATGTCTTGTTAGGCAACTACAACGTTTTCCCGGGACCGGTCGATAACGCGCGCTCGGAAGATATTCTCAACGCGCTCGAAGCCGCCTATGCAGACGGTTTTGATGTTGCGAACATGAGCCTTGGCGGCGGCGCCCACGGCATTCAGGATTTGTTAACCAATGCCATCGACGATCTCGATCAAGCGAACATGGTCGTCGCGGTGGCCGCCGGCAATAGTGGTCCCGGCAACTTCACCGTCGAATCACCGGGCTCAGCTGCGCGCGCATTGACCGCAGGCGCTAGCACGGTGCCGCATTTCATCGGCGCTCCAGTCACCGTCAACGGCCAGACGTATGGCGCCGCCGTCGGCGATTTCAAGACCGTTTCTTCAGATATGAGCGCGCCTCTTGGTGTCGTGCTCGATGGCACAAGTCTCAGTCTCGGCTGCTCCACGCTTCCCGCGGGCAGTCTTACTGGAAAAATCGCGCTCATCTCGCGCGGCAGTTGCACATTCTCGACCAAGATCCGCGACGCCCAGAATGCCGGCGCAGTCGCGTGTCTCATCGTGAACAACGTCGCTGGCGATCCTACCGCGATGGGTCAGGACGGGACCGCGAATCAACCAACCATTCCCGCCTACATGCTCGGGCAGACCGAAGGCCAGTCGCTCGTCGGCGCGAACGGATCCACCGTCACGATTGGTGCTGTGCTGCAATATCTCCAGAGCGCCAACGCCGACATCATGGCCGGATTCAGCAGCCAGGGACCGACCGATGTCGATTTTCGCGTTAAGCCTGACGTCGTCGCGCCCGGTGTGAACGTCCTCAGCTCGATCCCGGCGTCGTTTTGCCCGGCGCCGCCGTGCTTCGCGTTTTTCCAAGGCACATCGATGGCCACGCCGCATCTCGCCGGCTCCGCCGCAGTCGTTAGGCAACAGCATCCGATGTGGACCGCAGCGCAAGTCCGCTCCGCTGTCGTGAACACCGCCGATCAAGGCGTGCTCAAAAATTTCAAGAGTGGCGTGCTCGAGACCGACGTCAATGTCACTGGCACCGGCCGTGAGAATTTGCTCTCTGCGGTTAACAGCAAAGTCGCTGTCGATCCAGTGAGCGTCAGCTTCGGCGCGGTTCCTTCCGGCTCGGGACAAACGCTCGCTTACAATGTCACCCTAACGAATCTCGGAAGCGGGAACGCGAGCTACTCGCTCTCGGTCGGTTCGGGATCGGGCGGTGTCGCTTACTCGGTCAGTCCAAGCTCGATCACCATTCCTGCGGGTGGATCGGCGAGCGCGACGGTCACGATGGCCGCGAGCAAAGGTGCGAGCTTCGGCGGTCATTCCGCAACCGTGTCGGTGAAATCCGGCGCGAACGAAGTGGCGCACGCCGTCGTCTACACCTTCGTCAAATAATTCGAACGTAGCTTCATCAAACAGGACGCGGTGCGAGCCGCGTCCTGTTTTGCGTACGTAATTCTTCGAGCGCATCCGTCACGGCGCCTTGCAATGTGCGCGCACCGTTTCCATTCAATGCAAGATCGACATCTTCCAAGCGGCGGATTAGATCGACAACTTCGTGGCGCGAGAACGCGCCACCCGCTGCCGCGCAAAAATGGGTGCGACATCCGAACGGCCGCGCTTCGTAAATCAGGCAGTTCCCCGTTTCCTCTTCGAGCATTGGGCACGATCCATCCGCTTTTTCCGGCAGCGATTTTCGGCCCGCGGCGCGCAGTGCTTTCGCCGCGACCAGCGCTTCGCCTTTCGTTAGGTAAGGAGTGCGGCCGGTCAATTTAAAATGACAACACTCAGTTTTGCGCAGGCAATTCCGCTCGATCGGCCGCTGCGCAAGATCGACATAGACATTTCGCACTTCATCGAGCGCGCTTTGCGTATTCATACTTCGACGCCTGCCATGGCGTGCCCCGCGATCCACCCCGTCGTCCAGGCCGCTTGAAAATTAAAACCGCCGGTGATGCCGTCGATGTCGAGAAGCTCGCCGGCAACGTAAAGACCCGGCGTGATGCGGCTTTCCATGGTTTTGAAATTGATCTCGCGCAATTGCACGCCGCCGCAAGTGACGAACTCATCTTTGTTCAGCGATTTCCCATCGACCTCGAGCTCGGTCGCGCGCAATTGCCTAACAAGTTCGTTCGTTCCTGCGCGCGTGAGCGAAGTCCAAATCGTTTCCGACGAGATGTCGGTATTCGTGACCAAACTTTCCCAAAGTCGCGCGGGCAAATTGCGAACCGGCGAATTGATGACTCGTCGATTCGGTTGCGTCTCTCTTCGCTTTTGAAATTCTTTACGAAGATCGACATCGTTCATTTCCGGAATCCAATTCACGCGCAGCGTGAATTGATAATTCATCTCGTGCAAAACGCGCGCGCCCCACGCAGAAAGTCGCAGGACGACCGGCCCGCTAATCCCGTTGTGCGTGATGAGCAGCGGTCCGCGCTCGTGAAGTTTTCCGACGGACAACTCCGCGTCGCCCACGGAAATTCCGGGCAATGCGCGTAACCATGGCGCGGCGACATGCAGCGAGAAGAGCGACGGCACCGGCGCCTCGACCGTGTGGCCGAGTGATTGCGCCAATTCCACTCCGCCGATACTTCGACAACCGCCAGTCGCGAGGAGCAGTCGATCGCACGTTGTCGATCTTCCATCAGTCAATTTCAAATCGAATCCGCCTTCATCGCGGACGCGGGCGGTCTCGACGCCGTTGCGGGTGAAAAGTCGCACGCCCGCCGACTTCGCTTCCGCCAGCAAGCAATCGATGATCGTCTGCGATGAATCGGTCACCGGAAACATTCGTCCGTCCGCTTCCGTTTTGAGTCGCGTACCGCGCGCTTCAAACCACGCGACGGTGTCCTCCGCTGAAAATCGATGAAACGGCGAAATCAATTCGCGCTCGCCGCGCGGATAACGCGTGGTGAAATCGCGCGGATCGAACAATCCGTGCGTCACATTGCAACGTCCGCCACCGGAGATGCGCACCTTGGAAAGAAACTGCGGGCTGCGTTCGAAGATCGACACTTCGCAATCGCGATTCGCGCGCGCACAAGCGATCGCCGCAAAAAATCCGGCCGCGCCGCCACCGGCGATGACAATTTGTTCCCGTCCCACGGACGACGTTACAAGATCGACATCTTCAACTCAGCGGCAGCCAGTTGCCCGGTTGCGGCAATGGCCGCGCGCCGTTGAGCGAGAGATAAGTGTATTCGTGCAGGAGCCGCTCGTAATCGCTCAGCAGCCGCATGGCATCGTTAGGCTTGAGAAAATCGGTCTTGATTGCTGCGTCGACTTGCGACTTCAACAGCCGCATCAATTCGACTTTGTCCCACTGCGTCATCGACAACACTTCGCCGATCGTGCTGCCTTCGATCACCTCTTCAATGTACCAGCCGGCTTCTTCATCCGGATCGAGAAAGATGTGCACCTCGGTCACGCGGCCGAACAAATTGTGCAGGTCGCCCATGATGTCCTGGTAGGCGCCGACCATGAACACGCCGAGATAATAAATTTCGCCCGGAATGATGCGATGCAGCGGCAACGTATCGCGCACATCCTGCAAGTCGGTGAATTTCGAAACGCGTCCGTCCGAATCGCACGTGATGTCGACGATCGTTCCTTGTCGATCCGGCGGAGTCATCAGGCGATGGATCGGCATGATCGGGAACAACTGGCCGAGCGCCCAGTGATCGAGCAGCGATTGAAAAACGGAAAAGTTGCAGATGTATTGATCGCCTAACGACGTCTCAAGCTGCTTCACTTCGTCCGGCACGTAACGCAGACCTTTGTGCATGTTCACGATTTGCTGCGCGAGCTGCCAATAGACAGTGTCGATCTTCGCTTTCGATTCGAGCTCGAGCAGCCCGAGGTCGAAGGTCGATTGCGATTCCTCCTTGATCTGCTGGATGTCGTGCAAACTTTCGATGCGATTGCCGCGTTTCAGCCGCGCTTTCACATCGAGAATGTCGCGCACCAGTTTGTGATCTTTCTCCGCCGATTCGACTTTGATTTTCGGCGCCGTCCGCTCAATCGAGCTGAACGCCTCGACCACGAGCACGGAATGATGCGCCACGATCGCGCGCCCGCCTTCGTTCACGATGGCCGGATGCGGCACCCCTTCGGAATCGCACACATCCATGATGTTCCAGACAACGTCGTTCGCGTATTCCTGGAGCGAGTAGTTGGTCGAGCTATCGAAATCGCTGCGCGATCCGTCGTAATCAACGCCCAGTCCGCCGCCGACATCGAGATAACCGAGATCGTGTCCGAGTTTCGCCAGCTTCGCGTAATAACGCGCCGCTTCGCGCACGGCGTGTTTGATCGTCGAAATGTCGGGAACCTGCGAGCCGACGTGAAAATGCACGAGCTGAAGCGCGTTCGCCAAACCGGCAGCCTTCAACATCTCGCTCGCCGCCACCAACCCGGTCGTGTCCAAACCAAACTTCGCGTTCTCGCCCGTGCTTGGCGCCCATTTGCCGCGGCCTTTGCTGTGAAGTCGCACACGAATGCCGATGATCGGTTCGACGCCGACTTCCTTCGCCGCGCGGATCGTCTGCTCGAGCTCCTCGAGTTTCTCAACCACGATGACGACGCGCTTGCCGAGCTTTCGACCTAACAACGCGATGCGAATGTAAGCTTTGTCTTTGTAACCGTTGCAAACGATGAGGCTCTCGCCGTCCTTGTGCATCGCGAGCGCGGCGACCAGCTCCGGCTTGCTCCCGGCTTCGAGACCGAAATGAAATTGCTGGCCGGCGTCGACGATTTCTTCGATCACTTCGCGCAGTTGATTGACTTTGATTGGGAAAACGCCGCGGAAATTATTTTTGTAACCGAACTCCGCGATCGCGTCCTGGAATGCGCGATTGACCGACTCGACGCGATGCCGCAACAAATCCTGAAAGCGAATCACGAGTGGAAAAGACAAGCCGCGATTGCGCGCTTCGTTCACCACTTCGAGGATGTCGATCTTGCCGCCGTTCTCCTGCAATGGTGTGACGACGACGTTGCCGGTTTCGGCAATGGAAAAATATCCGCAGCCCCATGCGTCCACGTTGTAAGTGGAGGTCGCGGACTCGACGCCCCAGTCGTTTTTCATTTCAATTTTGGCCGCGGTAGGAACCGCGAAGCGCATGATCAATCAGTGACGCGAACATGCAAG
>JBEEGX010000249.1:0-33020 GCA_041167105.1 Verrucomicrobiota bacterium
ACGGCTTTTCTTCCGGGCCGTCGATTAGCCTCGACGGCCGATATGTTACGTTTCACAGCGCCGCCTCGAATTTGGTGGCGGGAGATACGAACAATGCGGAGGACGTGTTCCTACATGATCGAGTCGCGCGCATTACTGAGAGGATCTCTGTCGCGGCGGACGGTGGCCAGGCCACGACGGACTCCTACGGTCCGTCGGTCAGCGCGGACGGTCGCTACGTCGCTTTCTTGAGTTACGCGCGTTTAGTTTCGGGAGGAAGCAGCGGTATTTTTGTTCGCGACCGCGGCGGCGAAGTCAGCGTATTAAAGCCGCTTGCTGTAAGCCAGCTCCCCGAAGGAATTGCTGTGTCCGGCCTGGCCACATTTTCCGGCGCGGTGATCTCGTCGGCAAGCGATCCGACAGGTGACGCCACTCCGGGGTTGTTAGGGCCGATTGCAGATACCGATCTAACCGGCGCGAGCGTCACGTATCGCCCGGAGCAGCAGGATCTACTTGTTAGGTTGCGTGGCGTCACCGCGGCGCCAGGCACCGTGAAGTGCACGGTTAACAGCAACTTTGTCACGGTCTGTGAACAGGGCGGCGGAGCGCCGGGAGCGATTTCACCGGGCGTTGCCTACAGACGGACGCTTTACGGAATCGACTTCCAACTCAATGGCGTCTCGTATGAAATTCGCGCGCGCGGCGAGTCCAAGTTCGTGGTCGATGCATGGGTTTCCGATCTCGGGGTTCATGAAACACGAACATATGTCGATCCAGCGTACGTTGCTTTGTACCGCTGTAATCCCACTTGCACGGAGCAAACTATCCTTCAGGGAGCGATGGGCGCTACTGGTGTG
Source organism: Verrucomicrobiota bacterium (assembly GCA_041167105.1). Classification (GTDB taxonomy): domain Bacteria; phylum Verrucomicrobiota; class Verrucomicrobiia; order Chthoniobacterales; family UBA10450; genus JAJPGZ01. The sequence continues at coordinate 837 of JBEEGX010000249.1, forward strand.
GAATTCTTTACCTCAGTGTCGCTTTCGGCCCTTGGCGCATCGGAAGGTACCACCTTGAGCGCGATCCAAGCCTTCACTGCTCGAGAGGAGACAAGTCTTCAGGCTCGCGAGATTATCGACACCGCCAATCTTCCGGATGCCGCAATCCCGCGCCGCTCGGTTTCCTTGGGCACGGCCCCCGCAGGAACGCTCGAATCAGAGGTCCTGTTTAACACACCGCTGGCTCTCACTGAAGGCAGCTTTCTCGGGAACGTTGCTCTCCCTAACGAATACAATGTGTGGGCGCGCGCCTGTCTCGGCATCGTCTGCGGTCCCGCTGTGTCCTGGCCGGCACCACCGGTGAAGTTGATTAGCGTCGCATCCAGAAAAGTGCACGGCAGTGCCGGCGCACTCGATGTCGATCTTCCACTAACAGGTAATCCCGGCATTGAATGTCGCAGCGGCGGCGCAAACGGCGATTACACATTGGTGTTCACGTTTTCAAATCCCCTAACGAGCGTAGGCGCCGCAAATCTTACGTCGACCGCCGGAACGATAAGCAGCCGCACGATCGACAATGACGCGCGCAAGTACTTCGTAAACCTTACCGGCGTCGGCAACGCACAAACGGTAACGGTCAACCTAACGAATGTGAACGACGCGGCCGGCAATACCAGCAGCCTTGTTTCCGTGCCAATGCGTGTCTTGATTGGTGATACCAACGCCGACGGTTTTGTGAACTCGACCGACATTGCCCAAACCAAATCGCAATCAGGTCAATCGCTCACGAGCGAGAATTTTCGCGAAGACGTCACGACCGATGGCAATTTGAACAGCACCGACATCGCGCTGGTGAAATCGAAATCGGGCACGGCGCTGCCGTAACTCGACCTGGCTGCCGTTTCCGTTCCCTGCCGGAACCAGCGTCCCGCGATGGAGGAGCAGTTCCGGAAGCCCCGGGCAGGGCCAAAAGAATGGCGATATTCACTCGGCGTGACGCAACCACTTTGCTTCGGGTTTTCGATTTGAGTGTTACTGGGCTGCCGAACTCATCCCGCCATGAAAGAATACCGAGTCGTTTCGAACGCAGTCGCGGTGTTAACTGCTGCAGTTCTCCTGTTCCCCACCGGTAAGAGTTCGGCCACTCCGAGCCCACCAAGCGGAACGCTTACACCGACAAACAAGCTCACCTATACAGATGGTTCGGCGCTTGTGCTCAATCAGACCCACCTTACACAGGGAAAACCGAATTGTACGGGCGCCAACAACTGCAGCGACTTTACGTTAACGATCAACGCCGCCAGCGTCGCCGCCACCAAAAACATATTGATCCAAAGCCGGTCGGCGACGGCGGCGAACGATTTCGACATCTATGTCGAGGATGCGAGCGGCAACGTCGTGACATCGAATGCTTCGACCGTGGACCCATCATCCGTCATTTTGCCGATCCCGGCCAACGGCACCGTCTATCACGTCATCGTTGTTCTGGCCGATGGTTCGGCCCAAGGTTTCAATGCCGGGATTACTTTGATCGACATTCCCGCGCAGCAGTCCGACGCCGGGACTCCTCCACGTTACCTGAACTTTCCCGCCGCGTCGGGCCAGGCGACCGGCTCCGGGGAACCGTCCATCGGCGTGGACTGGAAGCCGAATGTGGCGGCTCTCAAACATGAAAAAGTTAATAGCGGAGGCGTCGCATTCTTCACCGAGGGCTCGCGCGAGTGGCGCGTCAACTTCGACGACTGTTCGTCCCCTGCCCTCAACGTGTGGGAAAATGTCGCGGCCCCATTTACACAAACGTTCGTGCTGAGCGACCCGATCGGGTTCGTCGATCACTACACGAATCTGCCTCTTGGGGTAAGCGCGATTCCGCCGCCAACGACCGGGCGGGTCTTTTCCTTGAACCTCATTGGTGGTCAGGGAAATAGTTTTGGATCTTATTCCGACAACGACGGCATTTCCTATCTGCCGGGCGGAAATGGCGGCCCGGGCGCTGGCCCGGATCATGAGACGCTTGGCGGCGGGCCGTATCATTCGCCGGCAATTCCGCAGCCGGTGGCCTACGGACCCGGCGCTGGAAACGCAATTTATTATTGTTCCCAAAACATCGTGGCCGAAGCGCAGTGCGCGCGCAGTGATGACGGCGGACAAACCTTTGGGCCTGCGGTCCCGATCTTTACTCCGACGCAATGTCTCGGCGGAACGACCGGCCACGTGAAAGTCGCGCCTGATGGAACCGTCTACGTCCCCAATTATACCTGCGGACTATCAAGTGGCAGACAGGGCGTCGCCGTTTCATTAAATAACGGCATTACCTGGGAGGAGTTCAACGTGCCGGACACCGGACAGCCCAAAGCGGGAATACTCGATCCGTCGGTAGCTGTCGGCCTGAACGATGTCGGCAAACTGCCGGGCCAGACGACTAATACAATCTACCTCGGGTACATCGACAGTGACGGCCACGCTTACGCGGCAACGTCGCACGATCATGGCCAAAATTGGATCAACGTTACGGACGTAGGTGCCGCTTTTAATATAGAAAACGGGACCTTCCCCGCAGTCGTTGCCGGCGACGATAACCGCGCTGCCTTCGGGTTCCTCGGCACGACGACCCTCGGCAATGCTTCAACCGATGCCAACTTTGCCGGCGTTTGGCATCTTTATATTGCGACCACTTACGATAGCGGCGCACATTGGGTCACGATCGACGCCACGCCCGATTCGCCGGTTCAGGTCGGGCCGGTCTGCAATGGCGGCACGTTCTGTTCTACGCCAAGAAACCTTCTCGACTTTAACGGATTCGATCTCGATAGCCAAGGGCGCGGTCTCTATGGACTGGCGATTGGCTGCGTCCGCTGCTCGAACACCTCAAGCGCTGGCTCATCCACTTCTTCTCTCGGGCAAGTGACGCGGCAATCCGGCGGACGGAGATTGTTCGCGCTGTTTGATCCAGTCGAGCCGGCCGCTCCGGCTGCGCCTCGAGTTCTGTCGTCCGTTAGGGGGACTTCCGGAAACGTTTTGGTGAAGTGGATTGAACCCGATAATGGTGGATCGCCCATTACGGGATATAAGATCTATCGCGGTACAACCAGCGGCAGTGAGACTTTCCTGGCGACAGTTTCGGGAGCGACCACGACCAAGTATGTCGATCTTGCCGCGCCTAACAGTTCCAACTGGTTTTATCGCGTCACTGCGGTCAACACCGTTGGCGAAGGAACATTCTGCCGCGAGGTCAACGTCAACGGCGCGCAACCGCTCGAAAGCACATGCGTCTATCCCTATCTCACCGTGCAGACCGATCCATCCGGCGATCAAACCGGCGGCGGTATTGTTAACGGTCAGGAGGATATTCAACGTATCGCCATCGGAGAGCCTTTCACAACGTGCGCGGACAAGTCGCTCACTTTCATTTTGAAAGTGCAAACGCTTAGCCCGGCTTTGCCGCCCGGAGCAAATTGGACAATTTCGTTTCAGACGAAAGACACGACCAACACGTTGCGCACTCTCTTCGTGCAGCTGGATACACAGACGGTCGGGACGGGAAGCTTTAACTACGGCTATGTCGATCTTACGACTGGTAAAACCAATCAATGCGGACGGCCTAACGGACTCGCTGCCTGTCCGATTACGGGAAGTTATCTCCCGGATGGAACGATTGTCATGAAATTGGATACATCAGCGCCGCTCAAATTTTTCGGCGCGACGAACGTGGGAAGCACTCCGGATTTTACAGTCAACATACCTGCGGGCACAGCGTTAACCGCGATCACCGGCGCGACCCAGTTAGGCAGTTTGCAAAATGTCGATACGACCGTTGCCGCCACTTATACCACGGCCGGCAACATCGCCTGCACGTCGAGTCTGCCCATCGCGAAGCTAACTGCCAATCCGATATTGGGCGCCGTGCCGCTAAACGTCACCTTTGATGCTTCCGCATCCACCGTTACCAGCCCATGTGCCACCCTGGCCATATACACTTTGAACTTCGGCGACGGCAGCCCTGCCGTGACGCAAGCATCGCCGGTTTTTTCTCACACTTACACCAGCCCCGGCGACTATCCGGGCCGGCTCACCGTCACCGATTCAGCCGGTCAAACCAGTACCAACCCCGCGCAAGTGGTGATCTCGGTGATTCACACTGATCCGCCGACGGCACAAGTCGTTTCCAGGATGACCCACGGCAGCGCCGGCACGTTCGATATTAGTTTGTCGTCGACCGGGCCGCGTGGAATCGAATGCCGAAGCGGCGGCGCTAACGGCAATTATCAAATGATTTTCACCTTCGGGAGCAACCTGCTCAGCGTCGCCGGTGCAACCGTAACCGCCGGGACTGGGAACGTGAGCAGCGCCGCAATTGGACCGAACCCGAATGAGTACACGGTTAATCTCACCGGTGTCACTAATGCCGAGCTTTTGACGGTCACCTTGAATAGCGTGGCCGATGCAACCGGTGCTACCGGAAACTTCTCCGCCACCATGGCCGTCTTGATCGGCGATACCACCGCTGACGGTTTTGTAAACTCGACCGACATTGCCCAAACCAAATCGCAATCCGGTCAAATGGTGAGTGCTTCCAATTTCCGCACGGACATCACGGCCGACGGTAACCTCAACAGCACCGACATCGCCGTGGTGAAGTCGAAATCGGGCACGGCGTTGCCGCCGTAAGATCGACAATCACACGTGATACTCGCGCTTGATCCAGTCGAGCGCTTCTTGTCGATCTTGCAACGCGCCTTCGAGCTGGCGCGTTTCGACCGCTTCGAGAATTTCGCCGAACTTCGGTCCTGGCTTTAGGCCTAACGAAATCAAATCCTGCCCGTTCACCAGCGGCGGCGGAATGATCGGCTCGTTCGCGAACTCTTCGCGTTTGCGTAAAAGAAATTCGTAATTGTCCATGATGCGATGGCTGCTCTCGCAATCGACGCGATGCAGCTCGAGTTCCTCCACGAACGTCGGCCGCGCCATGAAACGTTTCAATTTCGCGACGCGCATGCGCGGCACATCCTTGAAGACCATGTGCTGCCGCACCATCTCGACCGTGGCGTCGATCTCCGCGCGCGAAAATCGCAGCCGCTGCATGATTTGTTCCGTCATGTCCGCGCCGATTTTATCGTGCTCGTTAAATCGAATTCGCCCTGTTGGATCGACATGTGCCGTCACCGGTTTCGCGACATCGTGAAGGATTACGCTAAAGACCAACGGCAACGAGACTTCGTCAGGCAGCAACAGCAACATCAAACGTGTGTGCGCAAAGACATCGCCTTCCGGATGGAACTGCTCCGGTTGTTCGCAGCCTTTCATCCGCTCGATCTCCGGCAGAATCGCGCGCAGCAATCCGCTTTCGTCTAACAAATCCCAGCCGCGCACGCGATGCGGCGACAAAAAAATCTTCACCAGCTCATCGCGAATGCGCTCGGCGCTGATTTGCGTGATCGCTTGAGCATTCGCGACAAGCGCTTCCCACGTTTGATTGTCGATCTTGTAATCGAGCACGGTGGCAAAACGGACCGCGCGCAGCATCCGCAAACGGTCCTCCGCAAATCGCTGCGCTGGATCGCCGATTGCCCTAACGAGCCTGGCCTCGAGATCAACGCGACCGCCTACGTGATCGATCACCTCGTCTTTGGCCGGATCGAAAAACATTCCGTTAATAGTGAAGTCGCGCCGCTTCGCGTCTTCTTCCGGCGAAGAAAAATGCACCGCGGTCGGTCGCCGGCCGTCGATGTAAGCGTCGTCGGAACGAAAGGTCGCGACCTCGAAATTCATTCGGTCCTCGACCACAACGATAATGCCGAAGGCCGCGCCGACATCGAACGTGCGCGGAAAAATCTTCTGCACTTCTTCCGGCCGCGCGTCCGTGGCAACATCGACATCTTTCGGCGATTGGCCGCGCAACAAATCCCGCACGCAGCCGCCGGCGAAGTAGGCAATGTGTCCGCCCTCGCGCAAACGTGCGCAGATTTCGCGCGCCTTCTCTTCCATCGCCGTCATGCGTTAACTGTAGCGGCGGTCTCTGACCGTCGCACTTCGAAACGCTTTACGCCGGCGTTTTGGCCGCGGTCTTTCGCGGTCGCAGAGAATGGATGATGAAAAAAACAACTGCGATGCAGATGCACGAGTCGGCGACATTGAAAGCGGGCCACGGATGCGCCAGCGGCACATGCAGGTCGAACAAAAGAAAATCGAACACGTGTCCGTAAAGCAAACGGTCGGTCAGATTGCCGACAATGCCGGCGAGGAGGAGCGCAAGCGAAACATCGCGCCATGCATCGCGCGAATGATGCCTAACGAGCAACGTGACGACGACCAGCAGCGCAAGACAAGACACAATGACGAAGAAGCCGTTGTTGTTTTTGAAGGAACCGAACGCGGCGCCGGTGTTCGTGACATTCACGACCGCGAAAAAACCGGCCACCATCGAATGGGCCTGCTCCGGCGGAACGAGTTGCCGCACGACGTATTTGCTTACCTGGTCGAGCACGTAGAGCGGAAGCGAAAGGAAGAAGATGTATCTCATGTCGATCTTGCCGAAGCCGCGCCCGCGCGACTAACGACCGCCTCGCATCGATCGCATAACTCTTGTGTAACCGTCGGCCGATGCCGCCAGCACCGCGCGCATCTGCGATAAGATGTTTTCGAGACGTGTGCCGCAGCTTCGCCGCCTTGTTCGATCGTGAGGTCGCTCAGGATAAAAAATTCTTCCAGCTCTTCCTTGTCGATCTTGTGCGTAACGTCCGTGTCGCTCGTTAGGCGAACGGCGGCTTCGAGCGCGTTGCCGATGAGTTTTTCCTGGCGCGCCGTCTCGATCGCCTGGCCAATGACACCGCGCAATCGCAGCAGCTCGTTCACTTGTTCGATCGCTTCACCATGTCGATCTTGCGCGGGCGGAAATTCTTCGAGGTGAACAGACGCACCCGCGCCGGAATGCCGCCAGGCTTCATCCGCGGTAAAGGCGAGAACGGGCGCGAGCAACTGGCAGAGCACCTGGAAAACTTCATGCATGGCATGTTGCGTCGCGCGGCGCCGCGGTGAATCCGGCACGTCGCAATACATGCGGTCTTTCGTGATGTCGACATAGAGCGAGCTAAGATCGACCGCGCAAAATTGGTTGAGCGTGTGATACACCTTGTGAAATTCGAAGGTCTCATACGCGATGCGACATTCGCGCACGACCTGATCGAGCCGTTCCAAGATCCAGCGATCGACGAGCGTGAATTGCGGATTGTCGATCTTTTCGTAATCAAAAAGATTGCCTAACAAGATGCGCAGCGTGTTGCGAATGCGGCGATAAGCGTCGCCGAGACGCGTGAAGATTTCTTCCGAGAACGGAACATCGTCCGTGTAATTGATGCTGCTGGCCCACAGCCGAACGAGATCGGCGCCGTGTTTGCCGACGAAGTGGCCGGCGTCCATCGGCTTCGCGTACTCGCTCGACTTGGAAATTTTCTTTCCATCAAGATCGACAACGAAACCGTGGGTGACGCAGGTTTTGTAGGGCGCGCGATTGTTCAACGCGATGCTAGTCATGAGCGACGATTGAAACCAGCCGCGATGTTGATCGGTCGCCTCGAGATACATGTCGGCGATGTCGCAGCCCATGCGTTTCTTCACCACGGCCTCGTGCGAAACGCCGCTATCGATCCACACGTCGATGGTGTCGTTACGTTTCGTGGTGTCGTTAGGCAAACCGAGCAATCGCGCAAGATCGACATCTTCCATTTCGAACCAAACATTCGAGCCGCGCTCGGCCACGACGTCGGCAAGTTTGCGAATAATTTTCGCATCGAGAATGGCTTCGCCGGATTTCAAATAGAAGACCGGCAACGGCACGCCCCAACTGCGTTGACGCGAGATGACCCAATCCGGCCGCGACTCAACCGTGCCGGCGATTCTGTTCTCGCCCCACGCCGGGATCCAGTTCACTTCACTGTGAATCGCTTTGAGCGCGTCTCCGCGAAGATCGTCGATGCGAATGAAGAATTGTTCGACCGCGCGAAAGATGATGGGCGTTTTCGAGCGCCAGCAATACGGATAGGAATGGTGAAACTTTTGTTCACCTAGCAACGCGCCGCAATCGCGCAGCAACTTCACGATGTCCGCGTTCGCATCGAAAACATATTTACCCGTCAGATCGGGAAGGCCGGCGTCATCCGTAAAATGACCGCGATCGCCGACCGGGGACAAAATTGGAAGTTTGTTCGCGACGCCTAACCAATAATCGTCCGCGCCATGACCGGGCGCGATGTGAACGCATCCCGTTCCCGTATCCATGGTGACGAAGTCGGCGCTGAGCACGATCGATTCGCGGTCGAGAAATGGATGTCGCGCTTTCACCTTGTCGATCTTATCGCCTTTGAACGAAGCGCGCGGCTCGCCGACGGGATCGAACTTCGTGTTCGCGCAGAACTGCGCGACGAGTTTATCGGCGAGAAGCAAGGTTTCAGTAACGCCGTCACGCATGAAATCCTGCACGACGTAGAGCTCGTTAGGGTGAACCGCGATCGCCATGTTCGCGGGTAATGTCCACGGCGTCGTCGTCCAAATCGCGATGCTCGCTTTGTCTTTCCATTCGCCGGACGCGATCGGGAATTTCACATAGACGGCGCTGTCGTCGCGGTCCTGGTATTCAACTTCGGCTTCGGCCAACGCGGTCTGCGCGCCGGTGCTCCAAAAAACCGGCTTGAGCGATTGATAGACGAGGTTTTTTTCAACGAAGACAGCGAAGGCGCGCAGAATTTCGGCTTCGTATTTGGGATCGAGCGTGAGATACGGATTTTCCCAATCGCCGAAAACGCCGAGACGTTTGAATTGCTGCCGTTGAAGATCGACATACTTGCGCGCGAAGGCTTCGGATTTTTTGCGAACTTCGAGCGGCGAAAGTCCGCGGGATTCTTTCACGACTTTATATTCGATCGGCAGGCCGTGGCAGTCCCAACCCGGCACATATGGCGCGCGTTTGCCTAACATCGTTTGCGATTTCACGACGAAATCTTTAAGGATTTTGTTGAGCGCGGTGCCCATGTGGACGTCGCCATTGGCGAAAGGCGGGCCGTCGTGCAACACGAACGATTGTCGATCTTGCCGGGATTTTTGGATTTGCTCGTAAAGCCGCGCTTCATCCCACGCTTTCAGCTGCTCCGGCTCGCGCGCAGTCAGATTCGCCTTCATCGGAAAATCCGTGCGCGGCAGATTGAGCGTGTCTTTGTAATTCTGACTCATCGAAATGCCAGTCCGGCTCGGACCGGAGCTACGTAGCATCCGCGTCCGGGTAAATCAACGAAAGCGCGGCGGAGGCGTCCGCCAGGCCGCTAGTTCTCGAATCAAATACTAACTCCACGGCGCGGCGCATCGATTCTGAAACGCGGTGCCGATGAGAATCCCAACCCCGAATTCACATGAAAAGACACGTTTTATCCAAGACACGAGTCGCGCTCACGATCGCACTTTGCTTCAACAGCGCGGCGCTGATGGCGCTGACGATGCGCGGTGGTTTTACGATACAATCCGCAAACTATCGCGTCATGCGCGGCCCGATGTTTTCGAGATGGTCGTCAAATGTGCCGATGCCGTTTGCGATCGGGCAGCCATTGCGCGCGAGTTTCGATTGGATGCGATCGTTCAACGCTGGCGCAAGCGAGCGGCGTGAAATTGCGATGACGGCTCCGGCCGGTGTGCGGCGTGGGTCGTGGTCGCGTGGTTCGCTGTCGCCGTTCGTGAGCGAAGCAGCTACGGCGGCCGTATCGCTTCCGGTTCGCGATTTACCGTCGGTAAGCCCGTACACAATCTCGAGTGGGCAGCGCGAAGAAGAGGGCCGGCTGAGCAACCGCAGCGCACCGCCGCCGCCCGGCGCGCTCGAGAAAGATCCAGTGATCCAAACCAGCGTCGAGGGTACAGCGGCGATGCCTTCGCTCGGCGTTTCGTTTGAGGGGATCACCAATGCAGAGGGATGCGGCACTTGTTTCCCACCGGACACGGTTGGCGCGGTGGGTCCGAATCACTATGTGCAGATGACCAACTCGGCCTTCGCTATCTACAGCAAGACTGGCGCGCTGATCTCGGCGCCAAAGGCCATCAATACGCTGTGGTCGTCGGTGCCGAACAGCACGTGTGCGACACATAATAACGGCGATCCCGTCGTTCTGTATGACCAGCTCGCGGACCGCTGGATGCTGAGTCAGTTCACCGTCCAAAGTGGAACTGAAAATTACGCGGAGTGCATCGCCATCTCGCAAACGTCGGATCCGACCGGCGCGTATTGGCTCTACCAGTTTGATGAGAGCGCAGACACGTTTCACGATTATCCGCACCTCGCGATCTGGCCGGACGGTTATTACATGACGACAAATCAGTTTTCGCCCAATGCCGTTGGCTTCAACGATGGCGCGGGGGCGTGGGCTTTCGAACGACCGAAAATGATTCTCGGACAAGCGGCGCGTTATGTTTATTTCGACGAGACGCCGCTCGCGACACAGACCTATACTCCGGGCGGACAGTTACCGACGAACTTAGAAGGAAAAAATCCGCCACCGACCGGATCGCCTAACTATTTCATCGAAGTGGACGACGAGAACCAACCGAATACTCCGCCGGCGACCGGTCTGCACGACGGAATGCACATTTGGAAATTCCACGTCGATTGGACTACACCGGCGAATTCAACTTTCGGTACAGGATCAACGCCGCCGGCGCCGAAGCCGGGATTTTCGGGTCAATTTGCCGGCAACGCCGGCCAGCCAAATTTCAACGTCGCGATTGCCGATTTCGTGCGCAGTCCGTGCCTGCTCGAGAACGGGCCGAACGGCTGCAGCCCGGAAAAGGAGAATCCCCCGCAGGCGCCGCAATATCTCGATGTTCTGGGCGATCGACTTATGCATCGCGTGACATATCGCAACTTCGGCGACCACGAATCGCTCGTTGTCCAGCACACCGTGGCGGCCGTCGCCGATGAAGCGATGGGAGGAACGCGGAACGGCATCCGTTGGTATGAAGTTCGCAACATGAGCGGCACGCCGAGCGTTTACCAGCAAGGCACTTTCGCGCCGCTTGATCCGGCCAATCCGCTGTGGCGTTGGATGGGCAGCGCGGCGATGGACCACGTCGGCAATATTGCCGTCGGCTACAGCAGTTCCGGGCCTAACCAATTTCCGTCGCTGCATTATGCGGGTCGGCTCGCGGGTGATCCGTTGAATCAACTAGCGCAGGGTGAAGCGTTGCTGTTCGCCGGTCTGGGGAACGAAATTCAAGTCGGTGTTTTCCCGCTTCGCAATCGCTGGGGCGACTACAGCGCTTTAACGGTCGATCCAAGCGACGACTGCACGTTCTGGTACACGAACGAGTACATCGCGGCCAACGATTTCATCCTCGGCGTCGATTGGCGGACGCACATCGGCAGTTTCAAATTCCCGCAATGCACCGTGGCGACACCAGCGTTGCTTAGTGTCGCTTCGCGCAAAACGCACGGCGGGGCCGGAACTTTCGACATTCCCTTGCCGCAAAGCGGAACGCGCGGAGTGGAATGCCGCAGCGGTGGCGTGAATGGCGATTTCACCATCGTGTTTACATTCCAATTTCCGGTGGTGAATTGCGGAACATCCCCGAACGGAGCGGTCCAACCCGGACTCACGCCTAACGAGTGCGTGGTGCAAATGACGGGCGTGCCAAGCGGCCAATACGCGACCGCGAGTTTAAACGGCGTGCTCGATAATCATTCGAACCAGGGCAATGTCTCAGCGACATTCGGCGTTCTGCTTGGCGACACCACCGGCGACGGCTTCGTCAATTCCTCGGACATCGCGCAAACGAAGTCGCAATCAGGCCAGTTTGTTTCGATTTCAAACGTGCGTGAGGACGTGTCGGTCGACGGGAATGTAAACAGCACCGACATCGCGCAGGTAAAGTCGAAGTCGGGAACGGCGTTGCCGACTCCGCCGTAAGCCGCGCAAGCTTCACGCAAGATCGACAATCGCGAGCGGGAGGCGCGTGTGCGCGTCGGGTTATTGCTGACATTGTGTAATTTCTCCGGCCTAAGGCATCCGTTTGGTCACCGCAGCCCGATTCTTAACTTCGACCCGACAACCCAAAACGGCTGTGCGAGGCGAACGTTGGTAACCCTTTAAATCCCATGAAAAAACACCTCAATTCGCAACCCGGCATCTTCAATATTCGCGTCGTCTTCGCGGCCGCATTGTGCATCGCCGGCGGCTCATTCGGCTGGCTCAGTTTCGCTTCGACGCCGTCGAGCGGAACAATAAACCCGACGCCGCCAAACAACATTCGCACCTACGACGCGGGGCCTTTGCCCGCGAACGCAGTTCAGGATCCGGTTGGGCTGTCGGGAATCCAGGGGCCTGTGTGTCAGGGAACCGGAACGCCTGCGGCGACATGCGACAGCTACTCGCTGACGGTTGACCTGCCGGCGGGTTATCACGCCGCTAATCCTGCCGCCGAAGTCCAAGTCACGTTATTTTGGACCAACACCGATCCGACAAATAATGCCCCGTCAGATTACGACCTTTATGTTTTCAAAGGCAATATCGGCGATCTCGACGGCACTAAAAAGGCGGATTGGCAATCAACCGGCGACTCCACAGCCGATCCCGAGATTGCGCATGTGACTCCGCTACAGGACGGCGTGACGCAATACACGATCAAAATCGTGGGCTTCACACCAGCGGGTGAAACGGTGCACGTAAAAATCGAGTTGCTCTCGCACTCCGGCGGAGCCGGCGGCTTCCCAGGATTCGGTAGTGCCGACCCGGTGGTGCCCGGTGTGCCGCGTTATCAGATTTTCAGCAATACCACCGCCGATGCCGGTCAGAACAGCGGCCAAGGCGAATTCAACATCGGTTACAACAACGTCACGCGACGGATCATGGCCTATAACGGATTGGAGGCCGACGTTTACCGGGTAACGGCCGCGGAGGTAGCGACACCGGGCAAGCCCGAATGCTGTCCCGAGACCTGGGTGTCAAAAGCTCCCGGGGTAAATAACAATTTTGCTCTCGGCCTGGATCCCATTCTCTGGACCGACAATTGGACCGAAGCAAACCCGTTGCCGATGCAGCCTACCGCCGGCGCACGGACGTTTGTGGCAAATTCGACGGCCGGCACCAACAACGCTTACGCGGTCACGGACAACGATGGCGATAGTTACACGCCATTTGACGCTTCACCGCCGAACCCAAGCAGCGATCATGAAACAGTTGGGTCGGGTCCGTATCCGGCATCGATGAGCGTTCTTAAGACTCCAGTTAATCATGGCCACGCGGTGTATTACTGCGCGCAGACCTACCCGATCGGTGCGGCCGCTTGTCAGCGCAGCGACACTTTTGGCGCCAACTTTGGGCCGAGCACGCTGATGTATACGGGCAATGCCGGTGCGTTGTGCGGCGGAATTCACGGCCACATTCGCGTTGGACCTGACGGAACTGTTTACGTGCCGGTGCGAGATTGCACCGGTAATGCTGGTGTTGCCGTCAGCATGGATGCAGGAACCACTTGGACGACATATTCCGTTCCGAATACCCCGGTCCAAGTTCATGGCAGCGATCCGTCGATCGCGATCGATTCCGACAACAAGGTCTACATGTTTTATATCGTCAGTGACCCGGACCACTCCGAAGGACACGTGCATGTGCAGGTCAGCACCAATCACGGCCAGACTTGGGCGAACGACACCGACCTTGGGATCAGCCACGGCGTCGTTAATAGTGCATTTCCCGAAGCCGTCGGCGGCAGCAGCGGCCGCGCGGCTTGCGGTTTCCTCGGCAGCGACCGTGCCGGTGATTACGAAAACATCAATTACCCCGGCTATTGGTACGTCTTCATGGCCACTACCTACGACGGCGGCAATAGCTGGAGCGTGACAAACATCACGCCTAACGACCCGGTGCAGGGCAAAGGTGGTATCTGGCAAGGCGGCGGCAGTGGAATCCAGAACCGAAACCTGCTCGACTTCAACGAAGTCACCATGGATGAAAAAGGCCGCGTCTTGTACGGTTACAGCGACGGTTGCGTCGGTGCCTGCGTTGGCAATCCGGACAACAATACGTTTCGCGCGGCTATGCGCGTCGCACGACAGATCGGCGGCAAACCGCTGCTCGCGGCATTCGATCCGAATCCTGCCGAACCCGCGGTTCCAAAAGCGCCGTGTTTGTCAGGCACACGCAACGCCACCGGCGTTCACCTGAGTTGGAGGACGCCGGACAATGGCGGCGCCGACATCACGAGCTACGCGATTTATCGCGGCGCGGCTTCGGGCGCGGAAGCATTGCTGCTGGTCACGAATAGCACGAAGACCACCTTCGACGACATCACGGCCGATCCTACGCAGCCGGTGTTCTACTACGTCCGCGCGATCAACAGCGTAAATCCCGCGGGCGGCACGAACAGCCAGGAAGTTAATTTCGCCGCCACGCCGGGAATTCAATTGCTCAGCATTACTTCCGTCAAGACGCACGGAATCGCGGGCGACTTCGGGATCAACCTGCCGCTGAACGGCGCCGGAATTGAATGTCGCAGTAGCGGCGCTACAAACGACTACAAACTCGTGTTTGATTTCGCTAACGCCGTATCAAGTGTTGCAAGCGCTACGGTTTCCTCCGGCACCGGCTCGATCTCGAGCGCCGGTGTCCAGGGCGGCAACTACGTAGTCTTCCTCACCGGAGTTGCGAACGCGCAAACGATCACGGTTACCTTGACTGGCATTACCGATAGTGCGGGCAACTCACTGCCTTCGCTCACCGCGACAATGAGCGTGCTGCTCGGCGACACCACCGCGGATCGCTTCGTCAATTCGTCGGACATTTCGCAAACGAAATCGCAATCCGGCAACTCCGTCAGCGCCTCGAATTTCCGAGAGGATCTTACCGTCGATGGCAACATCAACAGCACCGACATCGCGCTGGTGAAATCGAAATCCGGCACTGCATTGCCGAGCGGCAACCAGAGCAGCGCCGAAGCCGCATCGGCATCGACGCAGCCTGCCGCGCCAAGCACGAGCGAGGCGCAACCGCAACGCGCGCATAAACACGCCCGCTTCAGTTCGGATTCAGGTACCACGCGCTAAGATCGACAATCACTCGAAAAAGCCGCTTCTTCGGAAGCGGCTTTTTTGTTTATGTGTCCGCGACATTCGGCGTGCTGCTCGGCGACACTACCGAAGACAGATGCGTCAATTCCGTTGCAAGATCATCAAACGATAGCGTGGTTAGAGCATTCTTTTTTGTTTCAGAGCCGGCAGCCGGTCGCGAAACTTAATAAATGCAGTTCGGCATCCATCGCCGGGCCACAAAAATCTGCAAAATGCAGAAAATCATTTGACGATCCGTCCAGATGGTATATTAAGTCCGACCTTAACTCTTAACCAACCCCCCAAAACCCCAACCCGCTGCTGAGGCGCCCCTCAGCTTGTCCCCCTTAGTATCTCATGAAAAAACACAATACTTCACAAACCGGCATCTTTAATCTCCGTGTCGTACTCGCGATCGCGCTTTGCACGATTGGCGGTTCGTTCGGATGGTTTAGTTTTGCTGGGACCCCATCGAGCGGAACGCTCTCTCCTTCCGCGCCTCTGTTGACGTACGATGCCGGCCCGTTTCCCATCGCAAACCAGTCACCGCTCGGCGCCGGTCAGCTTGACGACGGGCCGCGCTGCGATACCGAATTTCCTTGCGACAGCTACACGCTGACCCTGGATGTGCCGGGAGGTTATATAACGGCGCACCCAAACGCCTCGATCAAGGTCAGCCTGTACTGGACAAACACGGAGCCGACAAATCACGCGGCGTCGGATTACGATCTCTACGTTTACAAAGGCAACGTTACGACCCTGAACGGAACGAAGCCCGCTGATGGGCAAGGCGGCGGCCAGGACAATCCGGAAATTGCAAGTCTCGGGCAGCTGGTTGAGGGGCTTTCGACGTATACGATTAAAGTCGTTCCTTTCCAGCCGGCAGCGGAAACTGTTCACGTCCGGATCGAATTCCTAGAAGGCTCCGGTGCTCCTGGATTCCCCGGCTTCGGTCTGGCAGATCCGACTATACCAGGCAATCCGCGCTTTCAGACTTTTGTCGGCTCAGCTAATCCCGGCAGCGGCGAATTCAACATCGGTTTCAATCCTGCGACTGGCCGAATCATGACGATGAATTCCGGCCCGATCTGGAGAATTACTCCGGCCGAAAGACTGGTCCCAGCCAAACCTGAGTGCTGCACGGAGTTGTGGGAAAACAAATCTAACCAAGCTACCAATATTGGCGTAGATCCGATTCTTTGGACCGATCAAAAAACGGGACGCACCTTCGCTTCTAACTCCACCGTCGGTGCGAATGCCGTTTATGGCTTCAGCGATAACGATGGCGATCTTTGGGTCCCGCTGGCCGCGGCGCCTTTGAGCGGCAGCACGGATCATGAAACAATTGGTTCCGGTCCATATCCCGCCGCTTTGGCTGGGAGCGTGGATGCGGTCAATCATGGGCAGGCTGTTTATTACTGTGCGCAATCGTGGCCTCTCGGGCCAGCGACCTGCCAGCGCAGCGATAGCCTCGGTTCAAGCTACGGTCCTGGCATAGCTCCTTACCTGGGCAACGGGCTGAGCGCATGCAGCGGCATTCACGGCCACATCAAAGTTGGTCCGGACGGCACAGTTTATCTACCGGTGCGCAGCTGCGGCGCGGCAGCTGGACTCGTAGTAAGCACTGATGGTGGCATAACCTGGACAGAGCACGTTATTCCTAATAGCGACAATCACGGACAGGGAAGCGACCCGACCGTGGCGATCGGCGCGGACAACACCGTTTATTTCTTCTACGTGGCGGGCACGCCAGATGGCACTCAGGGTCACGTCCATTGTCAGGTCAGTAATGACCACGGGGCCACATGGACTAACGACCGCGACCTGGGAGTTTCCCACGGTATCGTCAATACGGTCTTCCCAGAAGCTGTGGCGGGTGATGGCGATCGTGCGGCCGTCGGGTTTGTCGGCACAGATAAACCGGGTTACTTCGCGGGCTTGGATTTCCCCGGCTACTGGTATCTCTTTGTTGCGACTACTTATGACCGCGGCGACACGTGGCAGGTAGTGAATGCTACCCCGAACGAGCCAGTCCAGGGTAAAGGTGGCATCTGGCTGGGCGGCGGCGGTAACGGCAACCGCAATCTTCTCGATTTCGACGAGGTGACGATGGACGACAAGGGTCGCGTGTTGTTCGGTTACAGCGATGGCTGCATCGGCGGATGCGTCGGCAATCCCGAAAACAATTCCTTTAGCGCTGCGATGAGAGTCGCGCGCCAGATCGGGGGCAAAGGTTTGCTCGCGAACAAAGACACAGCTGAACCGGCTGTGCCGAAGGCTCCCTGCCTTTCAGGCTCGCGCAACGCCAGCGGTGTTCATCTAACTTGGAAAACTCCAGATAACGGTGGCGCGGATATCGCACAGTATGCGATCTATCGCGGCACTGCCTCGGGGAACGAAACGTTGCTGCTGCTGACCGGCACTACCAAAACCATCTTCGATGACATTACTGCCGATCCTGCGCAACCGGTTTACTATTACGTCCGAGCGATCAACAGCGTGAATATCGCCGGCGGCACCAACAGCCAGGAGGTCAATTTTGCCGCGACACCGGGCATTCAGTTACTCGGTATTACTTCCGTGAAGACACACGGCATCGCGGGCGATTTCGGGATCAATCTACCGCTGAATGGGACCGGAATTGAATGTCGCAGTAGCGGCGCTACAAACGACTACAAACTCGTGTTTGATTTCGCTAACGCCGTATCAAGTGTTGCAAGCGCTACAGTTTCCTCCGGCACCGGCTCGATCTCGAGCGCCGGTGTCCAGGGCGGCAACTACGTAGTCTTCCTCACCGGCGTTGCGAACGCGCAGACGATCACGGTTACCTTGACTGGCATTACCGATAGTGCGGGCAACTCTCTGGCTTCGCTCACCGCGGCAATGAGCGTGCTACTCGGCGACACCACCGCGGATCGCTTCGTCAATTCGTCGGACATTTCGCAAACGAAGTCCCAATCCGGAACATCCGTCAGCGCCTCGAATTTCCGAGAGGATCTTACGGTCGATGGCAACATCAACAGCACTGACATCGGCATCGTGAAATCGAAATCCGGTACCGCATTGCCGAGCGGCAACCAGAGCAGCGCCGAAGCCGCATCGGCATCGACGCAGCCCGCGACGCCAAGGACGAGCGAGGCGCAACCGCAACGCGCGCATAAACACGCCCGCTTCAGTTCGGATTCAGGCACAACGCGCTAAGATCGACAATCACTCGAAAAAGCCGCTTCTTCGGAAGCGGCTTTTTTGTTTTACCACGGACGTGCCATTGAATTTTCCCCTGTGGCGAATAAAAAGTTAAAGAAAGCAACTCCGATTCTCAAGGCAGAGCGTTGCAAGAAGGAGAAATTCACGGGGCGATTCCGGCACTTCACGAATTACTTGAGGATACATCCTTTTGGGGTGCGAAATCCGACTCTTAATCCAACCGCCAGATTCCCCCAGTCCGTTACTGAGGCGCACCTCAGGCAGTTGTCCCAAAAATAATCCCATGAAAAAAAATCGCACTTCCCACTCCGGCATTCTTAACGTTCGTGTAGTAATTGCGACCGCTCTTTTCTCAGCCGGCGCGTCACTTGGGTGGCTCAGTTTTGCGTCCACGCCGCCTACGGATAGCATTACCGTGCCCTCGACCCCCGGCCAGACGGTGACCGTCACGTGGACGGGGACAATCCCCCCGTTCATCGACCAGGACAGCGATTGCGCGATGTACGCTGGCACTCCGGTAGTTGATCAGCACGTTTCCAGCGTGGTCGTCCCCCCAGGTGTCTACAGCGCTGTCGACGCTGTGTTTACATTCAAAATCAGCTGGAATCCGGTGAGCGGTGCCGAACCCGCGAGCGACGAAATTCTGACCGTGCTCGACCCGAGCGGGAACGAGATCGCATCGAGCGACGGTGGTTCGCTTACGGAAACAGTGCGCCGGCAGAACCTCGCCGCGGGGGACTACCAGGCCGTCGTCTGCGGCTTCCAGAACGCCCAATCGCAGCCCTATACCGGAACGCTGACGATCACTACCTGTCCGGCCGGCTCTGGTTGCGTAGCTACCGCTACGGGCCCGTTCGGCGGCCCGGATCCCACCGTGCCGGGCAATCCGCGCTACCAGAACTTCTACGCGCCCGCGGGTGGGGCACAGTCCAGCCAGGGCGAGTTCAATATCGGATTCGATCCGATTACCCACCGCATCATGGCGCTGAATCTCGCGCAGGTGTGGCGCCTGACTCCGGGAGAGGTTCAAGCGCCGGCCAAAGCGGAATGCTGCGAAGCTCTTTGGGAGAACAAGAACCCGCGCACGACCAATCTGTTGGCAATGGACCCGATCTTGTGGACCGACCAAAAGACCGGGCGAACCTTCGCTGCGAATTCATTTTACGGCGCCAATTTCTCTTACGGATACACCGACGCAGCAGCACCCTTCAACGATGGCGACCTATGGGTCGAGGCCGGCATCTCTCCGCCGAACGGTGGCCAAGATCACGAAACGATCGGTTCCGGGCCGTATCCACTGCTTTCGGGCCTGCCCTCGAACCCGGTCAACCAGGGCGAGATGGTATTTTACTGCTCGCAGACTGGCTTTGGCCAGGCCACCTGCCAGCGGAGCGATGATCTTGGCGTCAGTTTCGGGCCCGGTGTGCCGACCTATACTGGCCTTTTGTGCGCAGGTTTGCACGGCCACATTCACGTGGCTCCGGATGGCACCGCCTGGTTGCCGGTTGGCCAATGCGCCGGAAAACAGGGAGGTGTGTTCAGCACCGATGCCGGCACCACTTGGAACGAGTTTACTGTCAGCGGGAATAATGACGTAAACGGCGGCGCGCCGTTCACCTCCGCAGCGCAGAGCCATGGCGCAGATCCGTCAATCGGTCTGGACGCAAACAGCACCGCATACTATTGCTACGTAAAGAGTGAGGCGGGCGGCACCGAGGGCCATATGCACGTCGCGGTCGGCAAGAATACCGGTTCGGCCATAAGTCCGGCCATAACCTGGATTCGCGACGTGGACGTGGGTGCGAGCCACGGCATTGTCAACGCCGCGGAACCCGAGGCCGTGGGCGGGAGCGCGGGTCGCGCCGCTTGCGGGTTCGTCGGCACCAATGTGCCTGATTCGGCCGGCGCCACCTACGAGAATGGGACTTTCAACGGCGTTTGGTATGTCTACATCGCCACGACCTATGACGAAGGTCGCACCTGGGTCACGGTCAACGCCACACCCGACGATCCCGTTCAGAACCACACCGGCATTTGGCAGGGGGGCGGCAGCGGAGAAAACGGCGATCGAAACCTGCTCGACTTTAACGAAGTCACGATCGACGACAAAGGCCGGGTGCTCTATGGCTACAGCGACGGCTGTCATAGTCTGACCTGCATTCAGGGTAATAATTCCGGCGGCGAGCGTGGGGGCTATATGCGCGTTGCCCGCCAGTTCGGCGGCAAACCACTACTCTCACAGTTTGACCCAAACCCAGCCGAACCGGCGGTGCCGAAAGCACCATGTCTCTCCGGTACGCGTAACGCCAGCGGAGTGCATTTGACATGGAAAGCGCCGGATAACGGCGGTGCCGACATCACCGGCTACGCCATTTTTCGCGGAACGGCCTCGGGAAACGAGACCCTGCTGCTAAACACCGGTACCATCAAAACTTCATTCGACGACATCACTGCCGATCCTGCGCAGCCGGTGTTCTACTATGTGCGCGCGATCAATAGTGTGAACATCGCGGGCGGCACGAACAGCCAGGAAGTTAATTTCGCCGCCACACCGGGCATTCAATTGCTCGGTATCACCTCCGTTAAGACACACGGCATTGCGGGCGACTTCGGGATTAACCTGCCGCTGAACGGCAGCGGAATTGAATGTCGCAATGGCGGCGCAACCAGCGACTACAAACTCGTGTTTGATTTCGCCAACTCGGTATCAAGCGTCGCGAGCGCTACCGTTACCTCCGGCACCGGCTCGATCTCGAGCGCCGGCGTCCAGGGCGGCAATTACGTAGTCTTCCTCACTGGAGTTGCGAACGCGCAATCAATCGTGGTCACCTTGACTGGCATCACCGATAGTGCCGGCAACGTCCTGCCTTCGCTTAGCGTCACGATGAACGTGTTGCTCGGCGACACGACCGCGGACGGCTTCGTCAATTCCGCGGACATTTCGCAAACGAAGTCGCAATCCGGCAACTCCGTCAGCGCCTCGAATTTCCGAGAGGATGTTACCGTTGACGGTAACATCAACAGCACCGACATCGCGCTGGTGAAATCGAAATCCGGCACGGCGTTGCCCAGCGGCAACCAGAGCAGCGCCGAAACCGCATCGACATCGACGCAGCCCGCGGCGCCAAGCACGAGCGAGGCGCAACCGCAACGCGCGCACAAGCACGCTCGCTTCAGCACGGATTCACGCACAACGCGCTAAGATCGACAATCTGCAAAAAGGCCGCTTCGAAAGAGGCGGCCTTTTTTGTTATAGGTAAGGACCGCCATGCGAATCCTCGTGGTTGAAGACGAAAAAAAGACGGCCGCCTTTCTCGCCAAAGGCCTGCGTGAAGCTGGCTACGATGTCGATCTTGCCGTTGATGGCGAAGCGGCAACCGCCGCCGGGCGCGAACGCAAATTCGATTTGTTCGTCATCGACATCATGTTGCCGAAGAAAGACGGCTGGAGTGTCGTCAGCGAACTCCGCGCTGCGGGCATACATACGCCGGTAATTTTTTTGACCGCGCGCGATAGCGTGCGTGATCGCGTTAAAGGCCTCGAGCTCGGCGCCGATGATTACGTCGTCAAACCATTCGCCTTTCCGGAATTGCTCGCGCGTATCCGCTCGTTGTTGCGCCGCGCCCCGCAACGCATTTCCAACCGCCTGCGAATTCAGGACCTTGAGATCGACACCCACCGCCATCGCGCCACCCGCGGCGGCGCCGACCTCAGTCTCACGCCGAAGGAATTTCTCCTCCTCGCTCATCTCGCGCGTTCGCCGGGCGAAGTGGTCTCGCGTTCCGAAATTGCCGAGCACGTTTGGGGCATTGATTTCAACACCGAGACGAACGTCGTCGATGTCGTCGTTAGGCGATTACGCGCCAAGGTCGATGATCCTTTTAAGACCAAACTCGTTCACACCATTCGCGGCGTCGGCTATGTCCTCAAAGCCGAATAACCCGCGCTCCATCGCGTCGCAGCTCGTCCTGCTCTTCACCCTCGCCGCGGCCTTGCTTCTCTCGTGCTCGCTCGGCGTCTTCTACTGGATGGTCGTGCGTCACGCCGTTGAAGAAGACAACGCTGTCCTAGCGGACAAAGTCGCCGCGATTCGGGCGGATCTGAAACAAAGCGCCGGCCTCGCTAATCTGACCAACAGACGCAGCGGCGAACCAGCGTCGTATTGGGTGCGCATCCTCGATTCGTCCGGCCGCGTCATGACTGAAACCCCCGGGATGGACGCGTCGCTTCCGCCAAATGTTTTTCCGGCCGCGCTAAGATCGACATCTACATTTGCGAGCCCGAAAAATTATCGCGCGGGCGATCGTTTGTTTTCGTTAGTCGCGAATTCGGAACACGTCGGCGGCCAATCCTACACAATTCAAATCGCGCAGGACCGTTCCGCCGATGAAAATTTTCGCAGACAATTTCGTCTGCTTTTCGCCACCGTGCTCGCCTTCGGCGTTCTCGCCGCTGTGCTCATCGCCATCAGTGTGACGCGTCGCGCCTTGCGTCCACTCGCGCAAATGACGAGCTCGGTCGAGCGCGTCGGCCCCACCCATTTCAGCGAACGCGTGCCACCCGCGCAATGGCCGAACGAATTGCGGCCGCTCGCCATCGCCTTCGACGACATGCTCGATCGGCTCGAAGATTCCTTTACAAGATTGTCACAATTTTCGGCCGATCTCGCGCACGAATTGCGCACGCCGCTCGCGAATATTCTCGGAGAAGCGCAGGTCGGCCTTACGCGTCAGCGCAGTGCCGAGGAGTACCGCGAGACGATCGAATCCGTCGCCGCCGAATGCGAACGTCTCTCGGGCATCGTTGATAATTTGCTTTTTCTCGCGCGCGCCGAAGCGGCCGACCGCCAAATCGAGCGTGCTTGGTTCGATGCGCGCGCCGCTGTCGAAACCGTCGCGGCCTATTACCAAACCATCGCGGAAGATCGACATGTTAATCTCAGTTGCACTGGCCAGGGCCAGGTCTTCGCCGATCCGCTTCTATTCCGCCGCGCACTGAGCAATGTCGTGGAGAACGCGCTGCGCTTCACGCCTAACGAGGGCACGATAAACATTTCGATCGCGCAAAACGAATCGCACACGGAAATTTCTGTTCGCGATAACGGCCCCGGCATCGCGCCGGAACATCTTCCACGCGTCTTCGATCGCTTTTATCGCGCCGATCCTTCCCGCAGCCCGAGCGGCGCGGGTCTCGGGCTGGCGCTGGTAAAGTCGATTGTCGATCTTCACGGCGGCTCCGCCAAGATCGACAATCAAATTGACGGCGGCACCAAAGTGGTCCTCACCTTTCCGGCAGCCTGAAAAAGCGCTTGCCGGAAAAATGACAAATCTGTAATAATCGGCGACCGCAGACCGCGGCCCATCCGAATCAATTGGAGACTACCCATGAGGACTAACCATTTCCGCTGTTTTGCACTGCTGTTGTGCTTCACCTGCATTGCGCCTTATCAAACATCGCGCGCGCAGGTCAGCACTGAGGAGGTTGTCGTGACCGGCGAAGAAATCCCGAGCGCCTACGGTGCGCCTCCCGGAATTTCGCGCACGCGCTTCGCGCCACTAACAACCGCGTACGTCCTGCCGCCGTGGACATTTTATTTCGGCACGATTTATCAGGGCACCGCCTTTCGTAATGGCCCGCCAGATCATTTGTTCACGCAGGAGGCCGA
Source organism: Verrucomicrobiota bacterium (assembly GCA_041167105.1). GTDB lineage: Bacteria > Verrucomicrobiota > Verrucomicrobiia > Chthoniobacterales > UBA10450 > JAJPGZ01. The sequence goes on from JBEEGX010000249.1 coordinate 24,761, forward strand.
AATGGGTCTGCCTTATCGATTCGGCATCGCCGCCGAAGCGGCTTTCGATCGTTTCAATGGCGGCGGCGGGCCGGCCAATGTCAGCATCGAAGCGCGATATGCTCTCGCTGATTGGAACAAAATCCCGCTCAATCCGACCGTTTTCGTCGAATACAAATTCGGCACCGGCCCGATCCGCCGCGAGGAGACCGCCAATGGTCTGCCGCCGGCGGGTGCTGGCGGAGGAGAAGAGGAAGAAGGTGGCCCCCCACAAAAACCGGACGCGTATGAGTTTCGTCTTCTCTTGGCGCAGGAGTTCGGCGGCCGCTTTGAATGGGCGATGAACTGGTTCTTCGAGCAGGAGACCTCGCTCGATGATGGTCGCGAATGGGGCTTTGCCCAGAGCGCGGTCACGCCGATTCTTTTACCTAACGAGCGGCTCAAGACAGGTATCGAGATGCAGTACAAAAACTTCACCACCAAATTCACGCGCGACGAGCCCGAAAACAGTTTTATCATCGGCCCGACCGTGGCGTGGAAACCGAGTCGCAGCACGCGCATTGACGTTTCGGCGCTCGCGGGTTGCACGGATGATTCGCCGCGCGTTCAGGTCTTCGCCGTTTTCTCGTGGCTCTTCGGCCCGGGCGGCGAACAAGGAGCTGAGGCACCCGCATCGACTCGCAATCGCTAACAAAAATTCCCTAACGAATATGAAAAGATTACTCACTTGCTCGTTGTCGATCTTGTCCATGTCGATCTTATCGACGGTGTTCGCCGGCACTTACTCCGGCAAAGAAATGACGGCAACGGCCGCGCCTTGTCCTGAGTTCTACGCCGATAACGAATGGAACGTGAACCTCTGGGGCACGTACGTCTTCACCAACACCGATTACAATCCGAACCTTTGGCTCGTCGATATCGTGCAAAGCACGAGCGAAGGCGGCGGCGTCCTCGGCACCTACGATAAATACATCGGCGGCGACCACGCCTGGGGCGGCGGCGGCGACGTGAAATACTTTTTCGCGCGTTTTTTCGGCGTGGGCGTCCAAGGTTCTTTCCTCGAGGCTCATAAAACCGGGTTCGATATTTTTGAAGATCCAACCGTGCCGGTCTTCACGCGCGAGCGCACTCGACACGAACGCACCATCGGCTCCGTGCTCGGCACATTCACGCTTCGCTATCCGATTCGCTGCACGCGCTTCTCGCCTTATGCTTGGGGCGGTGTCGGCGCCATTTTCGGCGGCGGCGAAAGTGACACGCTCGTCACGCATGGTCCGCCGGACGCATTCGATGTTTCCGCGCACACCCGCCATTTCGGCAGCCACACAGAATTGTTAAGCCAGTTCGGTTTCGGTTTGGAATTCCGCATCACTCCGCACGTTGGTTGGACGAACGACCTAAGCTGGGGCGTGATCGACGGACCGAAAAACAATTTCACCGCCATCCGTACCGGCATCAATTTCGCCTTCTAAGATCGACAACTACTAAGATCGACATTTCACTTTGCGCCTCGTTCCCAGGCTGGCCAGCTGCGGGGCGAAGCGCACCTAGAAAATCGCGAAGCGTCGCGCGCCTTGACCGCGTTTTGCCGCGTCGATAGCTTCCATCTCGGAAGGAGGGCTCGCGTTGAAGACGAAAGTCTCCATCGAATATTGCGTCGTTTGAAACTGCACGCCGAAGGCCGTCAGTTTGGCGACCAAGATTCTTGAACTCGGCGATCGCATCGCGTCGCTCACCCTCGTTCCGTCGGGCGGCGGCGCGTTCGAGATTCGCGCTAATGATCAGCTCATCCATTCCAAACTCGAAAGCGGCGATTGGCCAGACTTCGACGAAGTCTTCAAGCAAATCAAAAAGCTCAAGTAATCGACGATCGATTGTCGATCTTTCCGCCATTCGGAGAGTGAAGGGTGCCTGGTGGCCCTCGCGGTCTTCAAAACCGTTGTTGACTCGCAAGAGCCGAGGTGGGTTCGATTCCTACCCTCTCCGCCAATTTCTTTGCCTAACGAAAGGAGGTGACTTCGATGTCGCGCGAACAAATCCGTAATCTGACCGCGCTCTCCACCAGCGCTGGCTGAGCTTCCAAACTGAGCCAACAGGCCCTGCGACAAGTTTTGCCGCAGCTACCCATTTCCTTGCGCAGTCGCGTGCTCGTGAACTCGAACACGTTCGATGACGCCGGCGTTTACCGATTAGATCGACATCGTGCTCTCGTGCAAACCGTCGACTTCTTCACTCCTATCGTCGACGACCCGTTCGCCTACGGCCAAATCGCGGCCGCGAATTCGCTTTCCGATGTTTTCGCGATGGGCGGCCGTCCCATCACCGCGCTCAACATCATCGGCTTTCCTGAGGATCTCGTTCCGCCGGAAACAATCGCCGCGATTCTGCGCGGGGGTCAGGCCAAAGCTTCCGAAGTTGATTGCGCGATTGTCGGCGGTCATTCCATTCGGAATCCGCAACCGATTTACGGACTCGCCGTCACTGGACTTGTCGATCTTCGCCACGTCACCACCAACGCAAACGCGAAACCCGGCGATTTGTTAGTCCTGACGAAACCGCTCGGCACCGGCATCGCCACCACCGCGATTAAAAATGGTTTCGCATCGCGCACCCTCGAACGCCGCGTCGTTAGGCTAATGTCGCAAATCAATTCCGTCGGCGCCGATCTGGCCGAGCGCGATCTCGTCCGCGCCGCCACCGACATCACTGGCTACGGATTGATCGGACACCTTATTTCGCTTTGTCGCGCCAGTCGCGTCTCGGCGGATGTCGATCCGAACGCTGTGCCGATCATCAGCAATGAAATTGTCGATCTTATCGAACGCGGCTGCGTGCCCGGGGGATCGCGCGAAAATCTTTATGCCGTCACCGTCACGGTGGAGTGGAACAACACGAGCGAGACGCGACAGATGCTTCTCGCTGACGCGCAAACCAGCGGCGGACTTCTTCTCTGCGTCGCCGAAGCAAAACTCGAAAAGGTGTTGTCGATCTTGCGCAAAGCGCAGACGCCGTGCGCGACGGTCATCGGCAAAATCGGGAAACGTCGCCGCGGCGGTCCGATCATATGCATGACAAAATAAAATCGGATCGGCGTCGACAAATCCCCGCGGTCAACAAAGTCCTCGACGCGCTCGACCATGTCGATCTTCCGCGGAGCGTGATCGTCGCGCTCGTTAGGCGCGAGCTCGCCGCGCTCCGCGAATCGGACCAGTTGGTCACCTTCGACGACGTATTCGATCACGTCATGCGCGCGTTAGATCGACATGTGCATTCGCGTCTGCAGCCGGTTGTGAACGGCACCGGCGTAATTTTGCACACGAATTTCGGTCGCGCGCCGCTCAGCCATGCCGCTCGCGAAGCTGTCGCGCACATCGCCACGAATTACAGCAATCTCGAATTCGACCTTGCCTCAGGTCAGCGCGGCAGTCGCGCAAATTATCTCGAACAAAACCTCGCCATTCTTTGCCACGCCGAAGCCGCGACCGTCGTGAACAACTGCGCCGCCGCGCTCGTGCTCGTCGTCAGCCACTTCATTGGAGGGACGCGCGTCGTCGCGTCCCAAACTTCCGAAGTCGTCATCTCACGCGGCGAGCTCGTGCAGATCGGCGGCGGATTTCGCATCGGCGAGATTCTGGAAGCGAGCGGTGCGAAGCTGCGCGAAGTCGGCGCGACGAACAAGACGAGCCTCAATGATTATGCGCGCGCGCTCGGCAAAAACACCGCGCTCATTCTCCGCGTGCATCGCAGCAATTTTTTCATGGAAGGTTTCGTCGATTCACCTTCAACCACTGATCTCGCGCAACTCGCGCGCAAGAAGCGCGTGCCGTTCGTTGTCGATCTTGGCAGCGGTCTCGTTGATGCGTCGGCTTTCTTGGAAGATGAATCCACACCCGCGCAAACCCTTTCCGATGGCGCCGATCTCGTTTGTTTCAGCGGCGACAAATTATTCGGCGGCGCGCAGGCTGGAATTATCGTCGGAAAAAAACGGTTCGTTAGGGCATTAAAGGAACATCCACTCTTTCGCGCGTTGCGTTGCGACAAGCTCACCCTCGCCGCGCTCCAAGCCACCGTGGACCTTCACCTCCGTGGAATGTCTACCGAGGTCCCCGCGCTCGCGCTCATCAAGATCGACAAGGACGAGCTGCGCGGTCGCGCGGCCAACATCATCACGCGTTTGCGCGGATTACCTGCGCAAATCAATGTCGGTCGCGGCGTCGTTAAGTCCGGCGGCGGCACCTCGCCGCGCGCGGTCATTCCATCAGTAACCATCGACATCACCCCGGAAAATATTTCACCTAACGAATTCGCAGCGCACTTGCGCGCGCAAACGCCGCCCATCATCGGCTACATCGCGCAGGGCGCGTTCAAGCTCGACCTCCGCACCATTTTTCCTGAGCAGGACGACAGTGTTGTCGATGCAATCCGCGCCGCCTGCAGTGCGTGAACATTCGCCATTACATCATCGCCACCGCTGGTCACGTCGACCACGGCAAGAGCTCGTTAGTCAAAGCGCTTACCGGCACCGATCCCGATCGATTGCCGGAAGAGAAAGCGCGCCAGATCACGATCGATCTCGGATTCGCCGAACTGAAACTCGACGGCGGAATGCACGCGGCGATTGTCGATGTACCGGGCCACGAAGACTTCGTTCGCAATATGATCGCGGGCGTCGGCTCAATCGATCTCGCGCTTCTCGTCGTCGCCGCGGATGACGGCTGGATGCCGCAGACCGAAGAACATCTGCAAATTCTTGAATATCTCGGCGTCAAACGCGCCGTGATTTGCCTAACGAAGATCGACATCGGCGATGCGGACGCCGCCGAGAATGATATTCGAAATGAATTACGCGAAACTTCATTCGCCGATGCACCGCTCGTTCGGACATCGCTAACCGCTTTAAGCGGTCAGTCCGCCGTTGCGCAATTGAAAAGCATTCTTGGGCGCGAGCTATCGCAGATCGAGCCGCAGCGCGATATCGGAAAGCCGCGACTTAGCGTCGATCGCGCTTTCACATTGCACGGAATCGGAACCGTCGTGACCGGTACGCTGACGGACGGCGTGTTGCGTCGAAGCGACAAAATCGTTGTCCAGCCGCATGGCGCGACCGCGCGCATTCGTTCGATGCAAACGCACGGTGAAGATGTCGATCTTGCAACGCCGGGCACGCGCGTCGCGCTGAATCTTCCGGATCTGACCGCGAAATCCGATGTGTCGCGCGGCGATGTCATCAGCACAGACGAGTTCGTTCCCGCGAATGTAATCGATGCAACGTTGCGTATGTCGCCGCGCTTGGATCGCAATCTCGCACTTAAATCAGGCGCGACGGTCCATCTGCATCACGGCGCTACGCGCGTGCGCGCGAAAATTATTTTGCGCAATTGCGCCGCGTTGCATCGCGGAGAGGAAGCACACGCACAATTGCGATTGCACGCGCCCCTGTTCGCCTTCGTGGGCGACCGCTTCATTATTCGCGATGCGTCGGAGCAACACACGATCGCCGGCGGCGTGATCCTGAAGGTGGGCGACGAACGGGCCGACTCCGAATGGCTCGCCGCGCGCGCGCGTGGAATGGAAGATATCGATCTTGTCGTTGCATCTGAATTGCAGCATCGGACGTGGGCGATGCGTTCCGATCTTCTGCGACACTCGCGCTTCAGCGTCGCCGAAATCTCCTCGGCGTTGCAACGCCTGGCCGAACGCGGCGAAGTTTTTCTCGCGGCTGAAGTCGCGATTGAAATCGGCGCATGGAAAGAAGCACGCACACGCGCACTCAATGCGATCGATCGCTTTCACGAGGCGCAATCGGATCGAAGCGGAATCGAACTGAGCGATTTGCGCGCGAATCTTGGCGATGTCGCCCCGGTGATTGTCGATCTTATCGTTGTCGATCTTGCGCACAACGAATGCGTGCAAGCGGGATCGACCATTGCGCGACGTTCTCATCGCGCCGCGTTACCGGCGCAATTGCGCGCAATGGCCAACGAGATCGTGAAAAGTCTTTCGACTTTCGATCCGCCGAATCGCAAAGAAATCGAGATCGACGACGCGCATCGCAAAGCGCTCCGTTTCTTAATTGAGCGCGGCGACGTCCTGGAAATTTCGCGCGAGATCGTCATTACACGATCAACGTTCGACGAAATGAAAAAGCGCGTGGCCGATCTTATCGCGTCGCGTGGCGGCGTGACGGTGAGCGAATTGCGACAAGCGCTCGAAAGCTCGCGACGCGTGATGGTGCCGTTGTTGGAATTGTTAGATCGACAAGGTGTGACGCGACGAACCGGAGATCGACGCGTGCTCGCGCCGCAGTTTGATCACGCTAAGTTGAACGATGCCGCCCGCGCGCCGCGTAACTGAACCAAATCGCGCGCGCATTTCGCTCCACATCGGCAGCTCGCCCGCCGACGCGTGGGAAGGTGTGATCGCGCCGTGGTTCGAATCGGTCGCGACTAAAGCGCTGCAGGAATCACGGCCCATCGTCGTCGTTACGCCGCATTCGGCATTGGCGTATTTTTTTCGCAGCGAATTGTTGAATCGCAACATCTCGTTGCTCGGCGTGAGATTTTTATTGGCGCCGCAGTTGCGAGAGTTGTTGCTCGGGCCACGCGGGGTGCGTGTGCCGCGGCGCGAGGATTTGCGATTGTTCTTAGGCGCGGCGGCCGATGATTTTTTGCGCGAGCACAAGATCGACAACGAAACGTCGCGCGTGCTTATGGCCAAATCGGTCGCGCGTGACCCGGACAGTTTTCTGCAGCCGCTCGACCACCTCTACGCTTCGGGTGCGGATTCATCGCAGCTTGAATCGAAAACGTTGCGCGACATTGCTGCACGATTTGAAAAGTCGGTCCGCGATGGCGGCTTCACGTTTGCGCACGAAGCAGATCGCGCGATTGCGGACGAAGCGCGACCTCATTTCGCGAATTTGCTGATCGCGGGGTTCAACGCCGCGCACTGGTCGCTGTGGCCGTTACTGCGAAGTGCAGCCGCGCGCGCGAGCGACGCGACGGTTGTGTTAAGCGACCCGCGTGATGAAGCGCGCGAGATCGACGAAACGTGGGTGGCGACGTGGGAAGAAACATTCGGTGCGGCCGAGCAAATCGCGGCGACGAATGCAAGATCGACATCTTCATTTGCGGAGTTGCTCGCGCAAGCGCCGCGCGGATCGAAACGCAAAGCGGTCAAGGCTAACGACAACGCGCATTTCTTCATGGCGCGCGATACGACGCAGCAAGCGCAGACCATCGCGGCGTTAGCGGTCGCATTCCTGAGCGAAAACCGATGCGAACGCATCGGCATTTTACTTCCTGGCCCGGGCGCGCTCGCGCGACTCGTCGCCACGCAACTGGAAACGCTGGGCATTCCGCACAACGACGGCATCGCGCATCCGTTGCGCGGAGTTTTCGATGACGAGGAATGGCGCGGCTGGATTCAATTGCAACGACAGCCGCGGCTCGGCGCCCTGCTCCGTTTTTTGAAGCAATCGCCTGCGGCGGTGAAGTCGTTCGATCCGCTGCCGCTCCGCACCATTGAAGATAAACTGCAGCGCGCTTGCGGCGACATTCTCATCAATGCGGTCGATGTTTTGCAGGAATATTGCGCGCGCCGAAATGACGACGCGATCTACGGCGACGTCGCTGTCGGATTGGGCAAGATCAAATTTTTACCGGATCTCGCGCCGTTCGCCGATTTGCTGAAAGAGACATTGTCGATCTTCCGTGCGTTGCAATGGACGGAGCGCGCGGCCGAGCTGGAACGTTCGTCGCGTGATTGGAGCGAAAATTTCACAGGTGAGATCTCGCGCGAAAACTTTTTGCGCTGGCTGAGCGATCTTTTCGCCGAATCCTCGCTTGAGCGCGATGCCCATGGCGAACATCCGTACGCGCGCGTGCAACTGCTGCGTTACGACCACGCGGAAAATCAGAATTGGTCGCACGTGATTTTCGCTGGACTGAACGAAGGCGTGTGGCCGCCGCGCGACGACGAAGCGCCGTTTCTGCCGGACGACGTGATCGCGACGCTGAATAAGGCGAACAAGACCGCGAGCCGATTTGGCGAAGGTCCACGCGTGATGCGCGATGGCAGCGCACTTTGTCTCGGCGCGCGAGAACGCCGCGCGCTCGCGTTGCGACAACTGCTAAACGCAATCGAGGCCACGGCGAAAAGTATCGGCGTGACGGCGGAGCTTTACACACATGCGCCGCGCGAGCAGACGATTAATCCGAGTGAATTTTACGCACAGCTTTTTTTCCGGGCGCGCGGCGAAGCGCTCTCGCAAACGCAGATC
>JBEEGX010000250.1:0-7136 GCA_041167105.1 Verrucomicrobiota bacterium
ATCGAGCGCGTGGAAATTTTGCGCGGACTGCGCGCGGCCGAGTTCGACATTCTCGTCGGCATCAATCTGCTCCGTGAAGGTCTCGATCTTCCCGAAGTGTCGTTAGTCTGTATTCTCGACGCCGACAAAGAAGGATTTCTGCGCAGCCAAACTTCGCTCATCCAGACGGCCGGTCGCGCCGCGCGACACATTAACGGCGAAGTCGTGCTCTTCGCCGATCAAATGACGCAAAGCATGCAGGCGCTCATCTCGATCTCGGAATATCGCCGCACCAAACAGGTGGACTATAACGAGAAGCACGGCATCACGCCGCAGACGGTGCGACGCGCGGTACAGGAAAGTCTGCACACCGTTTTGCGCGGGCGCGAAATTGCGGCGTCTGTCATCAATGAAACTGGCGGTAATTTCGATCTCACCGAACTGTTGCGCGAGCTCGAGGATGAAATGCAACGCGCCTCGGCAAATTTGGAATTCGAGCGCGCGGCATTGTTGCGCGACCAGATCATGGAAGTGAAAAGCGGCACCGGCATTTCGAAGATCGAGCCGAAACGCCGGCCTGTTAAGTACACGCGGAATTCCGGCCGCCGCCGCTCGCGCGTTTAGCACGCAAGTAGCTTCCAGATCGTTCATGCGGTGCATGTCGATCTTACCCTTGTCGATCTTGTGTTGTCTGACCGCCGCCGCGCAGATCAACGAATCGACTTCGCTTACGGAAGTTGAGTTCTCGCAACTGACGCAGCGGGATCCAAATCCGTTAGGCGAAAAAGCTCTTAGCATTAATCCCGAGCAATGGAAGCACGGCGAGACTGAGCATTTCATTTATCACTTCGCGCACACCTACGTCGCGACGCCCGTCTCCGTCGAAGCGGAATTTCATTATCGCGTCGTGGCCAAAGAACTCGAGCGCAACCAATCGCCGGCCGACACGAAGTCGCACGTCTACATTTTCGAGCGGCCGGAAGACTGGCAGCAATTTCAGGGACTCGGCGAACTGGAGAAATGGACCGGCGGTATTCATTCCGGCGGCAGCTTGTTCATCGTGCGCGATCCGCGATACAAATTTTCCGGCAACGTCCTCGGCCACGAGATCGTCCATCTCGTGATTCATCGCTTTTATCCGGACGGCGTGCCGCTTTGGTTCAATGAAGGCATCGCACAATACATTTCGAAATCGGCGCACGCGAGTTACGAGCGGGCGCGCGGTTACATCGCGAAGCCGCACTCCAGCGCCATTGCCGAATCCGATCTCATTCCAATCTCCACTCTGGTGAACATGACGCGCGTGCCTAACGATCACGTCGAAACCTTCTACGACGAATCCGAGCGGCTCGTCCGTTTTCTCGCTGTCAGTGATAAGTCGAGTTTTCTCACCTTGCTCGACGCGCTTGGTCGACATCAACCATTCGAGACCGCGCTCGCGCGCACCTACGCCGGAAAATTTTCCACGACGCCCGTGCTCGAGGAAAAATTTCGCGAGTACGCTTCCAAAGATTTCGGAACTTCTTTGCAACAAGCGGACGGCGGCTAGCATTGCCGTTGATGCCGAAGACGAAGGCAAAACCGAAAACCGCGACCGCGAATATTCACGCCGTCGTCGGTTCCGACGAATCGGAAGTGAAGCGCGTTGCGGCTGAGCTTGCCCAACAACTTGCGTCGCCCGATGCCGGCGATTTCGGATTGGAAATTATCGACGGCGCCGCGGACAACGCGGACCAAGCGGCCAGGCAGATAAGATCGACAATCGACGCTTTAAACACGCTGCCGTTTTTCGGCGGCGCGAAACTTGTCTGGCTAAAGAACGCGAATTTTCTCGCCGACAGCATCATCGGCCGCGCCGCGAGCGTGCAAGAAGCGCTCGAACAACTCGCGAACGTGATCAACGAAGGTTTCGCTGACGGAATCACGCTGCTCTTCAGCGCGACGGAAGTCGATAAGCGGCGTTCGTTTTACAAGACACTCGGGAAACGCGCGGAGGTCCAGGTGTTCGACAAACTCGATTCGTCGCGCAGCGGTTGGGAAGAGGAAGCGACTGAGCTCGTCTTGCGCCGCGCGAAAGAACGCAAATTGGAATTTCAAAACGGCGCGCTCGAATTGTTCGTCTTATTGACGGGCGGCGACACGCGACAAATCGAAAACGAATTGGAAAAGATCGACATCTACCTCGCCGAGAAACGCGGAGTAGATGTCGATCTTGTGCGTGACCTGGTGCCGCTGTCGCGCGCCGGCGTCATCTTCGAGCTCGGCAACGCATTGGCCGAGCGCGACCTCGAACGCGCATTGCGCCTCGTTAGGCGTTTGCTCGATCAGGGCGAGAGCGCCATCGGCATTCTGCTCGTCGCCATGATTCCAACCGTGCGAAATCTTCTTCTCGCCAAAGACCTGATGGAGCGAAATCGCATGTCGCGTCCGCACCAGCCGTTCTCATTCATCAGCGCAATCAATCGGCTGCCCGCGAGCGCGACCGAACATCTCCCGCGCAAAAAAGATGGCGGCATCAGCGGTTACGCCCTCGGCATCGCCTCGCAACACGCGCATCGTTTCGACACGAAAAAATTAATCGAAGGAATGGACGCGTGCCTGCAAGCGAACCTGCGCCTGGTCACTTCGCAGCTCGATCACGAATTGGTCCTGACCGAGCTCGTCGTGAAGCTGCTCGCGAATTAACCTTCGCCGACTTGCTTCCGCGCGATCGGCCCGACGTAGGGAATGTCCCAGCGCACGTTGGTGAACGCTTTCACGATCGCGATGATCATGATGACGAGAAACGCGAGGTGCACGAGCGCGGCCACGATCGACCAAAAGAAAAACAAAATGCCGCCGATGCCCGGGATGGCGAGAAAGACGGCGCGCACGATCGCCGATACAATATTAAACAGCACCCACGCGATTCCGAAGATGATCGATTGCATCGCGTAGAAGCGAACGAAGCGGTTGCGTTTCTCCAGCACCCAGAAAATGATCCCGCCGATGAGCGGAATGCACGCGATCGCCGCGGCCACGTTCGGCGGCAGGTCGAGTGACGACGGCTCGCTATTCGCGCTCGAGATCGGCGGCGGAGTCGGTTCAATGGGATCGGGCATGCCGTAACCTTACACAAGATCGACAATGTGCATGTCAAGCCAACTCGCGAACGCGAGAGCGCTTTTCTCTTTCGCCGCGCGTGAAAAATGAAATACGCTCAGTCGATTCGATGAGACAGAAATCGCGAGCCGCCTTCACCTTGATCGAGATGCTCATCGTCATCGCCATCATCGCCGTCCTCATCGCGATCCTTACCCCCGCGTTCACCAGCGTCCTCGAGAAGGGCAAAGTCACGCAAGACATGAACAACCTGCGCCAGATCGGCCTCGCCACGCAGATGTATTTGAATGACAACGACGGCGCGTTTTTCGCGAGCACGAGCAACTGGATGAAGTCGCTGCATCCAAAATATCTCGCGAGCTGGAAGATTTTTCTGTCCCCATTCGATAAACGCGCGGTAACCGAAGACGACAATACCGCGCCCGTAAGTTACGGGTTCAACACCAACGCGCACGGCACCACCGCGAACGATACGCTCCTCGCGGATAAGATTGCGACGCCGAGTGTTTTCGTTTTGTTCGCGCCCGCGCAGGCGGGCGGCACGACCGTGAATTTTTCGGGCACCGCCGCGAGTGGTGTTGTCGTCGATAAGTCAGGGGCGTCGGGCGGCACACACAATCGCCGTCTGCGCATCGATGCATGCATGGCTGACCTCCACGTCGAAAACATGAGCTGGACGACATTCACTAACGGAGACCCAAACGATAAGTGCAATCCCGCGCGTTGGACCACGGACGGCATGTGTCAGTAACCACCGTCGAAATCTCCGGTCGCGGCTATCAGTACGAAGCGCGCATCGGGTCGGGGCTGCTCGATCAGGTTGGTCCGACCATCGCTGAGCTATTGCAGCCCGTACGCTGCGCGCTCATTTGCGATACGAATGTCGCATCGGTTTTCGCGGAGCGCGCGGCGCGTAGCCTAACAAGCGCAAAAGTTCAGCCCACACTGATTACAATTCCCGCCGGCGAAGAATCGAAGTCGCGCGCGCAAGTCGGCCTGATTTGCGATGAGATGATCGACGCCGGCTTAGATCGACAATCGTTCGTTATCGGGCTTGGCGGCGGCGTTGTCGGCGACATCTCCGGATTTGTCGCGGCGATTTTTCAACGTGGCATTCCGCATGTGCAGATTCCGACGACGCTGCTCGCGATGGTCGACAGTTCGATTGGCGGCAAGTGCGGTGTGAATACGCGGGCGGGGAAAAATTTAATCGGCGCAATCCATCAACCGTCGCTCGTGATCGACGATGTCGATCTTTTGCAAACTTTGCCGCCGCGCGAGTTGCGTCAGGGACTTGCCGAGATAATCAAGCACGCCATCATCGCCGACGCCGAGATGTTCGAACAGCTTTCACATGTCGATCTTAGTGCCAGTCCGGCTCGGACTGTCGATCTTGTGAAACGTAACGTCGAAATCAAGGCGCGCATTGTGGCGAAGGATGAGCGCGATGAAACGGGCGAACGCGCGATTTTGAATTTCGGGCACACAATCGGTCACGCGATCGAGCGTGCGGGCAATTACAACACGTTGGCGCACGGCGACGCGATCAGTCTCGGCATGATTGCGGCGGCGAACATTTCGGTGAAGCGCGCCGGTCTCGCGAAGGAGCGGCGAGATGCGATTGTCAATCTTGTGCGGCGTTTTGAGCTGCCGACGAAATTACCGAACGAATTCTCGCGCGAAGAAATCTTTGATGCGGTCGCGCACGATAAGAAGTTCGAGAGTGGCGCTGTTCGGTTCGTGGTCACGCCGAAGATCGGGTCGGCGTTTTTGTCGCGGGACGTAACGCTCGATGACATTCGCGCCGCGATCGAAGAATTATAAGCCGCGCGCTTCGCGGTAATATTCGACCAAGCCGTTCGTCAGGCTGTCGGCGTATTCGCGGAAAATGCTTTTGCGCCCGGCGTTGTCGAGACCGTCATAATCGCCGGTTTGAATACGCGCGAAGGCATCTTTGCTATTCATGACGTACGGCTCGCAGTAAACGACCGGACAACGATAAAGCCGATTCGCGAGAAGATTGCGCGCGTAAACGTAACCGCTCGATCCGATCTTCGTCGTGGTCAGCGTGGTGGGATATTGAAAAGGCGGCAGGCCGGTTTCTTTCGCCATCGCAGTTGCGACTGTGTCGGAGAGCGGGAGCTCCTCGTCGTATGCGCGACTGAGAAGTCGCCGCACCATTTCGAAACGCTCATCATCGAACTCGAGCTCGTCTTTCAAATAGGAACCGTTCACGAGCAGATGGAGATGATTGTTGTCGATCAAAGTTGGATTACTCGGATCGCCCCAACCTTCGGCATTGAAATGCAAACAGAGCACGACGTCGGGATGCAGCTTTGTGTTCACGAGCACGGCACGGCGGCGGATTTCGCTGTAGCGATAAAATAAAATCTCGCTTTGAAAACGGATCGTCCCCTCCTTCGCCGGGTCGCTTGGATTAAGCACTTCGTCGCGCGGCCGGGGCACGCCGTTCTTGATCAAAATCTTTCGCGCAAGATCGACAAGATCATTCGGCCGCATCGGTGTGACCGGCTCGTTGCTGTTGCGGACGAAGAGAACTTTTGCACCTAACGAACGCAGCTTCGGCGCGAGAAGGCGCGCGACCTTGAGCGTGAGATCGCCTTCGGTGACCGGTTTGCTTTCGCCGACCTTGAACCAGCGCTCCTCCACCTTCGCCCAACTGCCGCCGAGGTGGCCGGGATCGAGCGCGATACGCAAACCCGAAAGCGGCTTGTCGATCTTCGCAGGAGGCAGTGACTCGGCGGGGCGCCAAAGACGCGGAATGCTTGTGCGCGATGATTCGTCCGGCGCAAAACGCAGCGTGAAAAATTTCTGCGTGTCGCGATTCTCGAGAATTCGGACGGAGTCGTTGTCGATGTTGAATAAGTCCTCTGCGAATCCGTGCGTGCAGTAAACGTCGTTGAGCAGATACGTGAACTGATCACGGGTGATCGTTCGCTGATAATGCTCGAGCACATTCCAACGCGGTTTCGTGCCGAGGATGCCAAGGTTCTCCGCCGCAAGATCGACAATCGCTAAGATCGACAAGGTGATTGCCAGCAGCGCGGCGCGAAAAATCATTTCGCCGTCAATGAAGCATCGAATACGATGACCGCACGATGTTGCGCGTGCTTTTCCTCGGCGATGTGGTCGGCGAACCCGGCCGCAGCGCCGTCGTCGCGCGCGTGCCGGAGTTGAAGGAACAACACGCGATCGATTTCATCATCGTGAACGGCGAGAACGCGGCGGGCGGTCGCGGCATCACCGCGCGGCTCACGATCGATCTTCTTCGCGCCGGCGTTTCCGTCGTGACGACCGGCGATCATGTGTGGGACCAGAAAGATGTCTTTCCGTTTTTGAATCTCGAGCCGCGTTTACTGCGTCCGATCAATTATCCGAAAGGCGCGCCCGGCAGCGGCTCGATCGTCTTGGAAACGGCGAAGGGCAAAGTGGGCGTGATCAATGTGCAATGCCGCACATTCATGCAGCCGATTTTGGAGAATCCATTTCGCGCGCTCGACCAGGTGGTGAAGGAGCTGCGCGAAGAGACGCCCAATATCGTTGTCGATGTTCACGGCGAAACCACGAGCGAGAAAATTGCGGTCGGGCGTTTTCTCGATGGCCGAGTTTCGGCTGTGATCGGCACGCACACGCATGTGCAAACAGCGGACGAACAAATTTTTCCCGGCGGCACTGCGTTTCTGTGCGACGCCGGCATGTGTGGACCGACGGAATCCATTCTCGGTCGCGCGATCGAGCCGATCGTGAACCGATTCATGTCCAATTTGCCGGCGCCGTTTCCGGTGGCAGGTGGCGAAGTGCGTTTGCGCGGCGCTTTGATCGACATCGACGAAACGAGCGGACGCGCATTGCGCATCGTGCGCGTGGACGAACCGGGTCCCCCGCGCGCGGGCGAACCCGAAGCGAAGATCGACATCGATGGGCCGGCGGCAACCGAGGCGCCGTAGAGTTGGCTTGCGCGAAACCGCCGGTCGCGTCAGGCTCGAATTGTTACCGAACCTCAACGTCGAACACGCATATGAAACGATTCGTAC
>JBEEGX010000251.1:0-7422 GCA_041167105.1 Verrucomicrobiota bacterium
AGGGCATCGTCAATGAAAACGACAGTTGGATTCCGCTGCTCACCGATGTGGAAAGTTTGCAGGTTAAGTATTTTGATCCGCGCTTGAACACGTGGCTCGACAAGTGGACGGACAACATGACTTTGCCGCGGCTGGTGAAAATTTCGATCGCGCGCGCGGGAAGTTCGGTGCCGTGGACCGCGATCATTGCTTTGGGACGCACGCCGCTATGAAGATGTCGATCTTACGCACGCGCGGCGCGGCGTTGATGCTCGCGCTGTGGGCGTTGTTTCTTCTGAGCGCGATGGTGATTTCGTGGGCGCTGGACGTGAATTCGCGCCTAACGATTTCGGGCGCCGCCAATCGCATCCTCGAAGCCGAAGCGATGGCATGCTCGGGCTCGGAGGTTGCATTGCATCCGACGATCAAACCCGATTCGCCGAACCTGACGGGCCATTTCGATGCGCGGCGCAGTTATCAGGCGCGCCTCACCGGCGAAGGCGGCCGGTTCAATCTCAACTGGCTAGTCGCGGGCGAAGATCCCACCCGCATGGAAATGCTGCGAAAATATTTGGAAAACAAGGACGTCGACCTGAATGAACGGGAGCGAATGCTGGACTGTCTGCTCGACTGGGTCGACCCGGATAATCTTGTTAGGCTAAATGGGGCCGAGGACAGCGAAGACTATCATCCGGCGAACACATTGCTCACGCGCATCGATCAACTGAAGAAAATCAAAGGGTGGGAGCGCTTCACGGCGCAGCCCGGTTGGGACGACGATTTCACATTGAACAGCAACGGCCCTGTCGATCTTATGTGGGCGTCGCATGATGTTTTGCTTGCGCTGCCGGGATTAACGGAGCCGATGGTGGAAGCGTTTTTGCAACTGCGCCGCGGTGCGGATGGAATCGATGGCACACCGGATGATGCGAAGTTCCGCTCGATGGAAGAGGTACGAAACGCGCTGAATTTTACTCCACAACAATTTCAGGCGCTGGCGCCGTTAGTCTCGATTAAAGACCCGGTGTATCGCATTGTCAGCGTCGGCAGATCGGGCGAAGCGACGCGCACGGTGCAAATGGTCGTGCGCAAAGTGGGCACAGCCGGCCAGCCGCAGTTGATTACGTGGAAAGAATTTTGATGGCCGAAGAAAGATCGACAACGACAAGATCGACATCGTTACCTGTCTTCATTTTACCGACGGCGCACGGCTGGAATCTTTTGCGGGCAAGCGAGAGCAACGGCGCTTACGACGTGCGCCAGATCGCCAGTCTCGAAGCGGCCGTGCCGTTGCTTCGGCCTAACGATAAACTGATCTTGAGTTTGCCGGTCTCGGCCGTACTCGCGCAACGATTTCGACTTCCGACGGTCGATCCGGCGGAGTTCGGCGAAATGGTGCGGCTGCAAATCGAAAAGGCGCTGCCGTTTTCGCTCGATGAATTGACGACCGATTTCGAAGTGATCGAGCAAAACGAAAACGAAAGCGTGGTCTCGGCGGTGGCAGTGCGAAACGATCAACTGGCGGAGCTGGCCGCGCCGTTGCTCGAGAGCGGCAACATTCCACAACAAGTCACGGTCTACGCATCGCATCGCGCGACGACGCACGCGCCGGAAGGTCGCGCGCTGCTCATTTATCCCGAAGGCGAGTCGTTAGTCTCGGCCGTGACCGAGAACGGGAAAGTGAGTCTCACCCGCATGCTCGATGGGATCGCGCCGGAACATCTCGAAGCCGAATTGCCGCAACTGACTCTCAGCGCTGAGCTGCAGGGAATCGAGGCATCATTCGCGAACGTGTTGCTCGACGAAACGTGTTACGAATTGCGCGACACCGTCGAAGGAATTTTGACGAAGCGGCCCGAGCTGGTCGGCATCGAAGCCCCGCCGGCGGCGGTGAAAATGAATTTGCTGCCGGCGAGCTGGCGCGAACGGCGCGCGCAACTTGTCAGGCGCGAGCACTGGAAGAAGCGGCTGGTCTGGGCGGGCGCGGGCTACGCAGCGCTGGTCGCGCTCGCGGTTTTGTATTGGGGCTACCTCCATGTCGATCTTATCCGGCTCAACAAACTCATCGCGCGCGACGAGCCGCAGGTGAAATTCGTGCGCGATGCGGAAACGAATTGGAAGTCGCTCTCACCGGCCATCGACGCGCGCTTCTACCCGGTCGAAATTCTTTTGCATCTGTCCGAGAGTTTGCCATCGGAGCAGGTGCACATCACCGCGTTCAATCAATCCGCGCGCCAGATTTCGATCGACGGCGAAGGCGACAACGCCCAGCTCGCGTATCAATTCGTAGACAAGGTGAAAAAGAATCCCGGGTTGCAGATTTTCAATTTCACCATGGCCGATCCGCGTTTGTTGCCGAATGGCCACGCGCAATTTCGCATTGAAGGGAGGCCGCGATGAAAGTGACACTGCCGATGTGGTGGACGCGCATGAGCGCGCGCGAGCGGATGCTCTCGTTAGGCGTGGGCGCGGTCGTGTTCCTGCTTTTCAATTTTCTGGTCTGGAGCTGGCTGCTCGGCGCGATCAAAGAATCGCGCACGCAACTGGCGACGATGGCGGCGAAACGCAAAGAGCAAACCGTGTTCATGCAGGAGCGCGATCTTTGGACGAAACGCCAGCAATGGTTGCAGCAACATCAGCCGGTCGTGAAAAGTCCGGCGGAAGCTTCGACCTTGCTCGACCAGCTCAAGCAGGTCGCGGAGAAGCACAAAGTGTTAATTGAAAATCCGCAGATCGGTTCGGGTGAGACGACGCCGAACCATCAGACTGTGTTCGCCTCGATCGAGACGAAAAGCCCGTGGCAGCCGCTGGTGCATTTTCTTTACGACGTGCAGCAGCCGGAAGCGTTCATTGTTTTCGAGAGCGTCAATCTCGCCGTCGATAGCAATGACCAAACGATGATGAAAGGAAAGTTCCGCGTCGCGCGCTGGTTCGCGCCGGCGCCGCGCAAAGGATGAAAACGAAGCTAGGCCAAATGTTATTGTCGATCTTGCCGGTCGCCAGTGTGATCGCCGCGCAAGCGGCGGACGACATTCCGAAGCGTCCGGACTTCAATCGTTACAGCGGAATGTTGCAACAATCGCCTTTCAAGGTGGCCACTGCTGCGGTGCCGACCTCGACCCCAACGATTTTCAAGGACCTTTACGTCGCGAACGCCGCGCACACCGAGCAGGCCGATCTCGTAACGGTGATTTCCGCGAGCGACAAAAATTTTCATGAGTTCCTGACGACGGAAAAGCCTAACGACCACGGCTACGGCATCGCGAACATCCAATGGTCGGACAAAAAGGGCGAAACGAAAGTCACCATCAGCAAAGACGGACAGTTCGCGACGCTCGGATTCAATGAGTCGCTCGTGAATCAACCGAGCGCGAGTGTGCCGGTGCCGAGTGGCGGTGCGGCAGTTCCGCAGCCGACGCCGTTCGCCGTGCCGCAGCAACAGCAGAACATTCCAAAACCTCCGCAATATCCGGCGGTGGCCACGCCGTCGCCGCACACGCGGCCGGTGATTCAGCGAAATCCGCAATCCGCCGCCGGGCCAATTCCGCCTTCGGCGCCGAACGTCACGCCGAACGTTGACGAGTAGATGTCGATCTAACGATTGTCGATCTTGCGCGGCGGCCTTAACGACTTAGCCGCCCGGATCGTCGTCGCCGGTGCCGTTGTCATCGATACGGTTTGGGCCAGCAGAATACAAGTCGTAGCCGGCGGGATTCTTGATCCCAGGGCATCGATAGATGTAGGTGTTGCGCCACGGATCTTTCGGCAATTCTTTGAACAATTGATACCAGCGCGACGGCTTCGGATCCGTGTCCGGTTGCGTCACGAGCGCCTGCAATCCCTGTTCGGTCGAAGGAAAAAATCCGTTCATGCTTTCGTAGAGACGTAGCTGCGTGTTGATCGATTGGATGTCAGCGCCGACCGTGCTGTGTTTCGCGAACTCGATGTTGCCGCCCAGCTTATAAATCGCCGCGCCCATCAAAATGGCGATGATCGTGACCACGATCATGATCTCGAGCAGCGTGAATGCGTTCCGGGGTCGGCGGATTTTCATGATGAGCATTTGAGACAATCGATCCGGCGCGGCGTTCAGTCTATCGGCCGGTGTTCAGGAGATAATCTGATTTCTCCCACAGATATTTCAATTGCACCTGCGTCGCGCGAATGGCCGACTTCTCCGTCCCTGCGCCGGCAATGACGACGATGTCGTTGTTACCCGCCTTCAACGCGCTGGCCGGGATGATTTTTTGCGCGCGCACCCAGCCGGTGTAGTGGAATCGCATTCCGGTGATGAGCGATTGCATTTCGCCGCGATAACCGGGATCGGCCAGTTCCGGCAAGCTCAGCGTGACGGCGCCCATGTTTTCGCCATTCACCACGACTTCCGGCGGAGAATCAATGTGCGGACTCGCGACTTCGAAGGTAAGCAACGCAAGCAATGGTTGCGCTTCCATCGGAAATTGAAATGCGGCGCCGTTTTCGACGTTCGGGCCAATGTGAATTGTCTCCGGCGCGAGCGTGGCGGTGACGGTGCCGAATTGCTCCAGATCTTTTTCTGGCGCGCGCAAGGTCGACGCCACCGAGAATGGCGCGGCCACGAGATCGCGATGGTCGGCGTTCGCCGGATGCACGATTTCGCCGATCGTCATCCAATCCATATAGGCGCCGCGAATGGTGCTGCCGTCGCCCGGCACTTCGATGTCGATGGTGGAAACTTCCTTCGCCGGAATCATGACCGATTCCGAAGTGGAAACGCCGACGCCCGAACCGAGCGCGCCCGAACGAAGAATTTGTGCGCCGACTTCATCCCACGCCACGATTTCCGGACGCGCGTCTTCGTTGTCGTCGAAGAACAATCGCAAAAATAAAACGGAGTAGTCTCCGGTCGGCTTCGTTAGGCGAATACGGAAAACGCTCTTGGCGACACCCTCGACCACGCGCGGCGTGTCCATGCCGACGGACTCGACCCAGTCAGGCGCAGATTGAGTTGTCGATCTTACGGGCGCGTTTTGGCGAAGATCGAGCCACGCTTTCTCGGGAATTTTCGGTTCGGTGCCGATCTCGACTGTCGGTCCGAGATTTTGCGGCAAAGCTTGTTGCGCTCGTGAAGACAGAGCCGCGAATAGCAAGAGTCCCAGCGCGACGAAGCGGTAAGCCATTTAAGATCGCGCCGAGATTAAACTAGTGCGGGCGATACTGCAAACTCTTCGTCATATCGAAAACCGCCGAGAGCACGCTGTAGACGACCGCGCCCACCACGACCGCGATAAGAACGACGATAACGATCGGGATCAACGTCGAAATGACGCCGACGGTGCGATCGAGCTCCCGCTCGTAAACGTCCGAGATCGTCTGCATCGTTTCGCCGAAGCGGCCGGTCTGTTCGCCCACTGCCATCATGTCCGTGAACAGATCGGGAAATAAATCCTGCGCGCTTAATGCCGCCGATAATGTCGCTCCATCGACAACGGCGCGTCGCGCTTCCACGAGTTTCGTTTCGAGAAATTTGTTGCCCGCGATTTCGGCCACGAGATCGAGCGCACGCAAGAGCGGAATGCCGTTTTGCACAAGGGTGCCGAGCGTGCGCGCGAACTGCGCGTAATAACGGTCGCGAATCAACCGGCCGTAACCCGGTATGACTAAACGGAAACGGTCCCACGCGATGCGGCCTTCCGGATTCCTGACGAACGCGCGAAAACCGGCGACGCCCGCGGCGACAAGGAGCGCGCCCAGCCACCAGTACCCGGTGATGAGATGATGCACGCCTAACAAAATGCGCGTGGCGAGCGGCAGCGTGCCGTTGTTTTGCGACATGAACGACGTCAGTTGCGGCACCATGAAAGTGATGAAGACGGTGATGAGCACGATGCCGGCGACGGTCAGCGCGGCCGGATAAATCAGCGCCATCTGCACCCGATCGCGCAGATTTTTCGCCTGCATGAGATGTTTCACCAGCCGGTCGAGAATTTCCGGTAACGCGCCGCTCGCTTCGCCGGCAGCGACGAGATTCACATAGAGCGGCGCAAAAATTCGCGGGAAGTCGCGCAATGCTTGCGAAAAACTGCGGCCATCGACCAGCGCCTGATGCAAACCGCGCGTCATCGTTTGCAGCCGGGGCTGTTTGAGACGCTTGTCTAAGATCGACAATCCCTCGTCGAGCGTCATGCCCGCTTGCAGCAAATGCGCGAGCTGTTCGGTGAAGAGCAGCAATTGCCCGTGCGAAATCTTCAGCGATGGCGCCGGCGCCGCTGATTTTGCCGCGGCGGCAGCCGTTCGGCCCGCGCCGTTCCTTTGCGCAACCGCCGGCGCGCCCACCATGTCGATCTTGATTGGAATGCAACGCTGTTGCTCGATTTGTCGAATCGCGACCCCGCGGTCCGCGCAATCAAGCACGCCTTCGACGAGTGCGCCCTCGGCATTGCGCGCGCGATAAGAAAACTGTGGCATCGCGTTCCAACGTAACGCGCAAATTCATTTTTTCACCACGAAGAACACGAAGGACAAGAAGCAAAGGAAAGGAGTTCGCAAAGCACCTGCAAAATCTTCGTGATCTTCGTGTCCTTCGCGGTGGAAAATTTCACCGGACAAAACGGGTAAAAGATTTTTCTTCCATTGCCACACCCTTTGGCATAAACCATGCAACTCATAGCTCCCACTATGAAACGTGCATCACAGACAGCGCTCTGTTTGCTTGCTCTCTTCACCCTCGCCAACAACGCGTCCGCCATCCTGCGTCCGCGTTTCCCGCAGCGCACCGCGCCGCCGGATAGCGTGATCGAGATCAATAGCAAACCGGTCGCACCCGCAACGCAAAAGCCCAAGTAGCTTTTGCAACGCGCACGAAGCGCGTTGTCGATCTTGCGACAACGCGAACGGATAATTCTCCTCGCGACTCCCCATCACTGCGTTGACACCACAGCGCGACGTTCGATACTTGCCTCTCCTTTTTCGGCGGGGTAGCCAAGTGGTAAGGCCGAGGTCTGCAAAACCTCCATTCGCGGGTTCGATTCCCGCCCCCGCCTCCACTTGGATGTTGAACGTTGAGCGTTGAACGTTGAGCGTTTGCTCCTTTGAACTCGCGCTCATCAGAACTTTTCGCCGCTGCGCAAAAGATAATTCCCGGCGGCGTGAACTCTCCCGTCCGCGCGTTTCGCAACGTCGGCGGCGAACCATTCTTCGTCGATCGCGCAAAAGGCGCGCGCATCTGGGACGTCGATGGGAATGAATACATCGATTACGTCGGGAGCTGGGGCCCGGCCATTCTCGGTCACGCGCCGGATGTAGTTGTCGATCTTGTGCGAGATGTCGCGACGCGCGGATTGAGTTTCGGAATTCCCAATCCATTCGAAGTCGAGCTCGCGCAGCTTATTTGCGATTGGATGCCGTCGATCGAAAAAATCCGTTTCGTTAACAGCGGCACCGAAGCGACCATGTCGGCCATTC